>CALFZM010000419.1 GCA_937952235.1 uncultured Opitutia bacterium | reverse complement strand
GGATGGCATCGACCCGACGGCGATCCTCGCCGGCCACGCGCCGGCGCCCGAGCGGGTGCTCGGCTGGGAGTATGGCGGCCAGGCGGCGGTGCGGCAGGGGCGTTTCAAGCTGATGCGCCCGGGACGGAGCCAGGAGTTCCAGCTCTTCGACCTCGGGGCCGATCCGGGCGAGAGGCGGAATCTGGCAGCGAAGGAACCCGCGCTCGTGGCCCGGCTGGCGCGAGCGTATCAGGAGTGGCTCGACGACACCCGGCGCGACGCCAGCGAGCCGCCGCCGGCGCCGCCGCCGCGAAAGAAGAAGGCTTGAGACGGGTGCAGCGGGGAGTTGGCCCGGAACCCCGCGCCGCTCCGATGTCGCGGCGGCGGCTGCGACCACCTCCAGCCGCAGCGTGAGCGACCGGTCGTTCGTCGCTGGGTCAACCGGCTACTGGACGGTGGACCGTGTTTGCGTGAAGCTGGCGCGCATGCGCTGGTCGCCCCTCTTGCTGCTGCCGCTGTTTCTCCCTTTGCCCATGAATGCGTCCGACTCCGGCCTGCATCCCCTTTCGACGCTCCTGCCCGAAGCCGAGGTGCGGATCATCCTGCGAGGCATCGCCGACGCGGGCGAGGAAGTCGGGATCGAATGCCATTACCGCGCGCAGCGGGAGCGCGATGTGAAGAAGTCGCGCTCGTGGCATGTGTTCAGCCCTGCCGGGCGGATCGGTTCGAACGACCTGGTGACGACGCAGCGGGAAGAGGCGCTCACGACGCGGCTGTCGGTGACGGCAACCGGGGAGGGGGTCGCGTTCTCCGTGCCGTTCCATCCGCCGGAGGGAGAGCACCGGAACTGGGGCCTGGAGCGGATTCGCGTGGGCCGGGTCGAGTTCGCCGCCTGGAGCGAGGTCGTGCCGGTGCTCGATCCGGGTTTCGGATTGATGTGCTCCGCGTCCGAGCTGCGTGGAACCTTCCGCCGGGGCGGGATCAACGCGTTGCCGCTGCGCGGCTCGCTCCCGCTGTGGCCGACGTTGCGACAGGTGGAGCTGATTTTCGACCCGGTGTGCCGGCCCGAGGTGAGGCTGTGGGACGCGGCGCAGAAACACCATTGGGACGGTTGGCGGACGACGACGCCGGAAGGCTGGCCGGGCGGCACGACCGTGACGGTGCGGCACCGCGAGGGGCCGACCGTCTGGCGCTTACACGAACTGCATCCGGTGGCCCCCGGGCGGGGCGCTCCCTACGTGCAGCCGTCGCCCCCCGTCGGCGCGACGCCCGGCCTGGAACTCGAGGTGTTCTGGCCGGAGGGGGCGGAACTCGAGTTTCCGGAGGTGAAGTTCGACGGCTCCGTCGACGTGCTCGCGCTGCCGCTGGCGAAACTCGATGCGCGCGCCCGGGAGCTGCTGCGCACCGCCGGCACGCTGCGGCCCGGGGTGGAGCTGCTGTCGCTGAACCGGCCGGAGTGGAAGGTCTTTGCGACCCTGGCGGACGACGATCCCTCGGGGGCGGTGGGGTGGGAACTCAGGGACGCCGGCAACGACCGGAGCGTGCTGGTGGCACGGCGCGTCCGGCTCGAGGAATCGTACGTGTTCCTGTTCGGTTCGGACTACGATGAGGACCGCCGGGTCGCGATCGCGGGCATCGTGCTGCACCCGCGGCGCTGGGACGGCCCCGTGCCGCCGGAGTAGCGAGGAGGCGGCCGGGCCGCCCACGGGCCAGGTTGCAGGAACGCAGTCCGACGAAGCGCAGTCTTCCGAAGATTATTGGAAACCCCCGCGCTGCGGCCCACGGTGAGAGGGCAACAAGTAAAGTCATAGCCGCTCGTAGCCCAGACCGAGACGCAAGGGCGCGAAGGAATGCGAGGTTTCACCCCGTCTTCTGGGCGAGTCTTTCCTTACCTCCGCGTCATTGCGTCCAGGGTCCCGCTTTGCACTTTAGGTGGATTTACTCGGGAATATTCTTCGGACTTCGTACGACGAAGCGTTGGTTCCACCATGAAGCGTCTCCTCTTCACGTTTGCGCGGGCCGGAGCGGCTCTGTTCTTCGGATCTCTCTGGGGGGCGCAGCCGCCCGCGCCCGCACCCGGCGTGGGGATGGAGTCCGACTGGGCGACGCCGACCATGACCCTCGAGGAACTCGGCCGGCAGATCGATATTCTTGGCGCCACCGTTGGCAGTCCGACGCCCTGGCGGGAGGCCGATCTGGCGTTCGCCGACCCGGCCGAATGGCGGGAATCCGTGCTGCGGGCACCGCGGTTGAGCGTGGCGCAGCTGCTGGCTCAACACGAGCGTCCGCGTCTGCGCCTCCGCTGGACCGAGGCGGTGCGCGAGCTCTACGGGCGCAAGAATACCGAGGCGTACCGCGACCTGATCGTCGCCTTGGAGCAGTTGGGCCGCCGGACCGACGCGGCCGGTGCGTTGGCGCTCGAGATCAGCCTGGGCACCTCAACGGGCTCCGTGCGCACCGTGCGGGGAGGGCGCCCGATCGACCAGCACTCGGTCGCGCTGCTCAACGCCGACGCGAGATTACTCGTGCCCGTGCGCGTGCTCCGCGGCGGGCGGCCGCAGGCGGCGACGGCCGTGCTCGCCCATGCGGCGGTCTTTCGGTTTGCCTCGCCCGCGCTCACGCGCGAGCTGCTCGCGGGCGCGGTCAACGAGGCGGTCGCCAACCTGTTCGCCCACGTGGGCCGGAGCGGCGGCGCGCCGGCCGTCGCCGACGACCGTTGGGCGGCGTGGCTTGCGGCTGGCAGCGACCTGCCGGCGCGGCAGGCGGCGTTTCTCGGCTCGTATGCGGCTCGGGAAGCCACCGGAAGCGAAGGGCTGGCACACCTTCCCGGCTTTCGCGCGGTGACCGCGCGACTCGTCGGCTCTCAAGCCCACCTGGGCGTCGCATGGCTGGTCACTCAGGAGGAGGTGGAACAGACTTGGACACGTCGGCTCAACGCCGCCGGATTCCAGGAGCGGCTGGCGCACGGTCCGGAGCTGCGCCATGTGGTAACCCTGGCGCGTCATCCGAGCCCGAGGGAGCGGGACGACGTGATCGTGTGGTCGTCGCGCGCGGCGATTCACGACGACGATTGCCTCGCCTTCGTGGGCGGGCGCTTCGTGCGGGTCGCCGGCGATACGCACGTGGAGGACACACGCATCGGCTACAATGCGCCGGCGGAGGCGGTGAGCGGCGTGCGTCGCCTCGTCGACGCCACGGTCGACCTGTTCGTGCAGCAACTCGGACAAGGGGGCGCGCGCGAAGGCCAGGCGCGCCACGCCCATGCCGACGCCGTGGCGGAGTACCTGCGTGGGCGGCAGCTTCTGCCGGTGCCCGAGCGGGCGCTGGCGGAGATCTCCAATCGCATTGCCCATGTCCTGGCGCGTGCGCCGGGAATTCCGGAGTCGGCGCGGCGGGAGTTTGTTTATGAACACCAAGGCCGGCGCGTCTACGACCTGGCTCGGCTTGGCACGATGCGGCAGGGAACGCGCACGCCGGTGGCGTTGAAGAACGCCATCACGCGCGCGATCGACGAACTCACCCTCGCCGACCCGGTCGGATTCGCGGCGTTCTACGATCTCTGGAACCACGACCGCGGTTACCGGCGACCGGAGCTGCCGGCGAGATTCGTGGACCGTTTCTCCCGTGCGCGACCCTCCGGCGCGGGAGCGTTGAGCGGAGAGAAGATCGTGCCGGCGATCGAGGTGGCGTACCGGCGGCTCGAGTCGCTGGATTTCGATCGCAAGGCCGCCGTGCGGACCCAGCTCGCCGCGTTCGATGCGGAGCTCCGGGCGATCCGCCTGATTGCGTGCGACTATATTCCGGCGAACGGGAGAATGAACTACGTCGAAGTGCGGCACTTCCTGTATGAAGCGGAGCCGCGGGGCTGGGCGGCGCTGGTGGCGCGCCTGCCGGCGGAGGTCAACTTCGGCACGATTGGCCCGGCCACGGCGGGAGGCCCGGACACTTTGGCGGAAGCCGACCAGCGCATCGCGCGGCGGCGCTAAGCGGACTCATGCCGTTGGCCTTCAAATCAGGCCTCGAGCACATCAAGTAAATGCGTAGCCGCTCAAAGTGGGATCTTGAGCGCGAAGACGCCAAGGAAAGCTAAGATTCGCGAGGAAAGCCGGGCGAGGCGGCGGGGGCGCAGCCGCCGCCGAACGGAGGGGCGCGAGCGGAACCCGATCCGGCTACGGCAGACTCGGGCTGGCGGCATGGATGAGGAGGCGGCGCGGGCCGTTGCCTCCAATGACGAATCCGACGATCGCCGAGCCATTGGCCGCCGAGCTGCGCACCTGCCGGTCACGCCTGCTTTGGCCTTGAGCGAGCGGTCGCCCGGGTCTGACGTTGGCTCCATGTCCAACGCGCCCGTGCCTTCCCGGCGTTCATTCCTGAAATCGACGGGTGCGGCGGTCCTGGCCGGGCTCGTTCCCCGGGCCGCCGGCGCGGTCGCCGGTCGTACGCGCCGGGAGTTGCCTCGACGATTCATCATCGATGCGCACCAGCACTTCAGTCCGACTCCCGGCTACGTCGACCGCCTGCTTGCCTCCTACCGTCCCCGCAACGCCATGGCCTGTGTCAACGGCTGGCGCCGGGAATACGGCGCCATCGCAGAGGCGGCGAGAAAGCATCCCGAAACCGTCATTCCCTACGGCCGGCTCAGCGTGGACGATGCGAACGCGCTGGCGGACGTGGATTATTTTGCGGCCAACGGTGCCCGCGGGATCAAGCTGCATTCGCCGCAGCGCGACTGGGACGACGATCGCTACCTCCCGATCTACGAGCGGATCACGAAGCACGGCCTGATGGCGCTGTTTCACACCGGCATCAACGCGGGCGGCTATGCGCGGATGCGGCCGAGCCTCCTGCTCACCATCTCGGCCCGGTTTCCCGAGCTGTACATCCTCGGGGCCCATCTGGGGAACCCGTGGTATGCGGAGGCCGCGGAAGTCGCGCGGGTGCGACCGCGGGTTTACTGGGACGTCACCGGCTCGACGCTGATCAAGAAGGAGAATGACCTGAAGTCGTTCAAGGAGTACCTCTGGTGGGAGGGACCGACCAACCACAGTCCGGCCGAGGGGCATGCGTTCGAGAAGGTCCTCTTCGGCACCGATGAGCAACCCGGCCTGGAGGCCAGGGGCATGGGCCTGGACAATATGCTCGGCCGCTACGAGGACCTGTTCGACGCCTGCGGCGTCCCGGAGGCGGTGCGTCGGAAATCGTTCGGCGAGACGATGGCGCGGATCCTGAACGTGCCGGTGCGGGCGCCGTGACGTTTGTCCGACAGCGCGGACGACCGCGGCCGCGATCCCCG
Source organism: uncultured Opitutia bacterium (assembly GCA_937952235.1). Taxonomy (GTDB): domain Bacteria; phylum Verrucomicrobiota; class Verrucomicrobiia; order Opitutales; family Opitutaceae; genus ER46. Next base: position 20,389 of record CALFZM010000419.1, on the reverse strand, counting down.
GCCGGGGAGGCCGGCCCACGCCGTCACTTCGAATGTCCCGCGCGGTAAGGTTGGAAATCAGCGGGCGAAACTTCCCCGCGCTGGCGAGCCAGTCGCCGGCCTGCTGGCTCGTGGCCGCGAAGTCGGGAAACGTCGCCAGGAATCTCGATTCCAGACATGATCCCCTGCTGCCCCCGCAGGGAAATCCGAACGTTTACGGACAACTCTTCAGGGCTGCACCGGACCATTCCACCTGTCCGCTGAGCTACGGCCTGCGAGCCGTGGAGCGGGCCTGGGGTGGGGAAGCGATTGAAATCTGAACCACCAAGGGAAGCCCGGCATTCTCGCGCGCGATCAACCGGAAGATGATCTTGATACCGGTATGATCATGTCACTGATCGTGGATCAGGTCCGTCGTATGAAACAGCATCGTCAGATTCGCCTCTGATCCCATGGAAGGGGCTCATTCGACTTCCGAAAGCGTTTCGACCGCAAGGGACGGGACGAACTGTGATTTATGACCAACGCCGAGTCCTCCCTGCCGAACGCGTTTGCCCTGGCCGTCGTTCACGACCCTGCGATCAACTTTGCCTTCCAGCAGAACGCGATTCCGGTCGTCAAGGAGCTGCAGTTCAAGAATGACGGTATCGCGCGGAAGGACCTCGTCCTCCGTGTCACCACCGAGCCGGCGTTTGCAGCGCCGGTGGAGATTCGGCTGCAGGCGCTTGAGGCCCATGGCGAATTTCGCATCTCGCCGCTGGATCTGAAACTCAGTCCCGGGTTTCTCTCGGAGCTGAACGAGAAGGTCGCCGGCTGGCTCAAGGTTGAGGTGGTCGGGGGCGACGAGAAACTTTGTGCGCGGACCGAGGCGGTTTCCCTGCTGGCGCGCAACGAGTGGTGCGGTCTGGTTTCGCTGCCGGAGATACTGGCCGCGTTCATCCTGCCCAACGATCCGGCCGTCATGCCGATTCTCAGCCGCGCTTCGGACTTGTTGCGCGAGTCCACCGGGCGCGCCGCGCTCAACGGCTATCAGGACAAGAGCCGCAAGCGCGCTTGGGCGCAGGTCGCCGCGATCTACCGGGCCGTGGCCGAACTCGGCCTCCGGTACATCAATCCGCCGGCCAGTTTCGAAAACTCCGGCCAGAAGGTCTCGTTTCCCTCCCGCATCGTGGCCGAACGCTTCGGCACCTGCCTCGACCTGGCCCTGCTCTTCGCCGCCTGTTGCGAACGCGCCGGCCTCCATCCGCTCGTTTTGATGCACGAGGGCCACGCTTACGCCGGGTGCTGGCTGGAGGAACGGACTTTTCCCGATCCTGCCGCTGAAGGAGCCGATGCCCTGCAACAGTGCCGCAAGCTGGAGACGGAGCAATTGATCACGGTCTTCGAGACGACGCTCGTCGCCAGCGAAGTCCCGGGTCAGCTTGGCGACGCCGAGCGGCTCGCCCGCGAACACCTGCAAATCGAAAAGCCGTTCCGCCTCGCGCTCGATGTCCGCCGCGCCCGCATCGGACGGATCGTGCCGCTGCCGATTCCGGGCGTCGGCCACGTGGACGAGTCGTCGGGGTCAGGCGGGGCAACCGTGGCCGTGGAAGGCATCGGCGACCGCGACTTCGCCGAGCCCATCCATCCGACGACGGTGACCGCAGCCAAGCCCGCCACGCGCATCGACCAATGGAAAAGCCGGCTGCTCGACCTCAGTTTGCGCAACCGCCTGCTGAATTTCAAAGAGACCAAATCGACCCTCCGTCTCCTTTCCGCGGCCCCCGAGCATGTGGAGGATGAGTTGGCGGCAGAGACCGAACTCGCCCTCCGCCCGAAACCCAGGCTGATGAGCGAGGACGATCCTCGCCACGGCGCTACGATGTCGAAACAACAGCGCGCCGACGCGCTCGCCGCCCATTTGGGGGACGAGCTCAAACATGGCCGGCTGCACACCCATCTTGACGAGTCCGAGCATGCGCGGCGCCTGACGGAACTATTCCGCGCCGCCCGCAATGCCCTGGAGGAAAACGGCACCAACACCCTCTTCGCCGCCGTGGGACTGCTCGAGTGGCGCGAAACCGAGCATAGCGACCGCGTCTATCGCGCGCCGCTGCTCCTCGTGCCGGTGGAGCTGAAGCGGAAATCCGTGCTCGAAGGGTTCTCGCTTCGCCGCCTCGACGAGGAGGCCCGGCTCAACGTCACCCTGATGGAAATGCTGCGGCAGAATTTCCACCAGGAGATCCCCGGCCTGGACCCGCTGCCTGAAGACGAGACCGGGGCGGATGTTGCCCGGGTCTTTCAGCTCTTCCGTGATGCCGTGCGCGATCTTCCCGGCTGGGAGGTGAAGTCCGAGATCTGGCTTGGCCAGTTTTCCTTCACGAAGTTTCTCCTCTGGAAGGACCTCGCCGACCGCTTGGACGAGCTGACGCGCAACCGCATCGTGAACCACCTCGTCAACGCCGCCGGCACGCCCTACGCCAATCCGCCCAACGACATCAGTCCGTCGCAGCTCGACGACCAGTTTCATCCGCGGGACGTGTTCTGCCCGCGCAGTGCCGACTCCTCGCAGTTAGCGGCGGTCATGGCCGCGGCGGCCGGCCACGATTTCGTGCTCGAAGGCCCGCCCGGCACGGGAAAGTCGCAGACCATCACCAACATCATCGCCCACTGTCTCGCCCACGGAAAGCGGGTGCTGTTTGTCGCCGAGAAGCGCGCGGCCCTCGATGTGGTGCATCGGCGTCTGCGCGAGGAAGGCTTGGAGCCGTTCTGCCTCGAACTGCATTCCAACAAGACCGGAAAGGCCGACGTCCTCGCCCAGTTCGACCGCAGCCTCAAGTTTCGGGCGGAAGGCGGGGCGGTCGACTGGGAGCACCGCGCTGCCGAATTGGAGCGCTCGCGCGCAGCCCTGAACGGTTACACCCGGGCGTTGCATCGCCGGACTGCCTGCGGTCTCAGTGCGTACCGTTGTTTCGATTACCTTCTGCCGCGTCAGACGGAAGCTACCGTCAAGCTCGATGCCTGGCCGGCCCTGCTCGAAACCCCGGCGGCGAAGTTGGAGGGCGTCCGGCAGCTCGCCCGTCAGCTGCAGGAGCGCGCCCGGGTCGTCATGCCGCTGCACGACCACGCGCTGGCGCCGCTCGCCTGCGAGGAATGGTCCCCTTCCTGGGCGGAACGCGCGCTCGAACAAATCCGAGCGTTGACCAGCCATGCGCAGGAAGCGGCCGCGGCCACGCGGGAACTGCGAACCTGGCTGCGGCAATCCGGAGATGCGGTGTCCCTGACCCAGTTGCACCAACTGTGCGCTTTGACGGAAAGCCTTCTGGCGCCTGAACCGGTCGGCCCGGCGTTCGCCACCACGCCGTGGAACCTGTTGGCGGGCGACCTGGAGCGCTGGATCGCACTGGTGGAAGAGCGCGTCGAGTTGCGGGGACGCCTCTCCGGTTACGACGAGACCAGGCTTCTGGCCCTCGACCTGGACGCCCTGTTGGCGAAATGGAATTCGGGCCAACAGGCTTGGATTCTCGTCAAATGGCTGCGCTTCGGCGCAGTGCGGGGCCGGTTGCGCACGGTTCGCACCGATGGCTCAAAACCGGCGGTTGAAACGCTTTCCCACGTATTGCGTGATGGCCTGCGACTCCGCGCCATCAACGCCGATCTCGTCGCGGCGTCCGCGACCGCGCTGGCATGCCTGGGTGAGCTGTGGGCCAAGGGAGAACCCTCGGCGGAGGCACTCGGGCGGGCCCGCCAATGGGGCAGGAGGTTACACGCTCGCATGGTCGATTGCGCGGGTGATGACCTGGCAGGGCTGGGGCAGCTGCGTCAGCTCCTCGCGACCTTGTTTTCCGAGGCCCCTTCGGCCTATGCCCCGGGCACCGGCATGGGTGATCGCCTGAAAAGGTATGCCGGGACTTTGTCCCTCTTCGAGCAGGCCCGGGACCGTCTCGCAGCAGAGTTGAGTTTGCGCCGGGAATCTGTCGATGCCGCGAGCGATCATTTCGCCGCCGTGCGTGCGCTCGTTGATCGCGTGCCCGCGGCGTGGAACCAGATCCGCGAATGGTGCTCCTGGCAGAAGGCGCGGCGAGCCGCGCTGGAAACCGGGCTCGAGCCGCTGATCCAGACGTTGGAATCCGCCGAGGGCGCGACGCTGGATGTGCCCGCGCTGTTCGAACGCAGCTTCCGCAAGGCGATGCTTTTCGCCCTGATCGAACGGGAGCCGGCATTGCGGGAATTCTTCGGCCGCGAACACCACGAGCGCATTGAGCGGTTCCGTGAACTGGACGAAAAGCTCGCCGGCCTGTCCCGCGAACTCATCCGTGCGCGCCTGTCGGCGGGTATCCCGCGCGATCAAGGGATTGAGGATGTGCCGAAGGCTGAAATCGGGCTGCTGCGGAAGGAGCTGGGCAAACGCATGCGCCATATTCCGGTCCGCAGGCTCCTCGCCGGCATCCCGAAACTGCTTCCCCGGCTGAAACCCTGCGTGCTCATGAGCCCATTGTCCGTGGCGCAGTATCTCGAAGCCTCGCACGAAAGCTTCGACGTGGTGATTTTTGACGAGGCTTCGCAGATTCCCGTCTGGGATGCGGTCGGCGCCATCGCGCGCGGCAAGCAGTTGATCATGGTCGGCGACCCGAAGCAGCTGCCGCCGACAAATTTTTTCAGCAGTGCCGGCAGCGAGGAGGAAGATGACCTGACTCCGGACGCCCACCGGGATCTCGAAAGCGTGCTCGATGAACTCATGAGCAATCAGGTGCGGCACAAACGACTGCAGTGGCATTACCGCAGCCGGCACGAGGGCCTGATCACCTTCAGCAATCGTCAGTATTACGAGAACGACCTGCTCACGTTCCCCTCGCCCGAGGCAGGGCATGGCGGCGTGCACTTCCGGCATCTGCCGGAAGCGCGCTACGACAAGGGCGGCAGTCGGACCAACCGGAAGGAAGCGGAGGCATTGGTGACCGAGCTGGTGCAGCGCCTGCGCAGGACCGACGGGCCGCGCCGCTCCTATGGCGTTGTCACCTTCAGCCAGGCCCAGCAGCAACTCGTGGAGAATTTGATCGATGAGGAACGCCGCCGGCACCCGGAGATCGAAGTCCACTTTGGGGACGAACCTCCGGTCGAAGGCGAACCGGTGTTCGTGAAGAATCTCGAGAACGTGCAGGGAGATGAGCGCGACGTGATCCTGTTCTCGATCTGCTACGGTCCGGACGAGTCCGGGAAGGTTTCCATGAATTTCGGTCCCCTCAACCGTGACGGCGGTGAGCGCCGGCTCAATGTGGCCATCACGCGCGCCAAGCACGAAGTCCTTGTTTTCAGCGGCCTGCGGGCCGACCAGATCGACCTCACCCGTTCCCGCGCGCGCGGTGTGCGCGACCTGAAGCACTTCCTCGATTACGCCGACCGTGGTCCGAAGGCGCTGGCTGCCGCGACCGCCGCCACCGCTTCCGCCGGGTGGGATTCAGAGTTCGAGCGCATGGTCGCCGTCCGCCTGCGTGAGGCCGGTTATGAGGTTCATCATCAGGTAGGGTGCTCCGGTTATCGCATCGACCTGGGCGTCGTGGCCCCGGACTCACCCGGCCGGTACCTGCTGGGCATCGAGTGCGATGGTGCCAGCTATCATCGCGCCGCCACCGCCCGCGACCGCGACAAGCTCCGCCAGCTCATCCTCGAAGGCCTGGGTTGGAAGTTGTACCGCATCTGGTCCACCGATTGGTGGCATGACGCGAACAAGGAGATGGAGAAGCTCGTGGCTGCGATCGCCTCGGTGCGCGCGGTGCCCGAGGCGATCGATCGGCGCGAGTAGATCGCCACCGGCGCCGGACCCATTTCAAACATTTCGCTGGGTTACACCGATCAGCTGCCCGATTCAGAGGTGGCGGAGAGGGAGGGATTCGAACCCCCGGTGAGCTTTCGCCCACAGCGGTTTTCAAGACCGCCGCAATAGACCACTCTGCCACCTCTCCGGATGCGACTGCGCGCCGCCGCCGACGGTGGAGGCAACCGCCCCGCGCGGGCAAGTCCCGTCTGCGGGGCGGCGCGGCGCCGGGCTCAGAAGGTGCCCTTCACGCCGAAGGCCCACTGCGCGCCATAGGAGTTGCTCGAACTGCGGCGGGCGTACTCGGGGGTGTCGGACTGGTAGCGCGACGCGTTGAAATGCACGTTCGTCACGTTGCGCGAGTTCACGAACAGGGTGAGCCGCTTGTGAAACTGGTACGACAGGTTCACGTCGAGGGTCGTGCGGGCGTCCTGGTAGACGAAGGCGAAGGGGCCCTGAGCCGTCGAAGGTCCGCGGTTCTGTTCGCCGCGGTGGTGCCACTTCGCCATGAACGTCACGGGATTCCGGGTGAACGTGAAGCCCCAGTTGGCGCTCTTCGGCAGGAAACGGTTGAAGTCCGCGGTGCGGCTCCCCTGCAGCCGGAGCTTGGTGGCGTTGGCGAACACGCTGAAGTAGCGTCCAAAGCGGCCGAAAGGCGCGAGCGACTGGCGGACGTTGAACTCCATTCCCGACACACGGGCGTCGCCGGCGTTGATGGTGGAGTTGAGGCGCCAGCCGACGTACCGCGGGTCGAGGCCGAACTCGTCGAGGATCTCCTCCGTCGCGGTGGTCTGGAGCGTGCCGAAGAAGTCGGTGATGTCCTTGCGGAACACGCCCGCCGTCACGAGGCCGCCGCTGTCGGTGTAGTATTCCGCGGAGAGGTCGTAGTTCTGCGCCGTCCACGGCTTGAGGCCGGTGTTGCGCACGGCGATCACGCCGGGGATCGCGTTGGGGTCGGTGGAGAACTCGATGTCGTTCTCGGTGATCGTGGCGTTGGGTACGATGTTCACGAAGTCGGGCCGGCCGTAGGTCTTGGCGTAGGCGGCGCGGACGAGAAAATTCGCCGTGGCGTTGTAGGTGAGGTGCAGGCTCGGATAGTAACCGTCGTACCAACGGTTGCCGAGGTTGGCGCGCTCCTGCCGGATGAGCCGCAGTTCCTCCATCGAGCCGACGGCCCCGGCATCCGCGCGGCGGATACGCTGGCCCTGCGCGTTGCGCACAAAGGTGCCGTCGGGGTTCTTCTGCCAGACGGCGCCCGGCTCGTTGACGGGGCCCGCGCCCTTGTCGTGGGTCTTCTCGTAGCGGACGCCGGTGAGCACGCTGAGCTTGTTCTCGAACAGGCGCGCCTCGAGCTGGGCGTAGTAGCTTGTCACGCTCTCCCGCAGCCATTCCGAGCCGACGATCTGGGCCTGGGCGGCCGCCACCTGCTGCGTGGGCGTCTGGATGAAGAGGCTGGGGTTCTGCCGCCAGGCCGCGACGGCGCGGCTCGTGGCCGTCCAGGGAATATTGTCGAAGCCGAAGTAGTTAGGACGGTTCTTGTAGACCTGGGCGAGGAAGGGCACCGGCGACGGGTTGCCGTCGGGCGGATTGTAATTCCACTGGTTGGTCGTCGAGCGGCGGTCGCGATCCTGGGCGCGGTAAAGGCCGCCGACCTGAAGGGCGCCGGGTACGCCGAGGACGTTGAGGCGGCGCCGGAGGTTCAGATCGCCGCCGCGGACGTTTTCCTTGTGGTCCCGGTAGTCCGTCGAGGTGGCCGCGTTGGTCGCGTTGAGCCGGTAGTTGTTGATGTCGTTGATATCGAGCTCGCGATTGGTGTTGTCGAAGACGCGGATGCGGGTGGGCCGCTCGGGCGTGATGCCCTCGAAGGTCACGCGCACGGGATTGAGCATGGAGAGGTTGAGCGCCTGGAACGTGCCTTTCTGCTCGTAGCGGCGCCAGGTCTTCGAGGTGGAAACGTGCGCCCCGGTGTCGATCTTCCAGTCGCCGTTGTCGAATCGGTAGCGGAGGTTGGAGCCGAGGGTCCGGGCGCCGATGTGCAGGAAATTGCCACCGAAGCTGACGCCGCCGCGTCCGGTGGCGCCGACGGTCGTGGTGGCGTCGTAGCTCAGCGCTGTCCCGCCCGCGATGCTCGGCGTCGCATTGGTGCCCGCGGTCGCGGTGCGGTTCACGTTGCCGTTCTTGTCGACGTAGTAGGTGGCCTGGCCGCCGATCGAGAGGACGGAATTGGGGGTGATCCGCCAGTCGGCCTTCAGGCTGGTCGAATGGCGCTCGTACCACTTCGGCGCGTCGATGATCTGGTGCGACTGCAGGTAGGGCCGCGAGGGGGTGGCGCCGGTGCCGGCGGCGCTCGTGTTCCACGTCATGGTGGAGATGTTCTGCTCGTTCCACTGCTTCGAGGTGAGTCCGGTGAAGACGATGCCGAAATTCTTCGTGATCGGCAGCGTGAGGTCGAAGTCGAAGCCGGGCTTGATCCGGTCGATGTACTCATCGGTCGGATACGGCTGGCGCTTGATCTGCATGCCGTCGCTGCTGGCGGAGAGGAAGTAGCGGTAGTTGAACTGCGCGCGGCTGCGCTCGAAGGCGCTCTTGCTGATCATGTTCACCGTGCCGGAGATGCCGTCGGCGGGGCTGGAGGGCGTGGGCACTTTCGTGACTTCGATGCGCGAGGTGTTGTTGATCGAGACCTGCGTGAAGAGGAACGAGCGGTTGGCGGCGCTGCCGGATGCGTTGGCGAGCTGGGAGCCGTCGACGGAGACGGCTGTCATGTTGGGATCGAAGCCGCGGATCGCGACTGCATTGGGCGAGGCGTCGGAGTACTCGACGGTGACGCCGGGGAGGAACTTCATGAACTCGGCCACGTTGCCCTCGGTGACATCGCCGAACGCGTCGGTGGCGACGACGTTCTTGATGTTGGCCGCGAAGCGCTGCTCGTTGGTCGCGAGCGCCTCGCCCTCGGTGAGTTTCGAGGACGAGAGCACGAAGGCGTCGAGCTTCACCACCTTCGACGTGTCGCCGTAGGTCGCCTTGTTGGTGAGATTGACATCGCGCTGCACCACCTGGCCCGCGCGGGCCTCGACCGTGATCTGCTGGGGGTCGAGTCCGGAATAGAAGATGTCGAGCGTCACGGGGCCGGCGGGCAGGCCCGAGAGGCGGTAGGTGCCGGTCTCGTCGGTGAACGTCGCGATGTCGGTGCCTCGCACCGAGACGCGGGCGTTATTGAGGTACTGGCTGGTCACCTCGTTCTGCACGCGACCGGAAAGGGCCGCGTTGTTCTGGGCGCGCAGGCCCGGAAGGCAGACGAGCAGGAGCAGGGCGAGCGCGCAGGCTCGGGCCGCCAGGAGCGTGGCGGCGCGCGGGTAGTTGTTCATAGGCATGCGTTGGGGGGGCGACCGGACGAAGCGCCGGAGCGCGGAGGCTGTCGAGCCTGTTGTGGCGGCATAAATATCGGGTAGATATTCGCATAACATGCTCGCGGGTGGAAAGATGGCCGTAGTGCGTCCAGGGAGGCGACAGGCGCGCCTCGCCCGTCTCGAGTCCCCAATCCCGGGGTTCCCGGCGGTTGGCGCTTGAGCAAGGAGGGTCGTCGCACCGGCATCGCGACATGCCGTTCCCAGCGGGCCGCGTCCACCAGGTCGCCGAGATCCTCGGGCTCGAGGGCGCGTATGGATTTCCGGAACGCCTGCTCCAGAAGATCTGGTTGCGGGGGGATTTCGCGCGCGACCACCTCACCCTGACCGACGGCCGGCCTCTGCGCATCCGTCATCCCGGACGCTGGAATCTGCTCGGCGGGCCCGACTTCGTGGGGGCGGTGCTGCAGTGGGGCGGGCCGGAGTCGGCCGAGCAGCGGGGCGATGTGGAGCTCCATCTGCACGCGGCCGACTGGGACGCCCACGGGCATGCGGCGGACGCGGCCTACGATGGCGTGATCCTGCACGTGGTGCTGTTTCCGCCGCCCGCCGGTCGGCGGACCATCGGCGCCGGCGGGCGGGATATCCCCGTGCTGGTGCTGCTCCCCTGGCTTCACCGTGGGCTGGAGGAGTTTGCCGCCGACGAGGCGGTGGAAAGGCTGGCGCAGCGCCCCGCGGCGCGGCTGCCGGAGGAACTCGCGCGGCTGCCGGAAGCGGAGAGGGCGGCGAGGCTCGCGGCGGCCGCCGCGAAGCGCTGGACGCAGAAGGTGCGCTTCGCGTGCCTGCGGGTGCAGGCGGCTGGCTGGGTCGAAGCCTGCCACCTAACCGCTCTGGAAGTGCTCGGTTACCGCTATAATCGGGCGCCCTTCCTGCGCATCGGCGGCCGCTGGCCGCTGTCGGCTTGGCAGGCCGGACGGGTGGATACGGAGCGGGTGTTCGCGGCGGAAGCGGACGGCTGGAGCCTGCAGGGTGTGCGGCCGGCCAATCATCCTCGTATCCGGCTCGCCCAGTACGCTGCGGGCGTGCGGACAGTTCCGGACTGGCCGGAGCGCTTGCTTGCCCTCGGCGCCGAGCTGCCCGCGCTCGAAGTGGGGCTCCCCGCGGCGAGCGCGCGCAAGCAGGCGGGTTTCGGGGCCTTGCGCCGTCGTTTTGCGACCCTGCTGGGTGGCCACGTGTCCGGACGCCGGGCGGCGACGCTGGCGATCGACGGATATCTGCCGCTCCTCGCGGCGGGCGGTTCGTCGAACGCCGCCGGGTGTTGGTCGATGTGGGAACCGGGTGATCTGCCACCGGCGCTGCTGGCGGGCCTGCGTCAGGCGGGGTACGGCGCGAGCCGGCGGCGACCGTTCAGCAACGGGGTGGCGCAAGGTTTGCTGGGCTGGTGGCTGGAGCGGGAACCGGCCTCCTCATGCCGGTAACCTCCCTCCGGCCAACCGCTCCGGGGCGGGGGGCTTGACAAGGTTTTGCACGGGTAACTACTTTTTCACTCTCAATCGAACTCACTTTTTGAAAGTGGGCCCTGTGGCCCGCTTTTTTTTTCCACTTTCGGCGAAGTCACCTATGAGCAGCGAAATTCTATCGGTCTTGGAATACATGGAGAAGGAGAAGGGCATTCCCCGTGCCGACATGATCGCCACGATCGCGAATGCGCTGAAAACTGCGGCCCAGAAGGGTGTCAATTCCGGTCAGGAACTGAAGATCGAGATCAATCCCAAGAATGGACAGCTTCACGCCTGGTCTCTGCTCAAGGTGGTGGACTCGGTGAGCAACCCAAAGACGGAGATTCATGTGGAAAGGGCGCAGGCGGTGAAGCCGGGCGCATTGATCGGCGAGGTGCTGGAAAAGGAGATCGATCCATCGAGCCTCGGCCGGATTGCGGCGCAGACGGCGCGGCAGGCGGTGATGCAACGGCTGCGGCAGTTCGAGAAGGATCGCATCTATGACGATTTCAAGGATCAGGTCGGAAACATTGTCACCGGCACGGTACGGCGGCGGGAGCGCAACGACCTGTTCATCGACCTGGGCAAGGCCGAGGCGGTCATGCCGGGCAAGGAGCAGGTGCCGGGCGAGGAGTACCAGCCGGGCGAGCGCATCCGCTGCCTTCTGCTGGAGATCGAGAGCACGCCGCGCGGACCGGAGATCATCCTGAGCCGGGCCAGCCCGAAATTCGTGCGCCGGCTGTTCGAACTCGAGGTCACCGAGGTGGCCGACGGTACGGTGAAGATCGAGGCGTTCGCCCGCGAGCCGGGTTACCGCACCAAGATCGCCGTCACGAGCACCGACCCGAAGGTGGACCCGGTCGGAGCCTGCGTGGGTGCGCGCGGGGCGCGGGTGAAGACCATCGTGCGCGAGCTCGGGGGCGAGAAGATCGACATCATCAAATATTTTGCCGACCCGCGGGACATGGTGATCGAGGCACTGAAGCCGGCGGTGCCGCGCGAGATCGTCCTCGACGAAAAGACGCACCGCATCCTGCTCAAGGTCGCCACCGACGATCTTGCGGTCGCGATCGGTCGCAAAGGTCAGAACGCCCGCCTCACGTCGCGGCTCATCGGGTGGCGGCTGGACATCGAGGAGTTCAAGGCGGTCGGAGCCGATCCCGAGGGCGACGCCATGCGCAAGCTCGTCGCGGCGCTGGGGATCGCCGAGCCGCTGGCGTTGCGTCTGGTGAAGGCCGGTTTTGTTTCCCTCGAGTTGTTCGAGGGCGTCGAGGCAGGCGACCTGGAAGGCTCCGGGTTCACGCCCGAGGAAGCCCACGATATCATCCACCGCGTCTCCGCCCGTTCCCAGTAACCCTCCGATCGTCGCAATCCCGTACCACGCTGCATGAGCATTCGCATTCACAAACTGGCCGAAGAACTCGGCTTGGATAACAAGGAGATGATGGCGCTCCTCAAGGAGCGTCGGATCATCGCCCAGGATGTGAAGTCGGTGTCGAGCACGGTGGACAACATCAGCGCTTCGGCGCTGCGGGATGAGTTCGCGGCGAAGCGCACGGTCAGCGTGCCGGCACCCGAGCCGGCCGTCTCCGCGCCGGCGGAAGCTGCCGTGCCGGAAGGCGGGCCGCCCAAGGTCAATCTCCCGGTGGGCGTGTTTGTGAAGTCCCGGCAGGATATTGATCGTGAAAAAGAGGCAGCCGCCGCGGCCCGTGCTGCGGCGTTGAAGGCCGCCGCGGCGCCCGCGCCGACACCCGCCCCGGTGGTGCCCCCGCCGGCACCGCGCCCCGTATCGGCACCTCCGCCCGTGCCGCGGCCAGTCTCCGCGCCGCCGCCCGTCGGCAAGATTCCGCCCGCGCCGCCGCCATCCCCCCGGCCCGCCACGCCCACTCACGCACCTTTCCCGTCGCCCGCTCATGCGCCTATCCCGCCCGTGAGAACCGCCGCCCAGGTGGCGGCGCCCGCTCCGACGACGGCCTCCCGTCCCCCGATGGCCGCGCCGCCGCCGGCGAAGGCGCCGGTGCTGCCGCCGCCCGTGCCCTCCGCCCGTCCGCCTGCGCCGCCTGGATGGCGGTCGCGACAATCGTCTTGCTCTCGTCCCCCCGCCGATTCCGCAGCCGCCGCCCGCGGCCGCCCCCACGATCACCGTGCAGGGCGACGTGAAGATCCTGCACTTGAAGCCACCGATCGTCGTGCGCGACTTCGCGGTGGCGCTGGGGCTCAAGCCCTTCAAGCTGATCTCCGAGCTCAACCAGGTCGTCGGCTTCGCCGCGATGAACTCCACGATCGACGAGGCCGTGGCGCAGAAGGTGGCGGAGAAGTACGGATTCCTGCTCGAGATCAAGCATCGCGGAGATGCGGCGGCGCAGCAGGCGGCCGCCAAGGAAAAGAAGGAGAAGAAGCCCGAGGAGGACGAGACGAAGCACCTCGCATCGCGTCCGCCGGTCGTGTGCATCCTCGGCCACGTCGACCACGGCAAGACTTCGCTCCTCGACGCCATCCGGAAGGCCAACGTCGCCGCGGGTGAGGCGGGCGGCATCACCCAGCACATCGGGGCGTACCAGATCGAGTTCAACCAGCGGAAGATCACCTTCCTGGATACGCCGGGCCACGCGGCCTTCACGAAGATGCGCGCCCGCGGCGCGAGCGTGACCGACGTCGCCATCCTCGTGGTCGCGGCCGACGACGGATTCATGCCGCAGACCGACGAGGCGCTGAAGATCGCGCTCGCCGAGAAACAGAATCATCCCGACCGCTTCGCGCTGATCGTCGCCGTCAACAAGATGGACGTGAAGGGCGCGAACCTCGACCAGGTCAAGAACCAGATGCAGCAGCGCAACATCGCGCCGGAAGACTGGGGCGGGGAGACGATCACGGTGCCGGTCTCGGCCATCAAGGGCCAGGGCATCACGGAACTGCTCGAGATGATCCTGCTCCAGGCCGACGTGCTCGAGCTCAAGGCGAATCCGAAGGCGGATGCCAGCGGGCTCGTCATCGAGTCCGAGATCGACTTCGGCCGCGGTCCGCTCGCCACGGTCATCGTCCAGCGCGGCACGCTGCGCGTCGGCGATGCGATCGTCTGTGGTCCCCACTACGCGAAGGTCCGCGCGATGTTCGACGACCAGGGCAAGAACGTGAAGGAAGCCACCCCCGCCACGCCGGTGCGCGTGATCGGCTGGAGCGGCACGCCCGACAGCGGCGCGATGTTCAAGGTCGTCAAGAACGCCCGCGAGGCCGAAAAGCTCGCCGAGGAGGAGCAGCTCCGGATCCGCAAGGCGGCCACCACCGCCGCCGCCGCGCCCAAGGAGGTGTCGGTCGAACAGCTCTTCGCCAACATCGCGGCAACGCAGGCGAAGGTGCTCAAGGTCATCATCAAGACCGACGTGTTCGGTTCGTCCGAGGCCGTGCGCAACGTGCTGGAGGGCATCAGGAGCGCCAAGGTCTCCCTCGAGATCGTCTCGATCGAAGTCGGCCTGGTCACCAAGAACGACGTCGCGATGGCGGCCTCGACCGGCGCGCTCGTGATCGGCTTCCACACGAAGCTGGAGAACGGCGTGACGCCGCTGGCCAAGCATCACGGCGTCCGCATCGAGACCTACGACATCATCTACGAGATGGGCGACAAGGTGCGCGAGATGATGGCCGATCTGCTCGACCCCGACATCAAGGAGATCAAGACCGGGGCCGCCGAGGTGCGGCAGGTGTTTCCGCTCGCGAAAGGCTTCGTCGCCGGCTGCCTCGTCACCGAAGGCAAGATCAACCGCAACGCCTCCGCCCGCCTCCGCCGGGGCCGCGAGATTGTCCACGAGGGCAAGATCGCCACGCTCAAACGCTTCAAGGACGACGCGAACGAAGTGCGCGCCGGCCTCGAGTGCGGCATCAAGCTCGACGATTTCAACGGCTACAACTCCGGGGACGTCATCGAGTGCTACGAAGTCCAGAAGGTCCGGGCCGCGCTTTGAGTCTTTCGTGATCTCCGCCCGACGCGGGCGGCGCACTCCGGTGCGCCGCCAGGCTCTCCGCCTCGCCGAGCGTCGGGCGCCCTTCCTCCGCCATGAGCAACCGCACGGTCCGCGTCAATGAACTCGTCCAACGAGAGCTCAGCGACATCCTGCGCCGGCGCTACCAGAGCGAGTCCGTGGCGATCACGCTGACGGAGGTGCGCGTGTCGCCGGACCTGCGGGATGCGCGCGTGTTCGTTTCGGTCGTCGGCGACGAGGCGACGGGCGAAGACCGGCTGCGCTGGCTCCGCCGGCACGCCGGCGAGATCCGCGAGGAGCTTTCGCGCCGCATCGTGCTGAAGTACCTGCCGAAGTTCGAGTACGTGCTCGATCCGTCGGTCGAGCGGGGCGCACGCATCCTCCGGATGCTGGATGAAATCGGTCCGGCGCCGGAACCGCCGGAGCAGAAACCGGAGTAGCGCTCATGGAAGCCTTTTATCCGCAGTTCGCGGTGACGTTCCGCCGCCTGCTTGACGCGCTCGCCGGCCGTCGCGTCGCGGTGGTGGGCCACGCGCGGCCCGACGGCGACTGCATCGGCGCGCAGGTCGCCCTGGCGCGGGCTCTCGCCGCCCGCGGACTCGACGTGGTCTGCGTCAATGCCGACCCGGTTCCCCGCCGCCTGCAGTTCCTGGTCCGGTCCATGCCATTCCTGCGCACCGACGACGTGCTCGCCTCGGCCGAGGATCGCGCGGCCGTCTTCGTCGATTGCGCCGATCACGCGCGCGGCGGCGAGCGGCTGAAGCTGCGTTATCCCGCCCCCCTCGGGGCGATCGACCACCACCTGTCCAACGCGGGCTTTGCGACCTTCAACCTCATCGACACCGCCTCGGCCGCGACCTGCGAGATGCTCGCCGGCCTGCTGCTGGATGCGGGCCTGTCGATCGATTCCATCGCGGCGCAGGCCCTTTACACCGGGTTGCTGACGGATACGGGGCAGTTCCGCTTCAACTCCACCTCGCGCCGCTCCTTCGTGCTCGCCGGCGAACTCGTGGCACGCGGCGCGCGTCCGGCCGAGGCGGGTTTCGAGCTCTTCGAGCGGGAGACGCTCGGCAAGCTTCGCCTCCTGCAGCATTTCCTGGCGTCGCTCCGGCTCGAATGCGGCGGCCGCATCTGCCTGGGTACGCTGCCGGCGGGCATCTTCGAAGCCACGGGATCGACGGCGGAGGACACGGAGGGGCTGGTCGACTACGCCCGGAGCATCGAAGGCGTGGCGATCGGCGCCCTGATCGAGGAGCGGGCGGACGGCTCCGTGAAGGCGAGCCTGAGGGCGAAGGATCCGGCCTACCGGGTCGACCTCGCCGCGGCGCGCTTCCAGGGCGGCGGGCACGCCTGCGCCGCCGGCCTCAGCCTGAAGCAGGACACGGCTGGCTTCACGGAGCGGCTCGTGGCGGTCCTCGCGGAGCGCCTGGCGGCAGCCGATGCGGCCCGCCCCACCTGACCCATGCTGCTGCCACCCAAGGAACTCGAGGGCATCCTCCTCGTCGACAAACCCCGCGATCACACCTCGCACGACGTGGTGGCGCGGCTGCGCGGCAAGCTCAAGATGAAGCGTATCGGGCACGCCGGTACGCTCGACCCCATGGCCACGGGGCTGCTGATTCTCCTCGTGGGCAAGGCCACGCGGGTGTCGCAGTACCTGATGAGCCTCGACAAGGAATACGAGGGCACGGTCGAGTTCGGCAAGGTGACGGACACGCAGGACGCGGAGGGCGAGGTGATGGAAACGCGTCCCGTCCCGGCCCTGACCGAGGCGGAGGTCCGGGCGGCGATCCAGGGCTTTCTCGGCGACCAGTACCAGACGCCCCCGATGTATTCCGCGGTGAAGATCGATGGCGTGCCGCTCTACAAGAGCGCGCGCAAGGGCGAGGAAATCGATCGCGAGCCGCGCTTCATCCGGGTGATGAGCTGGGAGCTGACGCGCTTCGCCCTGCCGCAGTTCGATTTCCGCCTGCGCTGCACGAAGGGCACGTATGTGCGCACGCTCGCGCACGACCTCGGGCAGAAGCTCGGGTGTGGCGCGCACCTTGCCGCGCTGCGCCGCACCGCCTCCGACCGGTTCCAGGTCAGCCAGGCGCTGACGCTGGATCAGATCCTGGCGATGCCGCTGCCCGAGATCGAAAAGCGGTTGATCGCCCCGCGCGACGCCGTGCCCGGCTTCGTGCGGTGAGGGCGACGCACGGCACGACGCACGCCGCCTCCGCCGGGCAATGAACCTTCCCGCGCACATCGACGGACTGGATCGCGCGACGCTCCCGCCCCGGCCGGTGCATCTCGCGATCGGCATGTTCGATGGCGTGCACCTCGGGCATCGGGCGGTGGTGCAGGAGGCGGTGGACGCGGCCCGCGCGGCCGGGGGGCTGGGCGCGGTGCTCACGTTCTGGCCGCACCCCAGCAAGCTGTTTCGTCCGGAGCAGCCGACGCGGATGATCCAGACGGGAGTGGAAAAGGCGCGACGACTCTTCGGGCTGGGCGTGGACGTCGTCATCACGGAGCCGTTCACGGCGGGCCTGGCCGCGCTTCCCGCCGGGGAGTTCCTCCCCTGGCTGCAGCGGCGTCTGCCGCATCTGGTGGCGATCTACGTCGGCGAGAATTTCCGCTTCGGGCAGGGGAGGCTGGGCGACGCGGCGGCGCTGGCGGAACAGGGGCGCGCGGCGGGCGTCGCCGTATTCACGGCGCCGCGGGTGAGCCTCGAGGGCGAGCCGGTCAGCAGCACGCGCATCCGCGCACTGCTCGAGACCGGCGAGATGGCCGCGGCCAACGCCCGCCTCGGCGCTCCCTATGTCGCGGAGGGGGTGGTCACGCCCGGCAAGCGGCTCGGCCGCACGCTGGGGTTTCCCACCTTGAACATCCCTTGGGCGCCCGAATTGCGCCCCCGCCATGGCGTGTATGCCGTGCGGGTCAACGGGCCCCGGCTGTCGCGTCCGCTCCCGGCCGTCGCAAACTACGGCGTGCGGCCGACGGTCGAGAACACCGCGGAGCCGCGGATCGAGGCGCATGTGCTGGTACCCTGTCCGCTGGGTGAGGGAGACACCGTGACGGTCGAGTGGCTCCAGTTTCTCCGACCGGAGCGCCGCTTCTCGGGACTCGACGAACTGCGCGCCCAGATTGCGCGCGACCGCGACGATGCGGCCGCGTTTTTCGCGCGGACAGGTGAAGCGGGTCCATGATTTTTCCTTGCGCTGGCGGCTGCCGGGCGCGTTACTCGCCGACTCAGATTTCCGGACCTTTAGCTCAGTTGGTTAGAGCGTTTCCTTGACATGGAAAAGGTCACTGGTTCGAGTCCAGTAAGGTCCACCATCTACGAAGCCCGCTGTCACCAAGTGACTTGCGGGCTTCAGTGTTTTCTGGTGCCCAGGCGCCGCCTTCGCTTCGGGGCTGCGCCCGGCGGCGGGCGGAAAACGGGCCGGGATTGCGTCGAGGCCGCGCCTGCCGTGCAGTCGAAGCAATGAGCACCACTGCATCCGAAGGCTGCCGCTGCTGCGCGGGGATGTTGACGCGTCGGGAACGCTGGGGTTTGTCGGCGCGCGGCTGGTTCGCCCTGGGCGGGTTGGCGCTGGCGGCAGCGACGACGTTCGTGCTCGGGATCTACCCGTTTTTCGCCATCACCCGCCGCGTGGACGCTCCCCTCCTCGTGGTGGAAGGCTGGGTCGACCCTTACGCGATGAAGGCGGCCGCCGCCGAGTTCCGGGCCGGAAGCTACGCCCGGGTGCTGGTGACCGGCGGGCCGATCGTCGGCCTGGGTGGCTACACCAGCGACGCGGAGACGGTCGCTTACGTCGGGGCGGGGAAGCTGCGCGTGGCGGGACTGCCTGAGGCGAGCGTGCAACCCGTGCCGTCGCGGGTCATGGCGCGCGACCGTACGTACAGCTCCGCCCTGGCCCTGAAAGCCTGGTGCGCCGAGCACGACCTTGTGCTGTCGCGCATCAACGTCGTGACCGCCGACGTGCACGCCCGGCGCACGCGGCTGTTGTTCGAGAAAGCGCTCGGGCCTGGGGTGGAAGTGGGCGTGATCGCGGTGCCGCATCCCGATTACGACCCGGCGCGCTGGTGGCGGTACAGCCAGGGCGTCCGCGTGGTGGTGGGCGAGTGCATCGCGTACCTCTACGCGCGGCTGCTCTTCCACCCGTGACCTGGCCGGGAAACCTCGGCCGCCCGCTTCGGCTGGCAATGGTCGGACGGCGCTGCGGCTGCGGCGGAGCCAAGTCCGCCGAGGTATTGCACGTCGCCGTGGGGAACCTGCGATTGTCGCATCCGCCGCTTGATCGCGGCGGTTTTTTCGTGCCTGCATGGAGTGCATGCTGCAGTCGCTTCGCATCCGCAACCTGGCGTTGCTCGAGGAAGTCGCGCTCGAATTCGACGCCGGTTTCACGGTGGTCACGGGCGAGACCGGCGCGGGCAAGAGCATCCTGCTCGGCGCGCTGAGCCTGCTGGCCGGCGAGCGGGCGGACAAGACCGTGATCCGCCAGGGCGCGGCGGCCGCCGAGGTGGAGGCGAGCCTTTACTTCAAGGCGCCGGCGGCGATCGACGCGCTCCTGGCCACGCTGGACCTGCCGGCGTGCGAGGACGGCATCCTCATCCTCAAACGCAGCCTGCCGCGCGAGAAGGCGCCGCGGATCACGGTCAACGGCGGCCTCTGCACGCTCGCCGCGCTGCAGCGGCTCGGTGAGCACTGGATCGATTTTCACGGGCCGAGCGAACCGCGGCGGCTGCTGAAGGAGAATTGCCAGCTCGAGCTGCTCGACCTGTTTGGCCGTACCGAGACGGCGCGGGCGGCGTACCGCGGGCATTACGAGACCTGGCGGGAGCTGGTGGCGGAGCGCACGCGCCTCGCGCACGAGACGAAGCTCGCGCCCGACCAGGTCGATTTCCTGCGGGTCCAGCTCGGACGACTCGACCGACTCGAGCTCACCGCGGAGGCGGTGGAGGCGCTGGAGCGCGACCACCAGCGCATGAGCCGCGCGCAGGAGCTGATCGAGCTCACCGCGGCGCTTTCGGGTGGCCTGGTCGGCGAAGAGGGCGTGCAGGGGCGGATCGCGGAGCTGCTCCGCCAGGCCCGGCACCTCGAAAGCATCGATCCGGCGAGCCGGCCGCTCGTGGCCCGCCTGGCTTCGGCCGTGGTCGAGCTCAACGACCTCGGGGCGGAGTTCTCCGCGCTCAGCCAGGAGTTGCAGTTCGATCCCGAGCAGGCGGAGGAGCTCAACGCCCGGATGACCGCCTGGCTGGAGGCGAAGCGGCGTCATGGCGGCGACGTCGCGGCGGTGATCGCGGCGCGCGACGAGCTGCGGCGGCGGTTGGAGGTGCAGGGCGATCTCGAGGGCACGCTGGCCCGGCTCGAGGGCCGGATCTCCGCCGCGGAACGCGAGGCACGCCAGGCGGCCGCGGTCCTCCGCGGCCAGCGCGAGAAGGCGGCCCGGGAACTGGCCCGGGTCGCGGCGAAGAGCGTCGTCCAGCTCGGCTTCAAGAAGGCAGACTTCCAGGCGCGCGTCGTGCCCCTGGCCGCGCTGGGACCGGCGGGCGACTGCGGCGTGGAGTTTCTGTTCTCGCCCAATGTAGGGGAGGCGCCGCTGCCGTTGAGCCGGATCGCCTCGAGCGGCGAGCTCGCGCGTGTCATGCTCGCGCTCAAGACCGTGCTGGCCGACCTGGACGAAGTGCCGGTGCTGGTGTTCGACGAGGTGGACGCGAACGTGGGCGGCGAAATTGGCCGGGTCGTGGGCGAGAAGATGGCCGGCATCGCGCGCCGCCACCAGGTGCTGTGCGTCACCCACCTGCCGC
>CALFZM010000418.1 GCA_937952235.1 uncultured Opitutia bacterium | reverse complement strand
GTGCACAGCGGCTCGTCGGCAAGATTGGCGCTGGTGGCGACGAGCGGCCGGCCGGCGGCCGCGAGCAGGAGCACGTGCAGCGGCGCGTAGGGGAGCAAGGCGCCGATCCACGGGTTGCCGGGCGCGACGCCGGCGGCAAGCGGCGCCCCGGGCCGGCGCGGCACGAGCACGATCGGCGCCTCCGGCCCGAGGAGCAGCCGGGCGGCCTCGGCGGAGACTACGGCGCAGCGCCGCAGCGCCGCCAGGTCGGGGAACATCACCGCGAACGGCTTTTCGTCACGATGCTTGCGCGCGCGCAGCGCCGCGACCGCGGCGGCATCGGCCGCGTCGACGCAGAGGTGGTATCCGCCGACGCCCTTCACGGCGACGATGCGGCCGGCGCGGAGGTCGCGCGCGGCGCGGGCGATCGCCGCGTCGCCGGCGACCGGCGCCCCGGGGGGCTCCTCCCCGGGCGCGACGCAGGTCACCTGCGGCCCGCAAACCGGGCAGGCATTGGGCTGGGCGTGAAAGCGCCGGCTGGCGGGATCGTCGTATTCAGCCTGGCACGACGGGCACATCCGGAACGCCCGCAGGGTGGTGCCCGGCCGGTCGTAGGGCAGCGCCTCGACGATCGAGTAGCGCGGACCGCACTGCGTGCAGTTGAGGAACGGATACCGGTGGCGCCGGTCCGCCGGCGCCAGCAGCTCCTCCCGGCATTCCGGGCACAGCGCGAGGTCCGGCGGAACCGCGGCCTCGACCTCGCCCGCGTCATCGCTGGCGGCGATGACGAACGTGTCCCCGACCTCCGGCAGCGCGGGATCATCCGGCAGCGCGCGCACCGACTCGAGGCGCGCCGCCGGCGGAGCTTCGTCGCGCAGCGCCCGGCCAAAGGCCTCGACCCGGCCGGCCGGCCCGCGCACGGCGATGAGCACGCCCTGCCGGTCGTTGCGCACCCAGCCGGCGAGGCCGAGCCGGAGGGCGAGGCGGTGGACGAACGGCCGGAAGCCGACGCCCTGGACCGTGCCGCGCACCCGCAGCAGGACGCTCACCGGAACGGCGGCCGACCCGGCCGGGCCGGCCCCGCGGGCCGCAACGGTGGTGTCGGTCGAAGTCACGGCAGGCAGGATCCGGCTAGGCTCCGCCCCGGTCGTCCGTCGCGCCGGCCGGTCGGCCCGCCGCCAGCGTTTCCAGCAGGGCCCGCCACTCGTCGAAGCCCTCGCCGGTGCGGGCGGAGAGCTGGATGAGCCGGGCCTGCGGGGCGATGCGGCGGATGTTGGCCACGGCGGCGGCGCAGTCGAAGCCCAGCGCGTCGGCCACGTCGATCTTCGTCAGCACCACGACGTGGGCGGACTTGAAGATCGGCGGGTACTTGAGCGGCTTGTCCTCGCCCTCGGTGGTGGAGAGCAGGACGACACGGACCTGTTCGCCCAGGTCGAAGGAGGCGGGGCAGACGAGGTTGCCGACGTTCTCGATGAAGAGCAGGCGCACGCCCTCGAGGTCGAGCGCCTCGACCCCGCGCGCGACCATCGAGGCGTCGAGGTGGCAGGTCGTCCCGGTCGTGATCTGGGCGACGGAGGCGTGGGGGCGGCGCAGGCGGCGGCCGTCGTTGTCGGTCTCGAGATCGCCGACGAGCACCGCGCAGCGCAGCCGGGGGCCGAGTTCGTCGAGCGTCCGCTCGAGGAGCGTGGTCTTGCCGGCGCCGGGGGAAGAGACGAGGTTGAGCGCGACGAGGCCGCGGCCGAGGAAGAAGCCGCGGTTCCGCTCGGCGAGGATGTCGTTCTTCTCGAGGAGGGGAATGCGGACGTCGACGGACCGCACCGCCACCTCGCCGCCGGGGCTGGCGTCGAGCGCGGCGGTGATCTCGGCGGAGAGCGGCGCGGAAAGGGTGCGCGCGGCGCCGGTCGTGGCGCGGCTGAGGGGCGTGATGCGGAACGTGTCCGCGGCGGGCGGTTCGGCGGGGGTGCTCATGACGGTCAGGACATTTCGATGCGGGTGAGTTCGAGCTCGCGGCCCTGGCGGATTTCGCCGGAGAGACGGCCGCAGGTGGGACAGGCAAAGATGTAGCCGGCGCCGGCGGCGAAGTCCGCGGCGCATGCGGCGCAGTGCGCGATGGCGGGCACGGACTGGATCTCGAGGACCGCGGTGGCGGCCGGCGTGCCCGGCACCACCGCCTCGAACGCGAAGCGCAGGGCGTCGGCGTCGACTCCGGCCAGCGTGCCGATGCGCAGGACGATCCGCTGCACCTCGTGGGCACCGTGGGCCCGGGCCTGCCGCAGCACGGCATCGAGCGCGGAGGTCATGATTCCGACTTCGTGCATGCCGGCCCCCTCGTAGCCCCGGGCGGAGCGGGCCGTCCAGCCCCGACGGTTCCGAGTACAACGGGCGCGCACCCTTTCCCAATCCACGCGCACCCACGCGGGCGGTTTTCCGCTAGAGTGGCGGATCATGAGCGCTCTCGCCTCTTCGCGGTGGCTGGCAGTCGGCGCGACGACGCTGGCTTTTCCGGGGCTCCTGCTCGCGCACCCGCAGGGTCACCTGATCTACGATTGTGCGGCCGGTCTCGCGCATCCCTGGCACGGCTGGGATCACCTGCTCGCCCTGCTCGCCGTCGGCGGGTGGGCCGCCCAGCAGCGCGGCGCGGCGCGGCTGGCCCTGCCGGGAGCCTTCGTCGGCGGCACCGCGCTTGGCGCGCTCGCGGGGACATGGTCCGGGCCCTGGGTCGGGCTGGAAGCGATGCTCGCCCTCTCGGTGCTCGTGACGGGCGGGCTGCTGGCGGGCGCCGTCCAGGCCGGCCGGTGGAGCGGCAGCCTGCTCGTGGGCGGCTTCGCCCTCTGCCACGGATTCGCGCACGGCGTCGAGGCGCCGGCGTTCGCCGCGGGCGGCTACCTGGCCGGACTGCTGCTTGCGACGATCTCCCTCCTGGCCGTCGCCTATTTCGCCGGCCGGCATCTCGCCGGCCGTTCTCCCCTGCTGCCCCGCGTGGTGGGCGCGGCCTGCGTCCTCGCGGGGATGCTGCTGCTCCCGCTCTAGCCCGCCTCGTCGCCCCCGGCTTATCCACCCCGCGCGGCTCCGGCCGCGTCTCCGCCATGACCACGCCCACCTCCGGCACCGGCCTCGTGCCGACGATCTACGAACAGGTTCTTTCCCGCGGCGTCTCGCGCCGCGATTTCCTCAAGTTCTGCACCTGGATGGGCGCCTACCTCGGCCTCGAGCACGGGGCCGCCGCCCAGATCCAGCGCGCCCTCGAATCCAAACGCCGGATACCCGTCGTCTGGCTCCATTTCCAGGAGTGCACCTGCTGCAGCGAGTCGTTCCTGCGCTCGTCGCACCCGATCGTCGCCGACATCCTGCTCGACCGGGTCTCGCTCGACTACACGGAGACCCTGCAGGCGGCGGCCGGCCACCAGGCCGAGGAGATCCTGCGCGACACCATCACGAAGCACCGCGGCGAGTACCTCATGCTGGTGGAGGGTTCCGTGCCGCTGGCCGCGGACGGGTGCTACTGCGTGGTGGGCGGCCGTTCCGCGCTCGACACGGTGAAGGAGGTCGCCGCCGGCGCGAAGGCGATCATCGCCTGGGGCAACTGCGCGTGCTCCGGCTGCGTGCAGGCGGCCAATCCGAATCCCACCCGGGCCACGCCGATCAACGCGATCATCAAGGACCGGCCGATCGTCAACGTGCAGGGCTGCCCCCCGATCGCGGAGGTGATGGCCGGCGTGCTGGTGCACCTGCTGACGTTCGACCGCCTGCCGCAGCTCGACGCGCTCGGCCGGCCGAAGGCGTTCTACGCCCGGCGCGTGCACGACACGTGCGTGCGCCGCGCCAACTACGACGCCGGGCTCTTCGTCGAGACCTTCGACGACGAGAACGCGCGCAAGGGCTACTGCCTCTACAAGGTGGGTTGCCGCGGCCCGAGCACGTACAACTCCTGCGCGAGCATGCGCTGGAACAACGGCACGAGCTTCCCGATCCAGTCGGGCCATCCGTGCATCGGCTGCTCCGAGGCCAACTTCTGGGACAACGGCCCGTTCTACCAGCGGCTGCCCAACTTCCCCGGCTTCGGCATCGAGTCGACCGCCGACCGCATCGGGCTCGCCGTGGGCGCGGCGACCGTGGGCGGCGCGCTCGCCCACGCCGTGCTGACCAACGTGCGCAAGCGCGGCGAGATCGGCCCGCATCCGGGTGAGGACGCGGAGAAGGCCGAGGCGGCGGACCAGGGAGGTGCGTCATGAGCGCCACCGCCGGCCGCATCGTCGTCGACCCGGTAACCCGCATCGAGGGCCACCTGCGCATCGAGGCCGAGGTCAAGGACGGCAAGATCGTCGACGCCTGGAGCGCGGGCACGATGGTGCGCGGCCTCGAGATCATCCTCAAGGGCCGCGATCCGCGGGACGCCTGGGCGTTCTGCGAGCGCGTCTGCGGCGTGTGCACCACGGTGCATGCGCTGGCGTCGGTGCGCGCGGTGGAGGACGCGCTCGGGATGCAGATCCCGCCCGCGGCAGAGCTGATCCGGAACATCATGTTCTGCGTGCAGAACGTGCAGGACCACGTGATCCATTTCTATCACCTGCACGCGCTTGACTGGGTCGACGTCGTGAGCGCGCTCAAGGCCGACCCGGCCGAGACGGCGCGGATCGCGCAGAGCATCTCGCGCTGGCCGAAGAGTTCGCCGCGCTACTTCGCCGACCTGCAGCAGCGGCTCACCGGCTTCGTGCAGAGCGGGCAGCTCGGCATCTTCGCCAACGCCTACTGGGGCCATCCGGCCTTCAAGCTGCCGCCGGAGGTCAACCTGATCGGCGTCGCGCACTACCTCGAGGCGCTCGAGTGGCAGAAGGAGATCGTCAAGGTCCACGCCGTGTTCGGCGGCAAGAACCCGCATCCGAACTACCTCGTCGGCGGCATGCCGTGCTCGCTCAACCTCGAAGAGCCCAATGCGATCAACGCCGAGCGGCTCGCGCTCGTGGGCAGGCTGCTCAAGGACGCGCGCGACTTCGTCGAACAGGTCTATTATTCGGATCTGCTGGCCATCGCCCCCTACTACCTCGACTGGGCCGGGATCGGCGGCGGGCTCGAGAACTACCTTTGTTACGGCGACCTGCCGACGAACGGATTCGCGAACCTGCCCGGCTACAAGTTCAAGCGCGGCGCGATCCTCGGCCGCAACCTCGCCGAGGTCCTCCCGGTCGATCCACGCGACACGCAGGCGGGGATCGAGGAGTTGATCGATCATTCATGGTACGAATACGCGGGCGGCGCCACCACCGGCGGCCGCCATCCCTGGCAGGGCGAGACAAACCTGAAGTACACGGGGCCGAAGCCGCCGTACGAGCACCTCGACGTCGATCGGAAGTACAGCTGGCTCAAGACGCCGCGTTGGAAGGGCCACGCGATGGAGGTGGGCCCGCTGGCGCGCATGCTGGTGGGTTTCGCCGGTGGCGACACCGAGATCAAGGCGGCCGTGACCGAGGCCCTCGGCGCATTGAAGGCGCCGCCGGCGGCGCTGTACTCCACGCTGGGCCGGACCGCCGCCCGAGGCATCGAGGCCCGGCTCTGCGCGAAGTGGGGACTGGAGTTCTTCGACGCGCTGCTCGCGCTCGTGAAGGCGGGGGACACGCGCACCTTCACCAAGGAGCGCTGGGAACCCTCCACCTGGCCGGCCGAATGCCGCGGCGTCGGCACGAGCGAGGCGCCGCGCGGCGCCCTCGCCCATTGGATCGTGATCAAGGGCGGCAAGATCGAGAACTACCAGCTCGTCGTCCCCTCGACCTGGAACGCCTCCCCGCGCGACGCCCGCGGGCAACGCTCGGCCTACGAGGCCTCGCTCATCGGCACGCCGGTCCACGATCCGAAGCAGCCGCTCGAGATCATCCGCACGATCCACTCCTTCGACCCGTGCCTCGCCTGCGCCGTGCATCTCTACGAGAACGGAGCGGAGGTCGCGCACCACGAACTGCTCGTCAAGTGAACGGAGGCCGCCGTGAACAAATCGCCCTCGCCCGAGTACCAGCGGGTTTACGTCTGGGAACAACCGGTGCGCTGGTTCCACTGGATCAACGCCGCCGCGATCGTGGTGCTCGGCGTGACCGGCTGGCTCATCGCCCACCCGCCGGCGTTCCTCAGCGGGGAGGAGGCCGCGCACGGCTACTGGTTCGGCGCGGTGCGCTTCACCCACTTCGTCACCGCCTACGTCTTCACGGCCAATCTCGCGTTCCGGCTCTACTGGTCGGTCGCGGGCAACAAATTCGCCAACTGGCGGAATTTCCTGCCGCTCACGTCCGCGCAGTTCCGGCAGGTGTGGGCGGTGCTCAAGGTCGACATCCTCCAGTCGAGCAACAAGCCGGTGCACACGCTGGGCCACAACGCCGTCGCGTATTTCACCTACGCCGGCACGGGCGTGCTGAGCCTCTTCCAGATCGCGTCGGGCTTCGCGCTCTACGCCCCGACCAGCGCGAGCGGGTTCCCGCAACTCTTCGCGTGGATGACGCCGCTGTTCGGCAGCGAGCAGAACCTGCGGCTCTTCCACTACGCGGTCACGTGGGCGTTCGCGATCTTCACGGTCATCCACGTCTATCTCGTCTTCTACCACGACTACGTCGAGGGCCACGGCGTGCTCTCCTCGATGATCGGAGGCTGGAAGTTCATGGAGAAACACCACGCGCAGGCCGAGCAGGCGTCGGGCCTCTCGACGCTCGTCACCCGGCCGCCCCCTCCCCCGCCGCCGGCGGGGCTTGCCCATGACCCGCCTGCTCGACGCTGACCTCGTCGGCGAACCCGGCTCCCCGGCGGCCGCCGTCGCCCGCGCCCCGGTGCTGGTGCTCGGCGTGGGCAACGTGCTGATGGGCGACGAGGGCGTCGGCGTGCACGCGATCCGCCGGCTCGAAGGGGAGCCCGGCCCCGCCGGCGTGCGGCTGCTCGACGGCGGCACGGGCGGGGTCAACCTGCTCGCGGACTTCGACGGCGTGCGCGCGATCGTGCTGATCGATGCCACGCGCGACGGACGGGCGCCCGGCAGCCTGACCTACCTGCGCCCGGAGCGCGTGGCGGACCTGCCGCGCGGACTGGGCGCGCACGACTTCGGGCTCAAGGACCTCTTCGCCGCCTGCGCGCTGCTCGGGCGGCTGCCGGAGATTCACCTTTTCACGGTGTCGGTCGACCGGATCGAGCCGATGACAACGACGCTGTCGGCCCCGGTCGCCGCCGCGCTGCCCTCGCTCGAGGCGGCCGTGCGGCAGCAGGCGGAGACGCTCGCACGCCGCTTTCCGGTGGACCGCGCCTGAGCGGACGCATGCCGCTGAGGTGGAGCCGCCTGTCTCCAGGCGGCTGACGTGCAGCGGACCGGTTTGCAGCGGCTTGACGACAAGCCGATCCAACGACAGCGCGGCCGTTCTCAGGGCTGATTGGAAGGCCAACCGCATGAGTCTGAGCGGACGGGGACGTCCGCGCTCCCCGGGGAACGACTACTCGCCGGGGACGGTGGCGCCGACGTGCAGCTCCTGGCACGCGCGGAGGTAGGCGGCGGCGGACCAGGCCTGGCAGGCCTTGCCCATGGGCAGGCCGGTCTCCCCGTGCACCCACTCGTTGAATTCCCATTCCTGCTTCTTCCCGAGCCGGTTGAGCTGCGCGAGGCGCACGAGCTCGTGGCGCGCGAGGTCATGCAGGCCGAGCCGGTGGATGAACCGCACCCACATGCCGCCGATGAAGGGCCAGATGCCGCCGTTGTGGTAGTGGTGCGGGAGGTTGAGCAGGTTGACCGTGTAGTAGGCGCGCCAGTCGGGATCGCCGGATTGCACGACCGGATAAAGGTTGGCGACCGGCCAGGGCTGGTTGACGCCCACGCCCCACATGAACCGGAACGCGGTGCGCGCGCGCTCCACGTCGATGACGTTGGTGAGGAAGGCGAGCACGTTGCCGAGGACGTCGCAGCGCCAGTTGAAGGCGAAGGGCGTGATCTCCGCGAGCAGGTAGTGCGAATCCCCGAGCGACGCCTGCCGCTCCGTGAAGGCGGCGATGCCGGGCCGCGGTTCGCCGCGCGTCGTGGGCCAGAAGCTCACGAGGATGCGCCCCGCGATCTGCTGCGACCAGCGCAGGTAGTCCGACGCCCGATCGAAGTCGCGCTGGTATTCGAGCAGCCGACCGTAGCAGACATTGGCCCGGTACCAGAGCACCTCGTCGTAGAGCACGTGGTAACTGCGGCCGAAGAGGTCGGTCCAGTCGCCGGCCTCGGGCACCTCGATCAGGCCGTCGTTGTTGCTGTCCTGGGCGCTGAGCCAGTCCATGATCCGCTGCAGCCGGTGCGTGTAGTCCGAGAGCAGCGCCGTGTCCCCGGTGTGCGTGACGTAGTGATACACGGCGATGACGAGCCACAGGCCGCTGTCGATCGAACAGATGCCGCCGACTCCGGCATACTCCGGCACGCGGTCGGCGATGCGGACGTTGGCCGGCACCTGGCCGTTGGGCGCGACCGCATCGAGCAACGTGACGAGCGTCGCGCGCTGCGCGGCGCGGATGTCCGGATCGTTCATCTCGACCGTCTGCACCAGCGTGAAACAACCGTCCCGCGCCCACACGCTGTGATAGTTGGCGTCGGTGCCGGTGATCTCGTTGTCCGGAATCGAGCAGGCGGAGAAGCCAAGCGGCGTGATGTTCTTCCGCAATGCCACCAGTGCCATCTCGTAGCCCTTGGCGATGAGATCGCGCTCCTCGGTGCGCAGCGAAGGCAATGTGTCCGGTCCAAACATCATGCCCTGCCACTCGGCGTGATCCCGGCTGCCGCGCACGCCCGGTTCCGGCGGCGGCACCGCCGGTATGATGCCGAAGTGCTTGAGCCCCTCGAGCACGCCATCGGCCATGACCTTGGTGGCCACGAACACCGGCAGCTTCACGACGGCTTCGAGGAGCTCGGGCTGGGCGTTCTCGACCACGATGCCCTGCACGCCAGGCAGGAGGAACATGCTGCTGTCGTTGCCGGTGTCGCCGGCGACGAGCACCGCTTCCAGCGGCACGCCGACCCGGCGGCAGAGCCATCCGAGGGCGTTGCCCTTGTTGGCCCGGCGCGGCAGGACGTCGAGATGACGCAGGCTGGAGTACACGACCGAGACGAGCAGCCCCTCCGCCTCGAGCCGTGCCTCGAGCTCCGCGATCTGTTCGCGGCTGGCGCGGTGCAGGTACCAGCTCGACTTGTACGGATGGAGAAACTCCGGCGGCTGCCGCTCGCCGCCGGGCGTCGCGCTCCCGATGCGTTCGACGCGCTCCAGGTCCCAACCTTCCGCAAACTGCGCGAGAAAATCGGGGTCGGGCGCGGACTTGCGCACGTCGAGGAACTCGGTGCCGACGCCGCCAATGATGTAGTCGGCCTCGGGCAACTGCCGGGCCGCGACGAGGCCGAGCGTGTTCCGGAGGGAACGACCGCTGTTATAGACCAGGAGCGGGCGTTCGCCCCGCGGGAGCCGGTCCCAGGTTTCGGTGAAGCGCCGCGCCGACTCGGGGTTGCCGAGCAGCGTGCCGTCGAGATCGGTGGAGAACAGGCGGATCGTGGGGGAGTCGGGCATGGCGGGAGCAGGGGATGGACACGCGGCGGAGGAACGGGTGGCTGGAAGGCGGGACCGCGGCTCCCGCCCTGCCCGCGCCCGGCGCACGGGCGCCGGGGCGCGGCGTCAGCCGCACACGGCGGGCTACGTCAGTCGCCGTCGTTCCACGGCTCGTCCCAATCGGCGTCGTCGAGCGTGACCGCGGCGGCGGCGCGTTCTTCGACCGTGGCGACGAGCTGGTGCGCGATGCCCGTCCAGGTGAACAGGCTGCGGGCCTTGTGCGCGCCCATCCGGCTGAGCCGCTGGCGCAGCCGGTCGTGGCGGAACACCTTCGCCATCGTGATCCCGAGGTCCTCGCGGTCGAACGGATCGGCGAACAGCGCATGGCGACCGAAGGACAGCGCGCGGTAGAGTCCGCCGTGGACGGTGACGACCGTCGGCGTGCCCGAGGCCATGGCCTCGATCGCGGTCATGCCGAACGGCTCGTAGCGGCTGCAGAGCACGAAGAGGTCGGCGGCGCGGTAGTAGTCCGCCAGTTCGTCCTCCTTGACGAAGGACCCGAACCGGATGCGATCGCCGCAGCCGGAGCGCTCGGCCCGCTGGCGCAGGTCGTCGAGCAGGGCCTGTTCGTTCGGGTTCATCTCGGCGCCGCCGACCGCCAGGTGCAGGATGGCCTCGGGCTCGCGTTGCGCGACAAGGGTGAAGCCGTCGATCAGCAGATCGTAGCCCTTGTTGCGGGCGAGCCGGCCCAGCGCGAGGACCACCTTCCCGGAGAAACCGAGGCGTTGCCGGATCGCGGCGCGGCTCGCTTCGCTGACGGGGAAGAACCGGTGGTCGTCGTAGCCCGGCGGGATCATGTGGACCTTGCCGGCGGGCGTCTCGTAGTCCTTCACGATCAGGTCGAGCTGCGGCGGCGTGGTGGCGACGACGATGTCGCAGTCCGCATACAGCTGCCGTTCCTCCTGGATGCGGCGGGTGAAATTGTAGCGTCGCTCGAACTCGGCCTGGTCATCCGGGAAATCGCGCTCCATCTGGCGTTGTTTCCAGAGGCCGAGGGAGTGCGGCGTGTGCACGTGCGGCGTGCCGAGGACGGTGGCAAGGTACTGCGCCGCCAGGCCGGCGTCCCAGTAATGGCTGCTGAGGAACGCGTAATTGAGCCCGTGCTGGCGGATGAAGCGGAGCGCGTGCTCGTTCCATTCGGGCAGCGCGTCGCAGAGGTATTCCTTGGGCAGGAAGTTCGGGCCGCCGCAGGGCATGCGGATGACGCGCACCCGGTCGGCCACGGGCTCGATCTCGGGCTGGTCCTCGAAACGGCGGGTCCAGATGTCGACCTCGTAGCCGAGGAGGGCCAGCTTGCGGGCCAGTTCGATCACGTAAACCACCTGCCCGCCGGTGTCCGCCGCACCGAGGGGCGGCACGGCGGCGACGTAGCCGTGGGTGGACACCATCGCGATCCGCGGCAGCGGGCTGTCGGCCCGGAGGATCTCCGCGGTGTCGGGCGAAAGGGCGGCGAAGCGCCGGGGAGCGGTGGATTCGGAGGGTGCGGGTGAACGGGTTGGAGTTGAGGATGCTGCTGAGGGCGGTTTTGCCATGCTCCCAATTCCAACCCGGATCAGGGAAGCCGCCAGCAGCGGGACCTGACATTCCTGTCAGGCAATCCGTATCCTATTGCGCCCTACCGCGGTGGGCGCGGCTGGTGGTCCCGCCGGCATCGCGGGCCGGCGGGAACGGCTCAACCCTGCTGCATCTGGTGCGGCGCCACGTCGGCGTCGCGGGGATTGATCGGAATGCGCATGCCGTAGAAGCTGCGGTAGACGAAGACGAGGCCGACGACGAAAATGGCGGCGCCGAGGGCGTGCTTCGTGGCGGCGGGCATCTTGACCGCGATTTCCACGGCGAGCAGGCCGAAGAGCGTGGTGAACTTGATCACCGGATTGAGCGACACGGACGAGGTGTCCTTGAACGGGTCGCCGACCGTGTCGCCGACGACGGTGGCGGCGTGGAGCGGCGTGTTCTTCATCTTGAGCTCGACCTCGACGATCTTCTTCGCGTTGTCCCACGCGCCGCCGCCGTTGGCCATGAAGATGGCCTGGAAGAGGCCGAAGAACGCCATGCCGATGAGGTAACCGATGAAGAAGAACGGATCGAACAGGGCGAGCGAGAGGCTGAAGCAGAAGATGACGATGAAGATGTTCACCATGCCCTTCTGGGCGTACTGGGTGCAGATCCGCACGACCTCCTTGGAGGCGTCCGTCGCCGCGGTGGCGGCGTCGAGCTTCATGTTCTCCTTGATGTACACGACCGCGCGGTACGCGCCGGTGACGACGGCCTGCGTGCTGGCGCCGGTGAACCAGTAGATCACGGCGCCGCCCATCAGCAGGCCCATGATCGCCTCCGGGTGGACGAGGGAGAGCTTCTCGATCGTGTCCGGATAAATGGCTTTCAGCATCATGATGATGCCGAAAACCATCGTCGTGGCGCCGACCACCGCGGTGCCGATCAGGACGGGCTTCGCGGTGGCCTTGAAGGTGTTGCCGGCGCCGTCGCCTTTCTCGAGCTGGTGCTTGGCGGACTCGAAATCCGGCAGGAAGCCGAAGTCGCGCTGCACCTCGTGGGCGATGCCGGGCTGGGTTTCGATCTGGGAGAGCTCGTAGACCGACTGGGCGTTGTCGGTCACCGGGCCGAAGGAATCGACCGCGATGGTGACCGGCCCCATGCCCAGGAAGCCGAACGCGACGAGGCCGAACGCGAAGATCGGCGCGGCGAAGCGGAATTCGGCCGGCATCATCGCCTGGACGGCGGCGTGGGAGGAGAAATAGTACGCGCCGAACATCAGCGCGAGGATGCAGAGGCCGGTCCAGAAGGCCGAGAAATTGCCCGCCACGAGGCCGGAGAGGATGTTGAGCGAGGCGCCGCCCTGGCGGGACGACGTCACGACCTCCTTCACGTGGCGGCTCTCGGTCGAGGTGAAGATCTTGGTGAACTCCGGGATCAGCGCGCCGGCGATCGTGCCGAGCGAGATGATGGTGGAGAGGACCCACCAGAGCCCGGCGTGGCCCGGGAGGCGGGCGAGCAGCAGGTAGCTGGCGACGTAGGTCACGGCGATCGACACCAGGGACGTGATCCAGACGAGATTGGTGAGGGGGTGCTCGAGGTTGAAATCCTTCGCGCGGCCCCAGATCGAGCGGCTGATGAGGTCGTTGATCCAGTAGCTGACGAGCGATGTCACCACCATCAGGATACGCATCGCGAAGAGCCAGACGATCAGCACGCCGCAGAGCATGGGATTGGCGGCGAGCGCGAGGGCGAGGAAGGCGATGAGCGCGACCCCCGTGACGCCGTAGGTCTCGAAGCCGTCGGCGGTCGGCCCGACGGAGTCGCCGGCATTGTCGCCCGTGCAGTCGGCGATCACGCCGGGGTTGCGCGGGTCGTCCTCGGGCAGGTTGAAGACGATCTTCATCAGGTCGGCCCCGATGTCGGCGATCTTGGTGAAGATGCCGCCGCAGATGCGCAGGGCCGACGCGCCCAGCGACTCGCCGATGGCGAAGCCGATGAAGCACGGGCCGGCGAGGTCGGCGGGCAGGAACGCCAGGATGCAGATCATGAAGAACAGCTCGATGGCGACGAGCAGGAGGCCGACGCTCATGCCGGACTTGAGCGGGATCAGCAGCGTGGCGAGCGGATTGCCGCGCAGGGCGGAGAAGGCGGCGCGGGAGTTGGCGACGGTGTTGATCCGGATGCCGAACCACGCGACGCCGTAGCTGCCGAGGATGCCGAGGATGGAGGCGGCCAGGATCACCACCACGTGGCCCGCGGACATGTGCGACAGCACCCCGAAGTAGTAACCCATGCAGACCGCGATGAGCAGCCAGAGCATGGTGAGGAAGCGGCCCTGCTGGAAGAGGTACGTCTTGCACGTCTCCCAGATGATCTGGGAAACGGCGGCCATCGAACGGTGCACCGCCAGGTTCCGCGTCTGGATGTACTGCATCCAGCCATACACGATGCCGAGGGCGCACACCACCAGGCCGATCATGAGGATCGCCATGCCGGAGAGCGAACCGTCGAAGAACGTGATGGCGCGGAGGTCGGGGATGCGGATGTCGGCCTCGCTGGCCTGGAGGCGGGCGCCGAGTCCGGCCGCCCACGCAGCGGCGGCCCATTTCAGGACGGGGGTTGGCTTCATAGGGATAGGGAAACGGCCGGAGAGCGACGCATCGATCCGGCGCAGGGGTTGCAGGGGAACGGGAGGCTTCTGGCGGCGGCGGGGAGCCGTCGCGAGTCTATTGTGGGCGCGGCGCACGCAGAAAAGTGAACCTAATCCCCGGCCGCTGACGCCGGAATCCCGCCTTATCGCTTCGCGCGCCCCGGTACCGCCCTTCAACCGGGGAAGGCGGGCCGCACCTGGATTTGTTGCGCGACGTTGCGCCCGAGGACGAGCCGGGTGCGGTTGACGAGGCAGATGAACGGGCCGTCGCCACCCACCTTGCGCACCTCCGCGGCTTCCCCGAGGCCCAGCTCGCGGAGCCGCAGGCGGAAGTCGGGACTGCCGGCGATCGACGAGATGCGGCCGGCGGCGCCGGGCGGAAGCTGGCAGAGCGGCATGGTCATGGCGGAGAAAGAGTCGGCCGGCCGCGAGCACCCCACATGCTACACGGCCGGCCTTTTTTCTTGGTTGGGGCAACCAAAGGGGAGGAACTGCGCGCGCGGCTCAGAAGCTGTACTGGACTTTCGCGTACACGAGGTGCGCCTTGAAGTCGTTCAGCCCGGCCCAGGTCTCGTCGACGTTCTTCATGTATCCGTATTTCACCGTGTACACGAGGGTGGGCGTCTGCCGCCGGACCCAGGTGAGGAACGCCCCCTGCTGCTTCTGGCCCGCGCCGAACGGGAGCGAGAGCGCCGAGTTGTCGACGAAGTTGCGGGCGCGATAGAACGAGTAGTCGAGGTACAGGTCGTCGAGCTTTGCGAGCGCATAGCCCGCGCCCACGGATCCGTTGACGTAGTTGTTGTCGCTGTTGAGCACGAACCGGTAGGCCGGCGTGGCGAGCTGGTCCCAGGTGAAGTTGACGTTCGCATTGACGTAGAGCCGGTTCGCCGGATTCCACGTGACGCTCTCGCTCAGGATGTGCGAGGTGAGCTTGGAACTCTGCTCCATCTGCAGGCCCGCCTCCTGGCTGGTGATGGTGGACTTCTGATAGTCGTAGCGGGTGACGAAGCTGAGCAGCGACATCGGGCGCCAGGAAACGCGCAGGTTGAAATCGTTGGTCTCGAAATCCTGGTCGGTGATGAACGCGGGGTAGCGGTCGGCGGTGCCCGGCGGCGTGTTGTCGCGCACCGCGTTGAAGTCGTTCACGTTTACCTTGTAGTAGTACTGCGCGGCGATCGACAGACCCGGGCGCGCGTACCAGTTGGCCTTCAGGGCATACTTCTGGCTGGTGCGCTCGTTGTCGTTGTCGCGGTCGATGGTGAAGACGCCGGTGTGCAGGATGCGCTCCTCCTCGACGTTGCCGCTGCCCTGGACCCAGTCGGCGGTGGCGCTATAGGTCCAGTTGGGCGTGCCGGTGTAGCGGACCTCGACGGATTCGGACCACTCGTTCCACTTCTTCTTCTGTTCTCCCTCGACCTCCTCGACGATGGCGGCGAAGGCGGGACCGGCGCCGATGTTGGTCTCCATGAACTCGGAGACGGTCTCCTGGTGCAGGTTCTCGAAGCGGATGGAAGGCCGGACGGACCAGTGCTTCTTCGGCAGGTACACCGCGTTCAGGTTGAGCACGGTCTGCTTCAGGTTGCCGTGGCCGGTGAGGTCGTAGTAGCCCTCGTCGCGCTGCTGACGGCGGGCGTAGGCGGGATCGAAGACCGGGTCGTAGGTCTGGCCGTAGATGCGGCTGCCGGCGAGATTGGTATCGAGGTCGGTGATGAGGGCGCCGCCGGAAAGCGTGAGCTGCTCGCTGACCTTGCGCTCGTAGAAGCCGTGGGCGGCGAACATATCGAGCTTCGTCTGGTCCTTGGTCGTGACGATGCGGTCGGCGGTCTCGAAGGGCCGCCGGCGCGCGTGGCGCTTGTTGTTGAGCTCGGTCTCCGAATAGCGGGCGCCGACGTTCCACTTCACGCTCTCGGATTCCTCGTTGCCGACGTCGGACGAGAAACTGTGCGTCACCTCGTCGATGTCGTAGAATCCCGGCACGATGTTGCGCGTGCCATACGGGGCGCCGACGAGATTGGTGTCGGCCCAATGCGTGCTGCCCTTGTTGCCATCGCGGTCGGTGCGCTCGTAGCGGAACCGGAAGTACGTCTTGTTCTCCGTGAAGGCGCCGAGCTCGAGCCAGGCCTTGCTGCGGGTGAGGGACAGGTCCTCGCCAAACATGACGAACGAGGTACCGGTCGGCCGGAAGAAGCCGCCGGAACCGTCATACCATACCCGGTAGCTCTCGTATCCGGCCGAGACGTAGAACTTCTCCGGCTTCTCCCAGCGGGCCGACAGCTTGTAGTCGTCATCGCCGGGCATCAGCCGGCCCTGGAACTGGAAGAACGAATCCTTCGACTCGCTCGAGATCCGCAGCTCCTCGATGCCGCCGAAGCCGTCTTTGCGATGTTGATACGCCTGCTGGAACGCGGGCCGGTCGCCGTTGAGCAGGGCGCCCCCGCCGCCGACCGCGAGGGTGCCTTCCGTGGTCACGTCGGCCGCGAGGGCGGCCGCGGGGAGGAGCAAGGTCGCCCGGAGGGCGTGGAAGGGAAGACATTGCATGGCTCGGGTTGGTTGAGGGTTCTCAGAACCGGAGGGACGAGTTGACGTGCGAACCGTGGACGGCCTCGTGGCAGCCGGCGGTCCAGCAGGTGCCGCGCTGGACGAAGGCGGCGTGGTCGCGCCCGCCGATCCAGAGCTGCCCGCCGACCGTCTGCTGCTGGTAGTGGCACTGCAGGCAGAGCGTCTGGTTGCGGGCCTTGAGCATCTTGTCGTTCACCGTGCCGTGCGGGTTGTGGCAGGTCGTGCAGTTCTCGCGCAGCGCCTCGTGCTCGAACACGTACGGCCCGCGCTGGGCGCTGTGGCACTTCAGGCAGGTCTCGTTGGCCGCGGCGAGCTGGGTGCCGCCGCTCATGATCGCGTCGCCCTTGTGCGGGTCGTGGCAGTCGGTGCAGGTCACCTTCCCCATCGGGTGCGCATGCGGCAGGGCGAACTCGCCGCGCTTGTCGAGGTGGCACTGGAAGCACATCTCGGGATTGCGCCCCGGATTCACGATGTTGGTGTGGCCGCTGCCCTTCTTCGCGTGGACGCTGCCGGGGCCGTGGCAGGACTCGCACCCGATGTTCTTCGCGTTCTCCCCCTGCGCCTGCAGCTTGGCGTGGGTGGCATCGGCGAACGCGCTCGTGATCGCGCCGTGGCACTCCACGCAGTTCTTGGAGCCGACGAACGTCGCTCCGGCCACCTGGGGCGGCATGATGATGGTCCGGTTGACCATCACGCAGGACACGAGGGTCAGGCCCCAAAGGGCCACGCCACCGAAGAGAATCGAGTTCTTGTAGCGGAGTAGTCGCGAGATCATGGCGAGGGTTCCGTTGGAGTTTGGGCGGTGCCGGTGGTGCGGGGGCGCTGATTCGACGTTCCCGAGTATTCCAAATTCCCCGTCCGGGCGCTCCGCATGGCTTGCCAAGCTAGGCGCAACAATTGGCAGGCCCGGAATGCCCGTGCGCGCGCCACTTCGGGGGACGGCGCGCGGACGCGGCCCCGAATCAACGAGCGCGATCCGACGGCGCGGCCGCGGCGGCGCGCCGTTCTCCGGAGGACCCGTCCGCGATCAGGTGCGCGGCAGGCGCAGCCGGAACGTGCTGCCCCGCGGCTGGGCCGCCGAATAGTCGAGGCTGCCGCCGAGCACGCGCATGTAGGCCTTGGTGATCGAGAGCCCGAGACCGAACCCACCGCTCGTCCGGCCGCGGCCGCGATCGGGGCGGAAAAAACGCTCCGTCAGGTGCGCCTGGTTCTCCGGGCTGATGCCGGCGCCTTCGTCCGTCACGCTGACCTCGGCCGCGTCCGCGACGTTGCGCACGGTGACCCGGATCACCGCGTTGTCCGGGCTGTACTTGATCGCGTTGTCCACGAGGTTCTGGAGCGCCTGGCGGAACAGGACCAGATCGGTCCGCACCGTGCACGGCTCGCTCGAGAACTCGATCTGCTGACGCTTGAACTCGGCGAGGATGCCGAGCTCGGCCACACAGGTGGCCACGTATTCGTCGAGCCGGACCTCGCTCCGGTGCACCTCCGCCGCGCCACCCTCCGCGCTCGCGAGCTCGAGCAGCCGCTGGATGAGCAACTGCAGCCGCTGCGCCTCCTCGAGCATGCTGCCGATGATCTCGCGGTATTCCTCCACGGTGCGGCTCCGGCGCAGGCCGACCTCGCCGACGCTGCGCAGCGTGGTGAGCGGCGTGCGCAGTTCGTGCGAGGCGTCGGCCACGAACCGGTCGAGCGCGTCGAACGAGGCCTGGAGCCGGTCGAGCGTGACGTTGAAGACGCGCGCGAGCCGCCCGAGCTCGTCGTGCGGGTTGCCCACCGGCAGCCGCCGGCTCAAGTCCGCCGCCGAGATGTGGTTCGCCTCCGTCACCATCCGGTCGAGCGGCTTCAGCCAGCGCCGCGTGATGATGTAGCCGCCGATCACCAGCAGCGCGACCACGATGGGCAGCGCGACCACGATGATCAGCCGCAGCGCACCGAGTGCATCGCCCGTCGGCTCGTGGATCCGCAGCAGGCGGATCATCCACGGCTCGGCCCGGTCGGGCAGTTGGAACGGCACCGAATAGACGCGCAGCCGCAGGTCGGGTGCGACATTGTAGATCGCCACGGTCTCGCGGCCGGGAAACGGCGCCGTCGGCGGCTGCGTGACGCGGTTCGCGGCAAACGGCCACAACCGGCACACCAGCCGCTGCTGCTCGTCCCACAACTCGAACCAGGGGTACTCCGTCGTCCACGGCAGGTCGATGTCGACCACCCGGCCGTTCCAGCGGATGGTGTTGTCGGCCAGCACCTCGATCTGCCGGCGCACGGTCGCCAGGTCACGGGAATGATCGTAGGCGAGCGGCCGGCCCATCCGCTCCGAGACAAAAAGGTAGATGGTGGCGGTGAACGACGTCAGCAGCAGCGTGCCCCCCACCGCATACCAGACCGCGAGACGGAACCGCAGGGTGCGCCGTCCCCACCAGGCAATCATTCCGCTTCCTTTCCCAACCGGTAGCCCACGCCCCGCAAGGTGTGGATCAACCGTTCCGAGCCGTCGGTGTCCACCTTCCGCCGAAGCCGCATGATCTGCACGTCGATGACGTTATCCAGCGACGTCATCCGGTGCGTCTGCTTCCACACGTCGCGCTCCAGCATCTCGCGCGTCACGATCTGGCCTTGGTAACGCAGCAGGTACTCGAGCACGTCGACCTCCCGCGGCGTCAGCGGAATCTCCACGCCGGCCCGCACGGCCACGCGCGCGCGCGTGTCGAGCTGGAGGTCGCCGCAGCGCAGCAGCCGCCCCGTCGTCACCACCGGCCGCCGCAGCAACGCGCGGCAGCGCGCGAGCAGCTCGGCAAAGGCAAACGGCTTGGCGAGGTAGTCGTCGGCGCCCCCGTCGAGGCCGGTCACGCGGTCGTTGAGCGTGCTGCGCGCCGTCAGCATCAGCACCGACGTGTGCTCGCCCTGCGAACGCAGGTTGCGCAGCACCTCGAGGCCGTCCCGGTCAGGCAGCATCCAGTCGAGCACGACAAGGTCGAAACGCTCCCGACCCAGCAGCCCCGCCGCCTCCTCCCCGGAGGAAGCCGTCGCCACCGACCAGGCTTCCATGCGCAACCCCTCCGCGAGCGAGTCGCGCGTTTTCTGCTCATCTTCGACCACGAGCACACGGGGCGGAGTCGAAACGTCGGGTACGGCCATGAGGTTGCAGGGAGTCTGGTCCGACGTGACGCCCGCGGCAATCCACGGGTTTCGGCGCCGCCCGGGCCGGCACAAGTAGCGCGATTCCCCCCCGCGCGAAAGCAAACTCCCTTACATTTCAGTCAGGTCCACACGGTCTCCCGGGCCAAGGACCGGACCGCAGCGCCGCGCGTCAAAAATTCCCCAAACCCTCCTTCGTCGCTGCCACGTCGGCCACGAAGTTTGCAACCCTGGGAGGCGCGCGCAGTCTCAACGCCACCCCCATGATCCGCCCGCGCCTCGCCTGTCTCGCCGGAGGGATGCTGCTCGCCGCCGTCACCGCGCCGGCTCAGCCGCTCACCCGCGTGCCGGTCACGACCCTCCGCCTGCCCGCCTCGCCTCCGCCGTCGAGCTACAGTACGGTGCGCGCCTTCCCCAACCTCTCGTTCACGCAGCCGGTGGCCGCCGTCTCGCCGCCCGGCGATACGCGGCGCCTCTTCGTGGTCGAGAAGCCGGGCCGGATCTGGCTGATCCCGGACGTGAGCGCCGCGACGCCCACCCGCACGCTCTTCCTCGATCTCACGGCGCGTGTCACCGTCTCCGCCGACGCCAACGACGAGCGCGGCCTGCTCGCCCTCGCGTTCCACCCGGGCTTCGCCACCAACGGCCAGTTCTACCTCTGGTTCACCACGACCGCCACGACGGGCGCCGGCACCGGTCTGCACAACCGGCTGGCGCGTTTCCGCGTCGCGCCCGGCGACGGCAGCGTGGCCGACCCCGCGTCGGAAGCGCCGCTGCTCACCCAGCGCGACGAGGCCAGCAATCACAACGGCGGCCAGATCCTCTTCGGCCCCGACGGTTATCTCTACCTGTCGCTCGGGGACGAGGGCGGCGGCAACGACCAGTTTCAAAACAGCCAGCGGATCGACCGCGACTTTTTCGCCGGCGTCATCCGGATCGATGTCGACCGCCGGCCCGGTTCGCTCCCGCCCCATCCGCATCCGGCGGTCCACGCCGACACCTTCACGATCCCGCCCGACAATCCGTTCGTGGGTGCCACGACGTTCAACGGCGCCGCCGTCGCTCCAGGGGCCGTCCGCACCGAATTCTGGGCGACCGGCCTGCGCAATCCCTGGCGGATGGCCTTCGATTCCGCCAGCGGCCGGCTCTGGCTGGGCGACGTCGGCCAGGGCAGCCGCGAGGAGATCAACGTCATCGTCCGCGGCGGCAACTACGGCTGGAGCTACCGCGAGGGCACGCTCAACGGCCCGCGCGGCAATCCGCCGGCCGGTGCGGCCTTCCTTGCACCCATCTGGGAGTACCCGAATCCCTCCCAGGGCCAGTCCGTCACCGGCGGATTCGTGTACCGGGGCGCACGCTACCCCAGCCTGGTCGGCCATTACCTGTTCGCGGATTTCGCCAGCGGCCGCATCTGGTCGCTGCAGCCGGACGGTGACAACCCGGTGCCGGCCAGCTCGGTGCAATTGCTCGCCACTGACAGCGGGATCAGTGCGTTCGCCCTCGATCCGGCCACCGGCGACATCCTCCTCTGCGATCTGCTCGAAGGCGCGCTGAAGCGCCTGGTGGCCAGCCCCGCCGGCGGCGCACCGCCGCTGCCTGCCACGCTCTCGGCCACCGGGGCGTTCACCGACCTTGCCACGCTCACGCCCGCGCCAGGCTTCGTGGCGTACGAACCGAACGTCTCCTTCTGGTCCGACCACGCGCGGAAGCGCCGCTGGTTCGGCCTGCCCGAGGGCGCGGGCACTTTCGGCTTTGCGACCGACGGTCCCTGGACTCTCCCCGTCGGCGCCGTGTGGGTGAAACATTTCGACCTCGACCTCACGCGCGGCAATCCGGCCACGGCCCGCCGGCTCGAGACCCGCTTCCTCATCCGCACCGCCGGCGGCGCCTACGGCGTGACCTATCGTTGGAACGACGCGCAGACCGACGCCACCCTGGTGCCCGACGAGGGCGCGGAGCAGGCGTTCACGGTGACGGAAAACGGCGTCGCACGCCCGCAGACCTGGCGGTTTCCCAGCCGCGCTGAATGCCTGACCTGCCACACGGCCGCCGGAGGGCACGCGCTGAGTTTCAACACCCGGCAGCTCAACCGCACGCAGAGCCTGCCAGGCGGCGCCGCTCCTCTCATCACGGCGCTCGCTCAGGCCGGCTACCTCGGGACGGTGCCGCCGCCCGACCCGGCGCTCCTGCCGGCGCTGGCTCCCCCGGAGGCGGTCGACCGCAGCCTCGAGGCGCGCGCCCGCTCCTACCTCGACGCCAATTGCGCCGCCTGCCACCAGCCGGGCGGCACCGCGCTGGGATCCTGGGATGCCCGCGCGGCGATCCCGCTGCCGCTCGCCGGGATCGTCAACGGAGCCCTGATCGACAACGGCGGCGAAACCGCCAACCGGGTCCTCGTGCCCGGCAATCCCGCCCGCTCGCGCCTGCTCCAGCGGATCGCGACGCGCGGCCCGGGCCAGATGCCGCCGGTCGGCAGCCACATCCGGGACGTCGCCGGCGAAGCGCTGCTCACCGCCTGGATCAACGCGCTGGGCGAGCCTGCCCCGGCCCAGCCGCCGAGCCGGATCGTCAACCTCGCCGCCCGCGCGCAGCTCGGCGCCGGTGCCGGCGGGCTCATCGCGGGATTTGTCATCGCACCCGGGGCGAGCAAGACCGTGCTGATCCGTGGGATCGGCCCGGCGCTGGCGGCGTCGCCGTTCAATGTGCCCGGCACGCTTGCGGATCCGGTCCTGACCGTGTTCGGCCCTGATTCAACGACGCGGGTCGCCGCCACCAACGACAACTGGAGCGCGTCCGACGCCCCGACCTTCGCGGCAACCGGCGCATTCTCCCTGCCGGCCGGCAGCCGGGATGCCGCCCTCGTGACCCGGCTCGCTCCGGGCGCGTACACGGCGCAGGTCGGCGGGGCCGGGAGCGGGACGGCGACCGGGGTGGCGCTGGTCGAAGTCTACGACGCCGAACCCGGCGCGACCGGCACGGGTGCCCGGCTCATCAACACTTCAGTGCGCGCGCAGGTGGGTATCGGCGCGGGCGTCCTGATCCCCGGGCTGGTCGTCGGTGCCGGCGCCCCGAAGACCGTGCTGATCCGTGCCGTCGGCCCCGGGCTGGCGGCCCCACCGTTCAACGTACCCGGTACCCTCGCCGAGCCGGTGGTGACCCTCTTCCTGGGCGCCCAGAGTGTCGCCACGAATGCCGCGTGGAACTCCGCCCGCAACGCCGCGGAGATTCGCTCGACGGCGCGCACGGTTGGCGCATTTCCCCTGGCCGAGGGCAGCCGCGACAGCGCCCTGCTCGTGACCCTGCCCGGCGGCGCGTACACCGTCCAGGTTTCCGGCGCCGCCGGGACCACGGGCGTCGCGCTCGTCGAAGTGTACGAGGTGCCGTGAGCTCGGCCAAAAGCGGTCCAGTCGGCCTTCAATTCAGCCCGCAAAGCGACCGCACCGACAGGTGGAGCCGCCTGTCCCCAGGCGGCTGACGTGCGACGGACCGCTTCGCCGCGACTTGAGGACAAGCCGCTCCACCTTTCCGT
>CALFZM010000417.1 GCA_937952235.1 uncultured Opitutia bacterium | reverse complement strand
CGGTGGCGCACGTCGATCGCGACGACCCGCCGCTGCTCCTGCTGCACGGGGACCAGGATCCGCAGATGCCCGTGGCACAATCCCTGGAGTTTCTTGGCGCCTATCAGGCGGCCGGCCGGCCGGTGCAGTTCGTGCCCGTGCACGGCGCGGCGCACGGCGGGAAGGCGTTTTATGATGAGGCGAGGCTGGACCTCGTGGTCGCGTTTCTGGTCCGCCACGGCATTCGACCGGCACCCGCACCCTGAGCGCGCCTGCCGCCCCGGACGGCCCGGAGCGCGGCCTGGCAGGCGTTGACTCTCCGGCGCTCGCGCCCAGTCTCCGCCCGCTTTCCCCCCATGCACTCGTTCCCCCGCCTCCTCCTCGCCCTTCTCGGGCTGCTCGCCGCCGCTCCGGCGGCGCTCGCCGCCTCCGCCTCGGATCCCGTCTACGAACTCCGGACCTACACCACCCACCCGGGACGCCTCGATGCCCTGCTGGCGCGCTTCCGCGACC
Source organism: uncultured Opitutia bacterium (assembly GCA_937952235.1). Taxonomy (GTDB): domain Bacteria; phylum Verrucomicrobiota; class Verrucomicrobiia; order Opitutales; family Opitutaceae; genus ER46. The sequence continues at coordinate 32,872 of CALFZM010000417.1, read as the reverse complement.
ACACCCTGAAACTGTTCGAGAAACACGGGATGGTGAATGTCGGGTACTGGCGGCCGGCCGATGCCAAGGATGGAGCGGACGTGACGCTGATCTATCTGCTCGAGCATCGGAGCCGGGAGGCCGCCAAGGCGTCGTGGAAGGCGTTCGGTTCCGATCCGCAGTGGCAGGCCGCGCGCAACCAGAGCGAGGAGAGCGGGAAGATCGTCGCGAAGGTCGAGTCGGTCTTCCTGTCGCCGACGGACTTCTCGAAGATGATGACGGCCGGCAACGGGAAGGGCGCCCCGCGGCTCTTCGAATTGCGCACGTACGTTGCGCCTCCGGGCAAACTGGCCGAGCTCGATGCGCGATTCCGGAATCACACCCTGGGACTGTTTGCGAAGCACGGCATCACGAATCTCGGCTACTTCCACCCGACCGACGCCGACAAGGGCGCCGGTTCGACGTTGATCTATTTCATCGCCCACGCCGGTCCGGATGCGGCTGCCGCCTCATGGAAGGCGTTTCGGGAGGATTCCGGCTGGATGAAGGCGCGCACGGAGTCCGAGAAGAACGGCAAGCTCACCGCGAAGGTCACTTCCGTTTACCTGAAGCCGGTCGACTTCTCGAAAATCAAGTAGGACGGAGGGGCGGGAGTCCGCGCGTCCGCCGCCGGCCTACACGGTCACGACGGTCGCGAGCAACTCCTTCTCCTCGGTGTAAGGGTGCAGGGCGGGCAGGCTGGCGTCGCACTGCGTCCAGTGGCAAAGCCCGAACTGCCAAAGGTAGCCCGCCACCGGCGCCACGTGAGGTACCGTGACGAGGTCCGTCTCGCGAATGATGTGGCCGAGGGGCTGGCCCTTTTCCACCCAGTCCTCCGGGCCCAGGGCGCCGTCACCGTCACCGCGCCGCGCGGGAACGAACATGCCCGTCGCGAGGGCGCGCACCTCATGGGACTTTTCCTTCACCCGCACCACGCGCGGCGTGGGCACGTGTTCCGGCTGGCCCCGCAGCAGCCCCAGATGCCGGGCGAGGTTGACCATCGAGGTAAGCCCCATCTGCACCTGGCGCTCCGGCATCGAGAACTGGCCCGAGAGTTCCATCACCATCGAGGCCTGCTTCCGCTGCTGGAGCAGCTGGGCGACCATCATCGCCCCCTGCGCCGGCACGTTGGCCCGGCTGCGGCTCACGAAACGCGTCGTCGTCACGTCGGCCATCGCCAGCGATGCGGCGTGGTCCTCGACGGCCAGAGTCTCGGCCGCGGTGACATGCTGCCAGCAATGCATGTCCACCAGATGGGTGCAGTGGCGGATCACCGCCTCGTCCAGCGCATGGGCGATGCGCTCGGTGGGATTCCCCTCCGGATTTCCCGGCCAGGTCCGCTGCATGTTGTTCCGCTTGGTCGGATGCATCCGGTTGTTCTGCTCGGGGCCCAGGTCGAACGAGTGCCGGCGAGCGCGGGCCGCGAGCAGGTTGGCCATGGGGATCAGCCACACGGTGCCGGCCTGCAGCTCGCGGGCGCACACTTCGCCAAAACGCCGGGCCACCTCGGAGCCGATGACCTCGTTCCCGTGCTGGGCCGCGATCAGGCCGAACGACGGCCCGGAACGTCCGCTCTCGATCCGCCAGTACGGCGTCGCCACCTCGGTACGGTCGGCCAGGCGCGCGATCGCGTGCGCGACCGTGACTTTGGCCCCGGCGAGATTGGAACGTTGCCCGAACGCCGGGCGGGAAACGAGCCAGCCGGTGCCAGCCACGCCGGCCAGCTGGAGAAAACGCCTGCGCGATGCATTCATGGGGAGGGGTGATCGCGAGTCTTCGCGCCCCGGGCAGACAGGCAACCCGCGATCGCTTCCAGCGCCGCCCCGTGGCCAGCTCTTTGGAGCCCGCCCCTAAGGACTGGGTGTGCCCTCCCCGAACCGCAGGCCGCTCAGCCAATCTCGCCGTCCGCGTTCATATCACCGATGGAAAACGGCCGTACCTACGGTGGAGCGGCGCGTCCCTTGTCTTCGGTCCAAGGAGCCCTCGAGCGCCTGCGGACGGGTCGGTCGTATGTCAGCCGCCTGGGGACAGGTGGCTCCACCCACGGGAGCGGCTGGCTCAGGCCACGGAGCCCGAACGGTCGCCGCGGCGTTTCCCGCCGGACTGCGCCTCGAGCTTGGTCGACGTGACGAAAGGCTCGGTCACGCGACGCGCCATGTAAGCGGGGCGGGGCTCGGGTGAATCGACAATCACGTTCTGGCTCTTGGCGGCAAAGGTCTTGGAAACGACTTCCGAAGTCGCGGGCTGCACCGGGGATGCCGGGGGGGCCTCACGCCGGGCCCGCCGGGTGTCGAGGACCTGCGAAGCCAGGGCCGCGGGCGTACGCACGATGATCGAAAGATCCGACCACAGGGTCCGCCGTGAGGCATACGCGACGTCCAGCCGAATCATCTCGTCGAACGTCGTCCGGTTCTTTCCAGAAACCTGCCAGAGCCCGGTGAGCCCCGGCATGCTTTCCAGGCGCTCCCGCTGGGCTTCGGTGTAGCATTCGTACTCGTACGGAATGCACGGCCGCGGTCCGACGATGCTCATCTCGCCTCGCAGCACATTGATGATCTGCGGCAGCTCGTCCAGGCCCGTCGCCCGCAGGATCCAACCGCCCGGAATCAGCCGGCTGTCACCCCGCTGGTCCAGCTTCTGCATGGGGGTGTTGGCCTTCATCAGCTCGGTGAAATGGGCCCGATGCGACGCGGTGTTGGCGCTCACATGCATCGTCCGGAACTTGAAGAGGTGGAACTTTCGTCCCCGGTATCCCACCCGCTCCTGCCGGAAGAGGATCGGTCCCGGCGACGTCACCGACGTGATCACCGCCGCCCAGCAAGCGGCGACGCCCAGGAACGGGAGCGCCGCGAGACAACAGACGATATCCAACCCTCGCTTCCAGCCTGGAAGGGCGTCGTTGCGGGAAGCCGAGTGGCCGAGGGCGTGCATCATCAGGAGGAGGCGGTGCGGACGTTTGATTCTATCAGGTTTGCGAGTGAACCGGCGTTACGAGGTGGTAACACCTAGAAGCGAAAGGCGGGACCTCGGACTCGGTTCACTGATCTGAGGAAAGGGCCCTAAGCTCAAGACACAATTCTTGCCCGCTCGGAGATGGCCGCAATCAAACCTAGGGAAAACTCCGGAGACTTGATGAGAAATCGTTTTCAAAAAGGGAGCTCACCCGGCTCTTGCGGGGCGATACCGCGGTGACGATCCGGGTATTCCGGCAGTTACCACGGCGGAAAAAAGAGTCCTGCGCGGCCTTTTCCACCAATGAAATTCCGCGCCGCCACCCAATTTTCGGGTAATTACCCCCCAGTGCCCGGCTGGCAGGCGCAGCTGTCCGGCCGTTGCCGGCAATGTCAGGGATTTGCGTTCGGCGCGGGAGCCGGGAGGGCAGGATCCGGCGGAGGACCCAGCGGCAGGCCTGCCACTCGCGCAGCGCCCTCAGCGGCGGTCTCGCCCAGGCGCAGGGTGCGCAGCCGGGGCAGTTGGCGGAGATTGGGGACGCTCGCGGATGTGACGCCCGAGGCATGCAGCGTGAGATGCTCCAGTGCCGGCAGCCCGACGAGGGCCGCCACCGTCGGATCTCCGAGCCGGGTGAAGGCCGCGCGCAACGTTCGCAGGGCGCGAAAACGGCCGAGCAGCCCCGCGGAAGCGTCCGTCACTCCCGACCGGGAAAGATCCAGGACCACGACGTGCTCCCGCAGCGGCTCAAGTAGTGACAGCTCTGCATCGCCAAACTCCGCGCCCAGCCCGGCCGTGGTGAAATGAAGCGCCGTGCCGGTCCGGGACTCATAAAGAAGCGCCCCCGGGAACCGCCGCTGAAGCGCCGCCACCACGCTGGCGACGGGCGCCCGCGCTGCGGAGACCGCCGCGTCATCCAATTCCCAGCGTGCCTCCGGGGCGCCCGCCGGCCGCAAGGCGGCGAGACGGCCCGAAAGCTGTCCCAGGGCCGCCAGCAGATCAGGGGGTAGATTCAACTCCGTCACCCTCGCCTCGCGCGTCCCGCCCTGGGCGATCCAGCGTTCCAGCAGCGCGATCTCGGCGGCGGCCGGCTGCGGGTGATCCGAAGGCGGCATGTGTTCCTCATCGTCGAGCGGCAGCTTGAGCCGCTGCACCAGCACGCTCTCATCCGGACGCCCCGCGGCGATCACCGGTCCCGCGTCGCTGCCCCGGACCAGCGCTTCCCAGGTGTGCAGGGCGAGACGGGCCTTCTGCTTGTCCGGGCCGTGGCACTCGACACAGCGCGCGCGCAGGATCGGCGCGACGAACCCCTCGTACGCCGTCACCGCCGGCGACGGTGCGGCCGCGGCCCCGGCTCCGCCGGGGAGCATCGCCAGCAGCAACGAGATCGTGCGCCGCCTCATGCGATGATTTCGCGCACGATCCGGGTCGGCTTCACGCCGGTGATCTTCTGGTCGAGCCCCTGGAACGGCAGGCTCAACTTGTGATGGTCGAAGCCCAATAGCCGGATGATCGTCGCCTGCAGGTCGCGGACCTCGACGGGATTCTCGACGATATTGTAGCCCATTTCGTCAGTCGCCCCGTAGCTGAACCCCGGCTTCACGCCTCCGCCCGCGAGCCAGACGGTGAACGCGCCCGGATGGTGATCGCGGCCGACGAACTTCATTTCCTGGCCGTTGCGATTCTCGCGCATCGGCGTCCGGCCGAACTCCCCTCCCCAGATCACGAGCGTCTCCTCGAGCAGCCCTCGCTCCTTGAGATCCGACAGCAGCGCGCCGATCGGCTGGTCGACCTCGAGGCAGCGTTTCGGAAACCCGGTGGTCAGCGCCTCCGACTCGCTCGCCCCGTGGCTGTCCCAGCCCCAGTGATAAAGCTGGATGAAACGCACGCCACGCTCCGCCAGCCGCCGAGCCAGCAGGCAGTTGTTGGCGAAGCTCTCCGCGCCCGGCTGGGTGCCGTACCGCGCGTGCACCGCGGCGGTTTCGCGGCTGAGGTCCATCGCCTCGCTCGCGCTGACCTGCATGCGAAACGCCAGCTCGTATTGCGCGATGCGGGTGAGCGTCTCGGGATCGCCATGACGGGCGTGCTGCTCCCGGTTGATGTCGCCAATGGCGTCGAGCACGCGCCGGCGCTCCGGCCGGGAGACGTCCGCCGGGTTGGAGAGGAACAGCACCGGATCGCCCTGCGCGCGGCATTGCACGCCCTGATAGACGCTCGGCAGGAAGCCGGAACCCCAGAGCGACTTGCCGCCGTCCGGGGTCTTGCCCCCGGACACGAGCACGATGTAACCCGGCAGATTCTGATTCTCGGTGCCAAGGCCGTACGTCACCCACGAGCCCAGCGACGGGTGGCCAAAGCGCGGCGAGCCGGTGTGCAGCATCAATTGCGCGGGGGCGTGGTTGAATTCATCGGTCCGCATCGAGCGCACGAAGCACACGTCGTCGATATGCCGCTCGAAGTGCGGCAGCCGGTCCGAAATCCACGCCCCCGCCTGGCCAGACGGGTGAAACGGAAACTGCGGACCGAGCATCTTCGGCACGCCCGAGATGAAGGCGAAGCGCTTGCCTTCGAGAAACGACGGCGGGCAGTCCTGCCCGTCGAGCCGCGCCAGCACCGGCTTGTAGTCGAAGAGCTCGAGCTGGCTCGGCGCGCCCGCCATGTGCAGGTAGATCACGCGTTTCGCCTTCGCCGGGAACTGCGGCGGCAGCGGCGCCAGCGGCTCGGCCGGCGCCCGGGCGAAACCCAGGCGGTCCACCGCGCCCGCCGTCGTCGCCAGCCAGAGCGCGCCCAGCCCCGTCCCGCAATGACGCAGGAAGTGCCGGCGCGTCACCGCGGTGAGCCGGGTGTGTTCAAGCTCGCGTTTCAAGCCGTCGAGGTCGCGCATGGGTCGGGTCTCCGGGTGGCGTCAGCGCACGAAGCTGGCGTCGAGGTTGAGGATGGCCACCGCCACGTCGCGCATCGCCCGCGCCGGCGGCGCCAGGCGGGTGGCAGGCACCGCAGCGCCATCGGCCGTCTCCGGTGCCGGCAAGGCCGCGGCCGCCGCGAACGCCTCGTCGTAAAGCCGGCGCAGCCGGGCGGCCTCGACGGCGGTCGGCGCGCGCGACACCACGAGCTCGAAGGCGCGCGCGATCGTGGCATCGGGCGTCGCGACGCCGCCCTCGCCCGCCTCACGGCCGGCGCGCCCGGCGAGGGCCTCCGCGGCCTCGTGGTAGACGACGTCGTTGAGCGTCACCAACGCCTGCAACGGCGTGTTGGTCGGGCTGCGCCGCGCCGTGCAGAGGTCGCGCACCGGCAGGTCGAAGGTCAGGAAGCCCGGATAGGCCGCCGATCGTTTCCAATAGGTGTAAACGGCGCGGCGATACCGGTCCGCGCCCGACGCCTCCACCCACTCCCGGCTGTTGTAGACGGTCTGCCACACCCCCGCAGGCTGCGGCGGCATCACCGGTGGACCACCCAGCTTGCGGCTCAGCAGGCCGCTCGCCGCCAGCGCCTGGTCGCGCACCATCTCCGCCGTCAGCCGCTGCCGCGGGCCCCGCGCCAGCAGCCGGTTGGCCGGGTCGCGTTCCAGAAGTTCCGGCGTGAGGCGCGCCTCCCGCCGGTAGGTCGCGCTCAACACGATCTCGCGCAGCAGGGCCTTCATGTCCCAGCGGAGGTCCCGTTCGAAACGCAGCGCGAGCCAGTCGAGCAACGCGGGGTGGCTCGGCGGCTCGCCCACGCTGCCGAAGTCCTCGAGCGTCGCGACGATCCCCGCGCCAAAGAGCTGCTCCCAGAAACGGTTCACCGCCACCCGCGCCGTCAGCGGCTGCCCGGGCTGGAAAAACCACTCCGCCATCGTGAGCCGGTTCGCCGGCCGCCCGGCCGGCACCGGCGGGAACAGCGCCGGCATGCCCGGCGCCAGCGCGGGCCCGGTCTTGTCCATGAAGTTGCCGCGGGCGAACAGCCGCGTCTCCCGCCCTTCCGCCGCCGGCAGGTCGGCCATGACCGGCACGTCGGCCCCCGGAATCCTCGCGAGCTCCGCGATCGCCTCGCTCACGCGCGCGACCTTCGCGGCCAGCGCCGCGTCGCCGCCGAGCGCCGTCCAGCGCACATCGCCGCTGCCGGCGACCCGCAGCCGGCGGACGGGCGCCGGCTTGGACGTGATGTCGCGCTGGTGCCGCACGGTGACGCGCAGGCTGGAGCCGGCCGGCACCAACAACGGCTCCCGCAGCGCGGCGACGATCCACCGCGGCGCCTGCAGGGTCGGGTTGGCCGCGAAATGAAACTCCAAGGTCACGTCGCGCTGTTCCTCCGGCGCCTGCTTCGCCTTCCCCCTGGCCTTGGCCGGCGGCGGGCCCTCGGACGGGCCGGAAGAGGGCCGCGGCACCGCGCGCGTGAATCGCGTGGTGAAGTTCTCCGTATCCGGAAAGTAGCGACCCACCGCGACGGGCGTGGCCGCCCCGTCGGGCGCGACGACCGCGAGATCCAGCCCCATCACGATGAACCCGCGCTCCGGCGTGTGGCGCGCCTTCTCCGGATCGTCGGGCGGCACCTCGAAGCGCAGCGCGGTCAGCGGCTCGCTGCCGGCGGGGACGGCGAGCGTGACTTCGTAGCGGGCGTTCGACGCCACGGTGCCAGCCGCGGCGAGTTCCCCGCCGGCGAGCCGGAACTCCACCGCGGGCGTGGCCGTGGCCGCCGCCACGGGCACCGGCTGCCAGCGGGTCGCCTCCGCCGCGTCGCGTCCGGCCGCCACGACGTCGCGCCGCAGCCGGTCGATCTCCTGCTGCAGCGCCCAGGCCGCGGCGCGCCGGTCTGGCGCCTCCGCAATGCGGAGAGTCGGATGGTCGCTCGGCAGATCGGCGTCGGCGGACGCATTGAAGTAGGCGAGGAACTGGTAGAACTCGCGGTGCCGGATCGGCTCGTACGGGTGCGAGTGGCACTGCACGCAGTTCATCGTGACGGCGCTCGTCGCCGCCCAGGTGGTGCCCACGCGATCGAGCACCGCCGCGATGCGGTACTCCTCGTCGTCGGTGCCGCCCTCGTCGTTCACCTGCGTGAGCCGGTTGAAGGCGGTCGCGAGGCGCTGGTCGAGCGTCGCGCCCGGGAGAAGATCGCCCGCCAGTTGTTCGATCACGAAGCGGTCGTACGGCAGGTTGCGGTTGAAGGCCTGCACGAGCCAGTCGCGATACGGCCACACCTGGCGCTCGGTATCCTTCTCGTACCCCTTGGTGTCGGCGTAGCGCGCGAGGTCGAGCCACAGGCTGGCCCAGCGCTCGCCGAAGTGCGGCGAGGCCAGCAGCCGGTCGACCTGGCGCTCGTACGCCGAGGGCGAGGCGTCCGCGACAAACGCCGCCGTCTCCTCCGGGGTCGGCGGCAGCCCGGTGAGATCGAACGACACCCGCCGCAGGAGGGCCGGACGCGGAGCCTCCGGCAGCGGCGCGAGGCCCTCGCGCGCCAGCCGCTCCAAAACGAAGGCGTCGATCGGCCCGCGGCGGTCGCTCGCGCGCGGCGGCGCCACGAGCGGCAGGGCCGGTGCGACCGGCGGCGTGAAAGCCCAGTGATCCTGCCACCGCGCGCCCTCCTGGATCCACTGCCGCAGCAGTGCCACCTTCTCCGGGGCGAGAGCGGGAGCGTGGTCGGCGGGCGGCATCCGGCGCTCGGCATCCGTCGAGGTGATACGGGCGATCAGCTCCGACTCCTCCGGGCGGCCGGGCACGATGATGCGGCGGCCGGACTTCTTGCCGACCGCCTCGACGGCGTCGCGGTAGACGAGCGACACGTCGCCCGCCGCCTTCACCCCGCCGTGGCACGAGGTGCAGTGCTGCATCAGGATCGGCCGGATGTGGGTGTTGAATTCCACGGCCTGGGTCGAGGCGAAGGCGCTGAGTCCGAGCAGCAGGCCGATGACCGCGCGGACAAGCGAGGTCCACGGACCACACGCAAACAGGCGCCGAGGGCACTTCCGTGTCCTCCGTGTATTCCGTGGGCTCAAAGATCGATCGCGCTCGCGCATCGGAGCCTCACGCCAGGATCGGCTTCACCACGTGGCCATGCACGTCGGTCAGCCGGAAATTGCGCCCCTGGAACTTGAACGTGAGCTGCTCGTGGTTGAGCCCGAGCAGGTGCAGGATCGTGGCCTGGAAATCGTGCACGTGCACGCGGTTCTCGACCGCGTTGAAGCCGAACTCGTCGGTCGCGCCGTAGCTGAAACCCGGCTTCACGCCCGCGCCGGCCATCCAGAGCGAGAAACCGTAGGGATGGTGGTCGCGGCCCCACTGCTTCACCTCGTCGATCTTGCCCTGGAGGAACGGCGTGCGTCCGAACTCGCCGCCCCAGATGACGAGCGTGTCCTCGAGCAGCCCGCGCTGCTTGAGGTCCTTCACCAGCGCGGCGGACGGCGCATCGGTGTCCTCGCACTGGATCTTGAGCTGCGTATTCAGATTCCGGTGCTGGTCCCAGCCGGCATGCATGACCTGCACGAAGCGCACGCCGCGCTCGGCGAGCCGGCGGGCCATGAGGCAGTTGTAGGCGTACGTGCCCTGCCGCTTCACGTCGGGCCCGTACATCGCCAGCACCGACTCGGGCTCGCGGGACAGGTCGGTGAGCTCCGGCACGCTGGTCTGCATGCGATACGCCATCTCGTACTGAGCGATCCTCGTCGCGATCTCCGGGTCGCCGAACTCCTCCCGCTTGATCGCATTGAGGTGGGCGAGATCGTCCAGCATGCCGCGCCGCACTTCGCGGCTCATCCCGGCGGGATTGGACAGGTAGAGCACCGGATCGCCGCTGCCACGGAAGGCCACGCCCTGGTACTTGGTGGGAAGGAAGCCGCTGCCCCAGTAGAAATCGTAGAAGATCTGCCCGCAGCTCGCCTCCTTGTCGCGCGAGGTCATGACCACGAACGCCGGCAGGTCCTCGGTCTCGCTGCCCAGTCCGTAGCTCAGCCAGGCGCCGAGCGACGGGCGGCCCGCCATCTCGCTCCCGGTGAGGAAGAACGTGATCCCCGGCGCGTGGTTCACCGCCTCGGTGTACATCGACTTCACGAAGCACAGGTCGTCGGCGATCTCCGCCGTCTTCGGCAGGAAGCTGGACACCCACGCGCCGCTGCGGCCGTGCTGGCGGAACTGCGTGATCTCGCCCAGCACCGGCCGCTCCGTCTGTGTGCCGGTCATGGTCGAGAAGCGCTTCCCACCCACCACCTCGTCCGGAATCTGCCGGCCATGCCACTGGCGGAGCATCGGCTTGTAATCGAAGAGATCGACGTGCGACGGCGCGCCATTCTGAAACAGGTAGATCACGCGCTTCACCTTGGGCGCGAAGTGCGGCAGATGCGGCAGGCCCGGCACGCCCTTCCGGCCGGCGGTCAGCAGACCGGCGCCGAACGCATCGCGGCCGAGCAGCGACGCCAGCGCGGCCGTGCCGAGGCCCAGCACGGAGCGGCCAAAGAACTGGCGCCGGGTGTGCAACTGCCTGCCTTCGAGGATCGGGTCCATGGTCATCCGGGGTGGCGCGGGGTGTCCCCATGCCGCGAGGGTTGATGCGCCGCGCGCGGGGCGGCGGACGGGACGGGAGGGAGGGCGGCGGCGTTCATTCGCGCGAGAGGGTCTCGTCGAGGTTGAGGAGGAGCGAGCAGAGCGCGGTCCACGCCGCGTGCTCGACCGGATCGAGGGACCCGGGCCGAGGCGCCTCGCCGGTGGAGGCGAGCTGCAACGCCGCCTTCGGATCGGCGGCAAACTGGCCCCGCAGCGTCGCGAGCCGCCGGAGCAGGATGTCGCGCTCCGCCGCCGAGGGGCGGCGCGCGGTCACGAGCCGGAACACCTGGTCCACCCGGCCCGAATCGTCCGTCGCGGTCGCCAGCGCGCCCTGCGCGAGCACGCGCGCGGCCTCGACGTACGCGGGGTCGTTGAGGGTCACGAGGGCATGCAGCGGCGTGTTCGTCCGCGCCACCTTGACGGTGCAGACCTGGCGCGCGCCGGCGTCGAAGAACGTGGTGGGGCCGACGATCCGCCGCCAGAAGACGTACAGGCTCCGTCGATACAGCGCGTCGCCGTGGTCCTGCTGGTAGGTCTTCTTGCCGAACGTGGCCTCCTCCCATATCCCCGCGGGCTGGTAGGGTTTCACCGCCGGGCCGCCGCGCTGCTCGTGCAGCAGGCCGGCGGCGGCGAGCGCCTGGTCGCGGAGCATCCACGACGGCATGCGGTGCCGGGGCCCGCGCGCGAGCAGGCGGTTGTCCGGGTCGCGTTCGAGCAGCTCCGGCGTCACCCGCGAAGATTGCCGGTACGTCGCGCTCGTGACGATCAGCCGGTGCAGCGCCTTGAGGTCCCAGCCGCGGGCGACGAACTCCGTCGCGAGCCAGTCGAGCAGCTCCGGATGCGACGGCGGCTCGCTCTGGACGCCGAAATCCTCCGCCGTCTTCACGAAACCCGTGCCGAAGAACGCCTGCCAGGCCCGGTTCACCGTCACGCGCGCGGCGAGCGGGTTGCCCGGCGACACCAGCCAGCGGGCAAGATCGAGGCGGTTGAGGCGCGGCTCCCCCGGCGCGGCGGCGGGCGGGGAGTCCGCCCCCGACGGGCCGGCGATCTTTCCGTGCGCGGGGCGGGCGCGCGCGCCCCCCGCCTCCGCGGCCCCGCGGAACAGCGCGGGGATCGCGCCGACGACCTTTTGGTCGGTCTTGTGCTCGTAGCTGCCGCGCGTGAGCACGAAGGTCTCCCGCCGCTCCTTCAGCTCGTCCATGATCATCACGCGCGTGATCCGCGCGGTGGCGTTGTCCCGCTCGCGCACGGCGGCGATGTGCTCCTCGAGGAGCTTCGCGTATTCAGGATCCGGATCCGTCGCCTGGAAATGCGGCAGCGCCTCGAGCAGGCCGTTGATGTTCCGGCGGCGGGGCTCCACCTTCGCGTGGGTGGCGTAGAGGTTGCCGGGCAGCTTGATCGCGTCCGGGGAGTCGGCGACCGGCCGGCCCTCGGGCCGCGGAAACTTCTTCAGCTCGAACGCATCCACGCGCCGCGCGAGCGCATCGAGCTTCGCGTTCGCCCGCTTCACCCGCTCCTGCTCCGCGGGCGTCGACAGGTCCATCACCGGCGGCACCTGGCCGCCGCCCTGGTTGCGGCCGGTCTCGGAGAGCTGGTTGAAGATGTCGAAGAGCGCATAGTAATCCTGCTGCGCGATCGGATCATACTTGTGGTCGTGGCAGCGCGCGCAGGTGAACGTGAGCCCGAGCCAGACGGTCGCGGTGGTCTCGACGCGGTCGAACACGTTCTCCACCCGGGTTTCCTCCGGGATGCGCCCGCCCTCGCCGTTGAACATGTTGTTGCGGTGAAACCCGCTCGCGAGCTTCTGCTCCGTGGTGGCGCCGGGCAGCAGGTCGCCGGCGAGCTGCTCGATCGTGAACCGGTCGAAGGGCATGTTCGCGTTGAGCGCGTTCACCACCCAGTCGCGCCAGGGCCACATCGTGCGCTCGGGATCGCCCTGGAAGCCGTTGGTGTCGGCGAAGCGCGCGAGATCGAGCCAGTCCCACGCCCAGCGCTCGCCATAGCGCGGCGAGGCGAGCAGCCGGTCGACGACGCGCTCGTAGGCGTCGGGCGAACGGTCCGCGGCGAACGCATCCAGCTCCGCCGGCGTCGGCGGCAGTCCCGTCAGCTCGAGCGTCACCCGGCGCAGCAGGGTCTCCGGTGGAGCCTCGGCGGCGGGCGCGAGTTTCTCCCGCTCGAGCCGGGCGAAGATGAAGGCGTCGACCGGATTGCTCACACGCGCCGCGAGCTGCGGGTCGGCCGGCACCGGCACCGCCGGGCGCTGCGGCGGCGAAAACGCCCAGTGCGCGCCCCACGGCGCTCCGCCGGCCACCCAGCGTTTCAGCAGGTCGATCTCCGCGGGCTTGAGCTGCCGCGCGACCTTGCGCGGTGGCATCACCTCATCCTCGTGCGGACTCGTGATACGCAGGATGAGCTCGCTTGCGTCGGGCTGCCCGGGCGCGACGACCGTCACGCCCTCGCGGGTCCGGAACAACCCGTCGCGCTGGTCGAGCCGCAGCCTGGCTTCGCGGGTCTCGGGGTCGGGACCGTGGCAGTGAAAACACGCGTCCGACAGGATCGGCAGGATCTGGCGGTTGAAATCGATCTTCTCCGCCGCCTGCGTCCCACCCGCCAGGAAGGCGGCGAAAAGGACAGGGCGCGCGAGGGTCCAGGGGTTGAACATGCCGCGTAAAATCCAGTTCGGGTCGGCGGCGGAGTCAAATGCGCGATGGGCCCCGGCCCGGCGCCGGGCTCAGGCGGCGCCGAGAAACCCGTGGCCCTGCATCCACTTCAGGTACGTGCGCGCGCAGGCATCGAGGTTGTCCATCGCGCCGCCGCCGCGCAGCGGGGAGCACATTTCGAAGACCGCCGTGCCGTCGAACCCGCCGTCGCGCAGGCCACGGAAAAACGAGGCGTAGTCGATGAACCCCGTGCCGAACGGCACCGCGCGCACCCAGTCGACCGGCTGCCGCTCGTAGTTCACGAGCTCGGGGCGGTAGCGGTGCCGGGGCACCTTGATGTAGTCGGCGTTGGTGGTGAGGATGGTGTGCGGCGCGGCCTGCTTCGCGGCTTCGTAGAGCGCCTCGCCCCGCAGCGCCGGCGACCACGCGTCGAAGCCGAGCTTGCAGTTGGCGCGGTCGATGTCGGCCAGCATCTCCAGCAGCGCGCCGGTGTGCAGGCCGACGTCGTGGTGATTCTGGATCGCGATGGTCACGCCATGGTCCGCCGCACGGTCGCACATCTCCCGGATCGCCGCGACGCAGCGGCGCCACTGCGCCTGCGGGTCCTGGCCCTCGATCTCATAGGCGGTGAAGATCCGCACGATCCGCGCCTCGAGCTGCGCCGCGATCCGGGCCAGCGACTCCACGTACGCGACCTGGAACTCCACCAGCGGCACCTCGCAACCGACGAGCGTCGGCTGCGACAGGTTGGTATAGGCCGCAAGCGCCGCGCACTTGACCTTCGCCTCGCCGAGCGCGTCGCGCACGGCCTTCACCGCGTCATCCCCCGCGTCCAGCGGCGAGAGGTGGGGGCGTTTGCCCGCGATCATGACGGCGGCATAGCCCAGTGCGCCCGCGCGGCGGATGAAGCCGGCGAGGTCCAGGGAATCCTGGCCCCAGAACCCGGCGTAGCTAACGGAAAAGAGACACGGTGTCATTCCACCGAGAAAAGGGCGCCCCCGCGCGCGAACCAAGTGCAAAGACTCCGCCCCGCCGCCGCCCGGGGTGAATTTTCTGGGCAATCCGGGCGTTCGGCGTAGGCGTTGTTCACCATGCCCGCGCCGTCCCGCCCTCCGCCCCCGGCCTCCGCTCCGCTCAGCCGCCGTTCGTTCCTCCAGGGCGGCCTCGCCGGCATTCTCGCCGCCGGATGCGCGCCCAACTTTTTTCCCGCGCGGCTGTTCGGCCGCAACGCCCCCAGCAACCAGCTCGCGGTCGGCGTCGTCGGCAACGGTCTCATCGCCAGCAGCCACGTCGGGACGCTCACCGGCCGCGACGACTGCCGCATCCTCGCCACGTGCGACGTCATGCGGAGCAAGGCCGGGAAGATGCGGGACCGGATCGACAAGGCCTACGGCGCCGCGAAGGACAGCGGCACGTCGCGGGGCGTCGCGGTTTACACGCGGCACGAGGAGCTCATCGCGCGCGCGGATCTCGATGTCGTCTTCGTGTGCACGCCCGACCACTGGCACGCCGCGGTCGCGAAGGCCGCGATGCTCGCCGGCAAGGATGTCTATTGCGAGAAGCCGCTCACGCTCACCGTGCGCGAAGGGCGCGTGCTGGTGGACATCGCGCGGCGCTATGGCCGCGTGCTGCAGACGGGCACCCAGCAGCGCTCCAACAAGTCCTTTCGCCAGGCCGCCGAGATCGTGCGCAACGGCTGGCTCGGCGACCTCACGCTGATCCGCACCCGCCTCGGACACTTCCCGCCGATCCCACGCCTGTCCGAGGAGCCGGTGCCCTCCGATTTCGACTACGACCGCTGGCTCGGACCCACGCCCTGGCGCCCCTACAACGAGCAGCGCGTGAAGGGCGACTACGGTGGGGGCTGGCGGCGCTTCTTCGAGTACGGGGGACGCAAGAACGGCGACTGGGGCGCGCATCATTTCGACATCATCCAGAACGCGCTGGGCATGGACGACTCCGGCCCGGTGGAGTTCATCCCGGCCGGCTACGAGGGCTGCAAGTACCAGACGCACGTGTACGCCAGCGGCGTGCGGGTCGAGCGCTACGAGGACGGACTCAAGGAGATGATCGAGTTCCAGGGCCGGAAGGGGAAACTCGGCGTGTCGCGCGACGATCGCATCGAGTCCGATCCGCCCGAACTCGTCTCCCGGCCGCTGCGCGGCGAGGAGATCCACCTCTACGCGAGCGACAACCACCACTCGGATTTCTTCCAGTGCGTCCGCACCCGGCAGCGCCCGATCAGCGACGTCGAGGCCGGCCACCGCAGCGCCACGATCTGCCACCTCAACGTCATCGCCGCGCAACTCGGCCGGGCGATCCGCTGGGATCCAAAGCGGGAGGAAATCGTCGGCGATCCCATCGCCAGCCGCCTCCTCGACCGCCCCCGCCGCGCCGGCTATCCGCTCTGATCCGGTGGAGCAGCCGATCCCCGGGGCTGCCCGTCACCCCCTACGATCAACGCCCTTCCCTGGAAACAATCCAGCAGCCTGGGGACCGGCTGCTCCACCTTTCCGCCATGCTCCGCCCCCTTCCCGTCATCCTCCTCGCCCTCGTCGCTGCCCACCCGGCGCACGCGGCGGATCTGCCCGCGGGGCTCGCCAGCCTCACCTATTCCGGCGATCCGGAGCCGCTCGCCGCGCTCGACCGGGAGATCGGCGCCGCCGGCACCGACGGCGCCAAACTCGCCGCTCTCACGCAGAGCCTGCTCGGGCTCCTCCGTGACCCGGAGCTCACGTTCGCCGCTCGCCAGGCCATCGCCCTGCGGTTGGGCCGGATCCTCGGCACCGCCACGCCCAAGCCTGAGGCGGCCGCCTACAAGCCGCTCGCCGGCATGCTCGCAGACGAACGCGACTCCGACCTGGCGCGGAGCGCGCTGGAGCCCGTGGCGGACAAAGCCGTGGATGACCTCTTCGTCGCCGCCCTCGCGACGGCCACCGGCCGGGTGCGGCTCGGCCTGATCGACTCCATCGGACGCCGCCGCCAGGGCTCCGCTGTGCCAGCGCTCAGCCGGCTGCTGTCCGACCCGGACGAACCCACCCGATCCGCCGCCGCCGCCGCCCTGGGAGAGATCGGCGACCCCGCCGCCGTCGCCGCGCTCCATGCGACGCCCGAGCCCAGCGCCGCGCCGATTGCCGCCGCCAAGCTCGCCGCCGCCCGCCGCATGCCGGTCGCGCCCGCCCTCCTGCTGCTCAACGAGCTCCAGCAGTCCGCCCGCGACCCGGTGCATCGCGCCGCCGCCCTGAGACTGGCCCTCGAGCTTGAAACCGGCACCGCCGCGGCGCGCATCGCCGAGGTGCTCGCCGGCAACACCTGGGATTTCAAGTCCGTGGCCCTCGAGGCGATCACCGCGTCGCGGGCGCCCAATCTGGTTTCCACGCTCGCAGGCCGGCTGGCGGACTTCGATCCGCCCACCCAGGCCGCCGTGGTCGCCGCGCTTGCCCGCCGCAGCGACGGCGCGGGTGCGCTGCCCGCCCTCACGCGCGCGGTGCGGCACGCCGACGCCGACGTGCGCGCGGCCGCGATCGCCGCCTTGGGAGTCCTGCCGGGCACCCCGGACACGGTCACGCTCCTCGCCGGTCTCAGCCAGGGCGAAGGCGCCGACGCCCGGATCGCGCGGCAGAGCCTCGCCCGGCTCAACGGCCCGGGGATCAACGCCGCGGTGCTCGCGGGCGCGGAAGCCGGTGCGCCAGCCGCCCGCGCCGTCCTCCTCGAGCAGCTCGCCTTGCGCCATCAGACCGAGGGCCTGCCGCTCCTGCTCAAGCAACGCGTCGATCCTAGCCCGGTCGTCCGCGCCGCCGCCGTCGCCGCCCTCGGCGACCTCGCCCCGGCCACCGAGCAGAAGGCGCTGCTCGACTGGGCGATCGAAGCGACGGACGCCAGCGAGCAGAACCGCGCCCTCGCCGCCCTCGTGAAAGTGACGCTGCGCAACCCCGATCCCGCCCAGCGCAACCGCCCGATCCTCGCCCTGATCGAGTTCGCCCTCCCCGATCTCGCGCTGCGGCTCATGCCGCTGCTCAGCCGGCTCGGTGGTGCCGACAGCGCCGCAACCGCCGCCCAGCTCGCGATCCGCGACGAGGCCCGCGTGGCTGAGGCGGCGGCGGCGACGCTCGCCCGCTGGACCGACGCCACCGCCCTGCCCGCGCTCGTCACCGTTGTGGAGAAAGCCGTCCAGCCCGCCGCCCGCGACGCGGCCCGGACGGCGTTCCTGCGTCACTTCGAACGCCACCGGGAACCCTGGCAGCCGGAGACCACGGCCCTCGTGGGCCGGCTGCTCGCCCGTGTCCAGGACGCGGAGTCCCGGCTCGCCCTCGTGCGATTGCTGCACCGCGCCCGCGATCGCGACGCGCTGGCCCTGCTCGAACCGCTGCGCGAGGATTCCGCGCTCGCCGCCGCCGCGAGCAATGCCGCCGCGGTGGTCACGGCCAACCTGGCCGGACCGCCCTCCGTTCGCGCTTCGAAAGCCGCCGGCGCCGGCAACATCGTCGACCAGCAGACTTCCACCCGCTGGAACACCGCCGTGCTCGGCGAGGAATGGATCGAAGCCGACTTCCGCGTCAGCCGGCCCTTCAGCCGGATCATCCTCGACCAGACCGGCCGCGGCGGCGAATTCCCGGAACGCTTCGAGGCGTTCGTCACCGACGACCCTGCTCAGCCCGGCAATGCCCTCGCTTCCGGAGCGGGACAACGCAACCAGACCGTCATCGACCTGCCCGCGGGGACGAAGGGACGGTACGTCATCGTTCGCAACACCGCGCCCCGGCCCGACAGCCAGTGGTCCGTGTGCGAGCTGTACGTCGATTGAAAGCGGCGGGAAGGTGGAGCCGCCTGTCCCCAGGCGGCTGACGTGCGGCGGCGGATTTCGCGGCAGCTCGAGGGCGAGCCGCTCCGGCCGCGCCGCCACTCTCGGATTGAATCGGCTCGCCCTTTGGCCGAGCACTGTCCCGTGCACCCGACGATCCTCCCGTCGCGCGCGGCTCGCTGCGCCGCGCTCGTCCTGACCCTCGCGTCCGCCACCCTGCTCCGCAGCGCCGAACGCCCCGACCCGGACCGGCTGGGATCGGAGGTCGTGCCGCTGGCGCAGGCGGTGAGCCTGAAGCTCGATCCCGCCCGCGACGATTATTCGGGCACGGCGCGGATCGACGTGCGTGTGGATGCGCCCGTGCGATCGTTCCGGCTGCATGCCCTCGGGCCCGAAATCACGGCGGCGGCTTTGCGCGATCGCGACGGTCGGACCACGCGCCTCTCGTGGGCGGTCGAGGACACGACGCTCGGGCTCGTCCGCCTCGCCTCCGGCGAAGACGTGCCGCCGGGCGGCTACGCGCTCGAACTGACGTTCTCCGGCCGCTACGAACGCAACGGGCTCGGCTTGTACAAGACGATCAACCAGGGCGACGCGTACCTCTTCACCCAGTTCGAGGCCAACCACGCGCGCAAGGCCTTCCCGTGCTGGGACGAGCCCGGCCACAAGATTCCGTGGCAGCTCAACCTCATCGTGCCGGCGGCGCTCGAGGCGGTGGCCAATGCGCCGGTGGCGCAGGAGTCGCGCACCGGCGAATGGAAGACCCTGCATTTCGGCCGCACGCCCCCGATGCCGTCGTACCTCGTCGCGCTCGCGGTCGGGCCGCTCGAATACGTGGACGTCCCCGGCCTCGCAGTCCCGGGCCGGATCGTCACGGCGCGGGGACAGGGCGGACTCGCCGCCGACATCGCGCGGATCTCGCCGCGACTGCTTGCGGCCCTCGAGGATTATTTCGGCATCCCCTACCCTTATGCGAAGCTCGACCAGGTGGCGGTGCCGGAGTTCGCGTTCGGCGGCATGGAGAACGCCGGGCTCATCACGTACCGCTCGACCTACGTGCTCGCGGAGCCCGGCCGCGCCGGCTTCAGCGCGAGCCGCGGCATGGCGACGCTCGTCGCGCACGAACTCGCGCACATGTGGTTCGGCGATCTCGTGACGATGGCCTGGTGGGACGACCTCTGGCTCAACGAATCCTTCGCCTCGTGGATGGCCGCGAAGGTCGTGATGCAGACGAATCCCGAGTACCGGCTCGAGCTGTCGGAAATCAACGGCACGCACCACGCGATGCGCACCGACGCGCTGCCGTCGGTCGGTCCCGTGCGCCGCCGGCTCCAGGCCCGCGACGATCCGGAGCAGGTCGTCGACGAGCTCACCTACAACAAGGGGCAGGCCATCCTGACGATGATCGAGGCGTGGATCGGACCGGAGAACTTCCGCACTGCCATGCGCCGCTATTTCCGGCAGCACGCGTGGGGCAGCACGACGGCCGATGACCTGTGGCAGGCGTTCGGCGCCGCCACCGGCGAGGACATCCCGGGCCTGATCCGCGCCTTCATGGAATCGCCGGGCGTGCCGCTCGTCACGGTGACGCCGGAGGGTGGCGACCGCCTCCGGCTCACGCAGCGGCGGTTCGCCAACCTCGGCGTGGCGCCCGGCGCCGGCCGTTGGCAGGTGCCCGTCGTGCTCCGGTGGTCCGTGGGCGGCCGCCGGCAGCAGCAGCGGCTGGTGCTGCGCGACGAGAGCATGAGCGTCGAGCTGCCGGGACTCGCGCAGGCGGACTGGATTCACCCCAACGCCGACGAGGCGGGCTACTACCGCTGGAGCCTCGCGCCCGCGCTCAACGCCCGCCTGGTGCGCCACGCCGCCGCGCTGTCGCCGCGCGAACGCCTCGGACTGCTCGACAATGCCGCGGCGCTGCTCAACGCCGGCCAGCTCGCGGCCGACGCCTACCTGTCCCTCGTCTCCGCGTTCGCCGCGGATCCCGAGCCCGAGATCGTCCAGAAGGTCGCCGCGCAGCTCGGCGCGGTGCGCGGCAACCTGGTCCCGGCCGACCGCCGGCCCGCATTCAACACATTCGGCCACGCGTTGCTCCGGCCCGCACTCGCGCGGCTCGGGCTCCAGCCGGCGGCCGGCGAGCCCGAATACGCGAGCCCGCTGCGTCTGACGCTGCTTGCCGAGCTCGGCCGCGAGTCCGCCGATCCCGCGATCGTCGCCTTCGCGCGCGATCTCACCACGCGTTACCTCGCGGACCGGGCCGCCGTCGACCCGGTCATGGCCGGCACCGCGCTGGGGATTGCCGCCTATCACGCCGACGCGGCGTTCTGGGAGACGCTGCGCGCCGCCTTCGAGGCGGAAAAATCACCGCTGCACCGCAACCGGCTGCTCGGCGCGCTGGGCGGCGTGCGCGACGAAGCGGTGTTCGATCGCGCGCTCGACTACGCCCTGAACGGCCCGCTCAACTCCACCGAGTTCATGCGCATTCCCCAGGCGCTCGCGGGACAGCCCGGCCGGCGGGGCAGGATCGTCGAGTGGGTGATCGCGCACCACGACACCATCAAGCAGCGGTCCTCCGCCATCGCCTACGGCAACCTCATCGGCATCGCCGAGGGCGACGATCCCGCGGCGTTCGAGCGGCTGCGGACGTTCCTGCTCGATCCCGCGCGCCGGTTCCCGGCGGCCGACGCCAACATCACCAAGGCCGCGGAACGCATGGCGCAGCGCAGCCGGTTGTTCGAGCAGGAGGCGGAAAACGTCGCGCGCTTCCTCGCGACCTGGCCGGGTCGGCCCGCCACGGATCGCTGAGCCACCGCCATCGGCCTTCAAGTCACCGCTGATAACGGCCGCACGGAAAAGCGGAGCGGCTTGTCCTCAAGCCGCTGCGAAGCGTGCCGTCGAACGTCAGCCGCTTGCAGTCCTCACGCCGCTGGGGATGGATCCATCGCACGTGAGCCGCCTGGGGACAGGCGGCTCCACCTCAAATCTTCCCGGTAAGCGCCCCGGCTCAAGCCGCCGGCAGCGTGTTGATCATCCAGCCGAGGCCGAAACGATCGGTCAGCATGCCAAAACGCGGCGACCAGAAGGTGCGATCCAGCGGCATCGTGACTTTGCCACCGTCCGCGAGCGCGTTGAAATAGCGGTCCGCCTCGGCCTCGCTCGTCACGGCCAGCGAGAGCGTGAAGCCTTCGAACCGCAACGGCTCGCCCCAGCCGTCCGAGGCGAAGATGACATTGTTTCCGATGCGCAGCTCGCCGTGCATGATCTTCTCGCCCCAGTTGGGCGGCAGCGTGCCGGGCGGCGGCCCATCCGGCGCCTCCTTGAAACGCATGATCAAGCCGAGGGTGGCGCCGAGCGCCGACTGGTAGAACGCGAGGGCCTCCTCGCAGCGGCCGCCGAGGTGCAGGTAGGGTTGGACGGTGGGTGACGGGTTGTTCATGAGGAAAGGGAAGCGGTTTCGCGCGGGCGGGACGGAGTGAGTTCGGCGGCGAGCTCGACCAGCTGGTCCAGGCACTGCGCCCAGCCCTGGTGGAAACCCATCGCGTAATGCCGGTCCCGCGCCTCCGCGGTCCAATGCAGCGCGCGCGCCGTATAGCGGGTCCGCTCGCCGGCGAGCGGTTCGAACGTGACGATCGCCGTGAAGAAAATGTCCGGGTTCGGCTGCCAGCCCGCGCGGTACGCGTCGGTGAAGACGATCCGCTCGTTGGGCACGACCTCGAGAAACACGCCGCCGCAGGAGAACTCCCGCCCGTCGGGCGCCCGCATCACGGTGTGCAACCGGCCGCCGGCGCGCACCTCGGCCTGGCAGACGGGCGTGGTGAGCGGCCGCGGCGCCCACCAGTCGGCGAGCCGTTCCGTCCAGGCACGGAAAAGGCGCTCGCGCGGCAGGTCGATGTCGCGGCTGAGCACGAGTTCCCGCTCAGCGGCAACGGGCGCGGGTTCGGGCGGCATGAGCGCGGATGACACGGCGGCGAGAGGCGGGGCGGGCGGACGCGGACGCGAGCGGCCCGCCTACGGCTCGCCGGCCCGGTCGGTGGCGACGAGGATCGTGAGCAGCACGAGCACGATGAGCACGACGAGCATGCGGCCGGGTGAACATGGATCAGCGGCGCGCGCGGGGAGCCGCCGCGCGGCGTCGCTCCGCGGGCACGACGGTGAACTCGGTGTGGAACTCGCCCACCCGGCCCGCGACGGCGAGGGCGAGGTCCGCGGCGTCGCGCCGCCCGCGCCTCTCCAGCACATAGGCGAGGTCGACCAGCTCGACCCGCAGGGCGTCGAGCCGGTCCAGCAGCACGGCGGCATCCGACATGGGGATCAGGAGGAAACGATCACCTTGAAGCCGCCGTAGCTCATCCGCTTCATGTCGAACGGCTCCTCGCCGGGCTTGCACATCTCGGCCATGCGCGGGTCCTTCATGACCTTGGCGTTCACCCGATCCCGGTGGGCGCGCGACTTGTAGACGATGTAGGCGAACACGACGGTCTCACCGGGCTTGACCTTGGCCAGCTGCGGGAAGCTGAGGCCGAACTGGGTCTTCAGGTCGTCGCCGACGCATTCCTTGTAGTCGAGCGCACCATGCTCGCGCCACACCTTGCAGGCGGCCTTGGCCAGCTTCTGGTAGGCGGGCAGCTTCTTGCGGGGCACGGCGATCACGAATCCATCTACGTAAGCAGGCATATGGTTATTCCAGGTTGGGTTTTTCTCGCGGGCGCACGGACGGAGTGCCCGTCTCCCGAGGCTACGAACGAAACGACCCGATTCGGACACCTCCGATCCCTTTTTCCGTAATTTTCCCGCCAGAGTGTCCTTTTCCCCGGAATCCGTCCGTCGTAATTAGGCACCCTCCTCCTCCACCGTGAATCCCGCCCCTTCGCCTTATCTCCTGCTCTTCCGCAACACCGGGGCCGAAAACTACCGGCACCTCTCCGCTCCCCAGCGCCAGGAGGTGGTGCAGCGCTGGAACGCGTGGTTCGAGCAACTGCTGGCCGAGGGCAAGGCGGTGGAGGGCCAGCCGCTCGAGGATGCCACCCGCGTGGTCGCCGGCCCGGGCGGCACGCGGGTCACCGATGGCCCGTTTCCGGAAACCAAGGAGGCGATCGGCGGCTACGTGAAACTGCTGGTGCGCGACCTCGCGGAGGCCACCGAGATCGCCCGGCGGCATCCGGGACTTGAATACGGACTGGTGGTCGAGGTGCGGCCCATGACGCCCGACTGCCACCTCGGCGTGAACACCAAGCCCGGCGGCGCCGTCGGGCTCGTGCGCCACTGAGCCAACCCGCGTCGCGCCCTTGCGAGAGAATTCCCAGGATCCCGCCGGCGCGCCCGCCCCGGCCGCCGCCCGGACGCCCTCGGGCCTGGTGGAGCATTTCTTCCGCCACGAGACCGGCCGGCTGCACGGCGCGCTGGTGCGCCTGCTCGGGGTCGAGCACCTCACCCTCGCCGAGGACGTCGCGCAGGAGGCGATGCTGCGCGCACTGCGCGTGTGGTCGATGAGCGGGATCCCCCCCAATCCCTCGGCGTGGATCACGCAGGTCGCGATGAACCTCGCCCGCGACGCGCGCCGCCGGCAGCGGATGACCGCCGTGAAGGAACCGGCGATCATCACGCACCACGAGCAGATGCTGGCCACGCCGGCGGTGGCCTGGGAGGCGGCGCGCGAGATCCGCGACGACACGCTGCGCCTGATGTTCGTGTGCTGCCACCCCGTGATCGCGCGCGACGCCCAGGTGATCCTCGCCCTCAAGGTGCTCGGCGGTTTCAGCACCGCGGAAATTGCGCGCGCGTTCCTCGGCACGGAGGCGGCGCTCGAGAAGCAACTCACGCGCACCAAGCAGCGGATCGCCGAGGCCGGCATCGGTTTCGACCTGCCCGAGGGCGAGGACCTCTCGCCGCGGCTCGACGGGGTGCTGGGCACGCTGTACCTGATGTTCAACGAAGGCCACAAGGCGACGGCGGGCGACCAGCTCCTGCGCGAGGACCTTTGCCGCGAGTCGATCCGCCTCACGGCCCTGCTCGTCGAGCATCCCACGGGGAACACGCCGCGCACCCACGCGCTGCTCGCGTTGATGCTGCTCACGGCCGCGCGCTTCCCCGCGCGGCTCGACGCCCAGGGCGCCCTGCTGCGCCTCGAGGAGCAGGATCGTTCCCGCTGGGACCACGCCCTGATCGACCGGGGGCTGCGGCACCTGGCCGCGGCGGCGCAGGGGGCCGAGTTGAGCGAGTTCCACCTGCAGGCGGGGATCGCCGCACTGCACAGCATCGCGGCCGACCCGGCATCGACCGACTGGCCGCGCATCGTCGCCCATTACGACGCCCTGCTCCGGCTGCGGCCCTCGCCGGTCGTGAGCCTGAACCGCGCGGTCGCGCTCGCGCAAGTCGAGGGACCGCAGGCCGGGCTGGCGGCCCTCGCCGCGATCCCCGACCGCGAGCAGATCGAGTCGCACCACCTTTTCCACGCCGCCGCGGGCGAGCTGCACTGGCAACTCGGCCAGTCCGCCGAGGCCGCCGCCTGCTTTCGCCGCGCCCTCGCGCTCGCGCGCGTCGGCGTCGAGCAGGACTATCTCGCGCGCCAATTGGAGCGGACCGGACGCTGACACCCCGCAGCCCGCACAGGCATTTCCCGGCCTCGGCCAACTCAGGCCGTCGGCCTTCAAGTCAGCCATGAGAACGGCCGCGCTGAAAGGTGGAGCGGCTTGTCCTCAAGCCGCTGCGGACCGGTCCTCCGCACGTCAGCCGCCTGGGGACAGGCGGCTCCACCTCAGCGGCATGCGCCCGGGCAAGGCCGGCACCGTCAGCGCCCGGTCGCAGCCGCGTGCCACTTGAGCCAGGCGTAAAGCGACGCGCCGATCTGCCGGTATCCGCTCACGTTGGGATGCACCCCGTTGTTCTCCGGGTAGCCTTCGAAGGGATCGAGGTTCACCTGGGTCGGCACGAGGTGCACCCCCTGCCCCGCGCGGCCGCCGAATTGCGCGATCATCCGCTGCACCAGCCGGTGCTGGATCCGTTTCCATCCCCAGCGCCGGTACTTGCCTTTGTAACTGGCCTCGAAGCCTGACTCGCGCGCATTGGGGGGCGTGGTGAGCCCGATCGCGAGCGCGGCTTCCGGGCACGCGGCGCGAAACGCCGCCAGCAATTTCTCCGCGTGGTCCAGTGCCGCGGTGATCGAGCGTTCCACCGCCGCGGGATCCTCCGGATTCGCGGAGAAGCAGTCGTTGATGCCCAGCAGGAAGGTCACGACGTCGGGCGGTTTCCCGCCACCCGCCTCGCGCACGTAACGCGCGATATCAAGCTGGGGACGGCCGGCGGCGTCCGGAAAGATGAACGGGCTCGTGCGCTTCCGCGCCAGCGGGCCCGCGGCCGACTTCTCCTCGGCCGGCGTGTAAAGCGAAAGGAACGACTTCCACGTCCAGCCGCCATAGCCTTCATGCGCCACGCCTGGCGCCGCGGCGGCGGGCCGGTGGGAGCCCAGCATGGTCCAGGCGGGATTGCCCGGCGTGGTCAGCAGGCGCGCCAGCTCGTTCGGGTAATGGGTGGCGTTGGTCAGGCTGTCTCCAACCATCAGGAGCCGCAGCGGGCGGCCCGCGCCCGCCGTGCGCGGCACGACGTGCACCGTCGTCGCAGCGCGGTCGAGCTCCATGCCCCGGCCGTCCCTCACGACCAAAACAAATTCATGCCGGCCGACGTCGGCGTCGGTCGGCAGCAGCTCCCAGCGGCGCGCGGCCGAGGCTCCGACCGGGCACGTCACCTCGAAGCGGTACTGGTCCGGCGCCGGCGTGAGCACGACGTTGTCGAAGTACACCCCCAACGGCACCCCGGGCACGGCGTACAGCGCCGGCGGCAGCGTGAGGTGCAGGCTGGCGCCGTCCGCCGCAGCGAACCCGGGCGACCCGGCAGCGAGGAAGAGACCAAAGAGAACGCGCGAAACCATGGGGAGGCAGATGAAGGCGGGGCAGGGCGCGGCGCGGTCGATGGCGGCGCGGTTCAGGCGAGCAACGCCTTGATCACGTGCCCGTGCACGTCGGTGAGCCGGCGATCGATGCCGTTGTGCCGGAAGGTGAGGCGCGTGTGATCGAGCCCCAGCAGGTGCAGCATCGTGGCGTGCACGTCGTAGACTTCGGTCGGGTTGCGCCGGTCCAGCGGCTTGTATCCGAAGGCATCGCTCTCGCCGTGCGTCACCCCGCCCTTGATGCCGCCGCCGCAGAGCCAGTTGGTGAACACGTAGGGGTTGTGGTCGCGCCCCTTGCCGCCCTGCGTCGAGGGCATCCGGCCGAATTCCGTCGTCCAGAGGATGAGCGTGTCCTCGAGCAGCCCGCGCTGCTTCAGATCCTGGATGAACGCCGCGGCACCGCGCGCCATGCCGAGCGCGAGCGGGCCGTGGTCGCGCTTCACGTCCTCGTGCGAGTCCCAGTTGCGGCGCGGGAAGCTGTTGTCGTTGCCGCTCCACACCTGCACGAAGCGCACGCCGCGCTCGAGCAGCCGCCGCGCCGCAAGGCATTTCTGGCCAAAATAAAACGCCTCCTCCTCAGCGTTGATCTCCTTCGGCCAGGTCTGCGGGCCGCGGTCGAGGCCGTAGAGCCGCAGCACGTGCTCCGGCTCCTGCTGCATCGCCAGTGCCTCGGGCGCCGCGAGCTGCATGCGCGCGGCGAGCTCGTAGCTGCGGATTCGCGCCTCGAGCCGCTGGTCGCCGGCCCGGGCCGCGGCGTGATCGCGATTGAGGTCGGCCATCAGCCGGTGCGCGGCGGCCTCCCCCGCGGGACGCACGTAGTCCGCCGAACCATGGGGAAACAGGTCCGCGATCGGCGTGGCGGTGCCGGGAAAGATCATCGTGCCGCTGTGCTCCGAGGGCAGGAACGCGGCGTCCCAGTTCTTCACGCCATTGGACGCGAAGCCGCGATGGTCGGGCAGGACGACGAACGTCGGCAGGTTGTCGTTGAGCGAGCCGAGGCCGTAGCTCGCCCAGCAGCCGGCGCCCGGAAAGCCGGGCAGCTGGAAGCCCGTCGACTGCAGCAGCGTCGCGGCGCTGTGCACGCCGGACTTGCCGACCATGTTGTGGATGAAGGCGAGGTCGTCCGCGACCGCGCCGAGCGGCGCGACGACGTCGCTGAGCAGCTTGCCGCACTGGCCGTAGGGCTTGAAGTCCCAGAGCGGGCGCAGCCAGGGCCCGAGGCCGTTCTGGAACGCCTCGACCGGCTCGCCGAAGTCGCTCGGCTGGCCGTCGCGCTTGATCAGCTCCGGCTTGAAGTCGAAGAGATCGAGGTGGCTCGCCGCGCCGGCCATGAAGAACTGCACCACGCGCTTCGCCTTCGCCGGATGATGGAGCGCGCGCGCCGCCGAGGCCGGTTCCGCCGCGAGCGCGCCGTCGCGCCCGAGCATCGCCGCGAGCGCGAGCCCGCCGAGGCCGCCGCCGGAGTGCCAGAGGAAGTCTCGCCGGGTGAGGCGCGAGGCGGCGGCGGAGCGGTGAAAGGGCGAGTCGGACGACATGGCTTCAGTCGACGAAGGTGAATTCGTTCAGGTTGAACAGGAGCCGGCACAGGGCCGGCAGCCCCTCCGCCTGGGCGAACGCGAGCAGCTTCGCCTGCTCCGCCGCGGAGGGCTCCCGGCCCAGGGCGAGGGCGTGCGCCCGCGCCACCTGCGCCGCGAGCCCCGTCCGCTCCGCCGTCACGCGCGCCGCGAAATGGCGCGCCTGGGCGACGACGAACCCGTTGTTCAGCAGCGCCAGCGCCTGCAGCGGCGTGAGGCTCTCGTTCCGCCGGTCCACGCGCATCGAGGGATCGGCGCAGTCGAGCGCGGTCATCCAGGGCTGCGTCTGCGAGCGGACGATGAAGCGGTAGACGGAACGCCGCCACGTCTGCGGGTCGTCCGGATCGGCGAGGTCGTAACGGAAGTGCGGCGAATGCTCCGGCCGCTCGATCACGAAATCGCGCCAGCCGGGTCCGCCCATCGTGAGGTCGAGCCTGCCGCTGGCGGCCAGCACCGCGTCGCGCACCGCCTCGGCCTCGAGCCGCCGGCGATTCTGGCGCCAGAGCAGCGTGTTGCCCGCGTCGATCTTTTCCGCCTCGGGGTTGACCGCGGCCGACTGCCGGTAGGTGGCGCTGGTCACGATCAGCCGGTGCAGCGCCTTGAACGAGCCGCCCTCGTCGCGGAAGCGGGCCGCGAGCCAGTCGAGCAGCTCGGGATGCGTCGGCCGCGCGCCATTGCGGCCGAAATCGTTGGGTGTCTCCACCAGGCCGCGCCCGAAGTGATACTGCCAGACGCGGTTCACGATGCTGCGCCAGGTGAGCGGATTGCGCGGATCGACGAGCCAGCGCGCGAGCGCCGCGCGCCGTTCGCCCTCGGGCGCGCCGTCGGGCAGCGCGAAGCGCGCGGGCGCGAAGTCCAGCGCGGACAGTGTCCCGGGCCCGACCGGGCGCCCGGGCTGGGTCACCTGGCCGCGGGCAAGGATCGTGATCGCCCGCGGCCGGCCGCCTTCGGGCCCGGTGCCGCGAAACGTGCCCGTGCCGGTGTGGATGCCACCGGCGTAGACGAGGTCCGGCTTGGGCAGTTGCTTCAATCCCGCTTCGATCCGCGCGGCGCGCTCGCGCAACTCCTCCCGCCGCGCCCGGGTCGCGGCGTCCGCCGTCGCCAGGAGCAGCGTCTCACGCTCGCGTTCCAGCGCCGCCTTCTCCTCCGCGGCAAGGCCGGTCGGGGCCACGCCATCGGTGAGGTTGGCCGGGCGCCAGCGCTCGCCCGATTCGACGGCGTCCAGCGCCGTCACGGGCCGGCCCAGGGCGACGTTGCGCCCCGCGCGATCGAGCACGCGCAGCTCCGCCAGCGCGAACATGTAGTCGTCGCGCCGCGGCGCGAGCCTGGTCACGGTCACCCGCACGTAGCGGCCGGCAATGCCGTCGTCCTTGCTCCCGCCCGTCGAGAACGCGGTGAGCCCGGGATTCGGGTAATCCGCCATGAAGGTCGCGTCGTACCGGATCCACGCCAGCTTCACGCCGGCGCGAAACTCGGGATCGTCGCTGACCTCGACCTTGAACCGCACCGGAAAGCCGAAGCCCGCGCCGATGTCGTTGAACGAATCGTGACACGGCAGCAGCCACACGCGGTCGATCTCGACCGACTGGCCGAGATCGACCTGCACCCACTTGACGGCATCGGGAGTCGACGAAAGCGCGCTGTGGTAGCCGTAGCTGGGACTCTCCCGCCCCGGCTGCGCCGGGTCCTGGTTCAGCGGCGCCGCCAGCCGGCGCGTGAGTTCCACGTAAGGTTCGCCCGCCTGCGCCTGCAGCGGCCCCTCGATCGCCTGCAGCGCCGCGGCGGTCTCCGCCCGCTCGCGGCGCAGCCGCTGGAATCGGGCGTGGAGCGCGGGATCGCGGTAGTACTCCCGCTCGGTGCGGTCGAGCGCCGCGAAGACGGCCTGCAGGCTGTAGTAATCCTCCTGCGAGATGGGATCGAACTTGTGCTGGTGACACTGCGCGCAATGCACCGTGGCGCTCGCGAAGGTGCCGATGGCGTTGGCCACCATGTCGTCGCGATCGAGGTGCCGGGCCAGCTTGCCGTCGATCTTCGACTCGGGGACCTCGGCATGGCCGATGAAGTCCCAGGGCCCCGCGGCGATGAAGCCGAGCGCCTCCACGCCGTCCGCGGTATCCGGATACAGGACGTCGCCCGCGATCTGCTCGGAGAGGAAGCGCGCGTAAGGCTTGTCCGCGTTGAACGCGCGGATGACGTAGTCGCGGTACGGCCACGCGTGGGTCCGGAGCTTGTCCTTGTCGTAGCCGTGGGTGTCGCCGTAGTGGGCCACGTCGAGCCAGTGCCGGGCCCAGCGCTCGCCATAGCGGGGCGAAGCGAGCAGCCGGTCGACGAGCCGCTCGTAGGCGCCGGGCGCCCGGTCGGCCTCGAACGCCTCGAGCTCCTCCGGCGCCGGCGGCAGGCCCGTGAGATCGAACGCGAGCCGGCGGTGCAGCGTGCGGGCATCGGCCTCCGGGGCGGGCGCGATTCCGCGGGCCGCGAGGGAGGCGCGGACGAAGGCGTCGATCGGATGCGCGGCGCCCGCCGGCGGCGCGGTCACTCGCAGCGGCTGGAGCGACCACCAGGCGAGCGGATCCTCGACGCGCGCGCTCGCCGACTCGGGCCAGGTCGCGCCGGCCTCGACCCAGGCGCGCAACGTCGCCACCTCCGCCGGCGTCAGCGCGGCGCCCTCGGGGGGCATGCGTTCGTAGGGATCGGGGTGGGCCACGAGGGCGAGGAGCGGACTCTCCGCCGCCCGGCCCGGCACGATGGCCGCGCTGCCGCTGTCGCCGCCCCGCAGGGCGATCTCCTTCACGTCGAGCCGGTATCCACTTTTCTGTTTCTCCGGCCCGTGGCATTCGAAGCAGTGCCGCGAGAGGATCGGGCGCACGTCGCGGACGAAGTCCGGCGTCGCGGCGGGGAGCGCCGGCGCGAGCAGGGCGAGGAACACGGGAAGGACGGATCGCGGCATGAGGTCGGAGATCGCGCGGACCCTTCGGTGGCGGAGAGACCGGCAGGAGGCAAGAGACGAGCGCGCGGCGTGGATCGGGAGATCGACGGGCGCCCATCGGAGAAATTCGGCCGCAGCGAAACCGCCGGGCGCGGCGGCGTCGGGCGACTTCGCAGGTGACTCGGCGGCGATCCCGCGTACGGTGCGGGCGTGTTCACGTCGTCGCGCCGCCGTTTCGTTCGAGGCCTGGCCGTTGCCGGGCTGGCGATGCTGGGCGTGTCTGCGCCAGCGGCGGAGACGCCGCCCGTGACGCTCCCGCCGTTCCTGGTCGAGGAGACGACCCAGCCGCTGCCCTGGCGCCATGCGGACGTGGCGGGGCTCGAGGTGCTGTCGACATGCCCGGACCGGCTCACGCGGGAGCTGATCGCCAACCACCACCGGCTGCACGCGCTGCTGGCGGAGCTCGTGCCGGCGGAGCTGCAGCCGCGGACGACGCAGAAGCGGCTGCTGCTTTTCGTCGACAGCACCCGGCAGCCGCCCACCTCGCAGGAGATCGTCGCCCGGATGGCGCTCACCGCCGCGGAACAGGAGCGGTTCGACGCGGCGACGGCGCCGGTCGAGGACGGGCGTCTGCGACGGCGCGCGCCGCCGCCCCGGTACACGTTTCTGCCCAACCTGCGGCTCTCGGATCGGGACGCGCATGCGCTGTTCGCGACCGTGAGTGCCCGGGAGTACGATGCCAGCCGGATCGCGCTGACGCCGGAGTACGTGGCGCAGATGCTCCGGCAGCGGCTGCCGGAGCTGCCGCCCTGGTATGTGAGCGGCGTGCTGACGCTTTTCGGCCGCGCGCGCTTCACCGACGACGCGCTCATCGTCGAACCGGTCGACTGGCCGGCGGAGTCGGCCAGCGCGGCGCTGCGCGGCGGCGCGGGCGCATACCGGGATCCGCTGCCGTTCGGCGCCTTCTTTGCCGGCGACCTGGCGGCCGGCGCCGAGGCGCTGCCGCTGTGGCAGGCGCAGGCCGCGCTTTTCGTCCATTGGGGGCTGGCCGGACGCGGGGCCGAGGGACGGGCGGCCTTCACGCGCTTCGTGACGCGGGCGACGACCGAGGCGGTGACGGAGGCGTTGTTTCGCGACTGCCTCGGCCTGGACTTCACCGCGGCGTTGAAGGAGCTCGCAGGCCACATTCCCGCGGCCACCCGCGAGCGACTCGTCCTGCAGCCGGCGCAGCGGCCGCGATTGCCCGATTACGAACTGCGGCCGGCCAGCGAGGTGGACATCGCGCGATTGAAGGGCGACTGGGAGCGGCTGGAGATTCCGTTCGTGCAGGCGCAGTTTCCCGCGCTCACGGCGAAGTACATCGAGCAGGCCCGGCGCACGCTGCGGCGTGCCTACGACCGCGGCAGCCGCGATCCGCAGTTGCTCGCGGTGATGGGGCTGTGCGAGGTCGACGCGGGCAACGACGCGGGCGCACGGGAGTTCCTGGAAGCGGCCGCGAGCCGCGACCCCGCACCGCGCCCGCGCGCCGCGTACGAACTCGCGCGCCTGCGGTTTGCGGCGCTGCGTTCCGGTGCCGCAACCTCAGCCCCGCTCACCCCGGCGCAGGCGCGGACGGTGCTCGCTCCCCTCGCCTCGGCCCGCGCGCAGGAGCCGCCGCTCGTCGAAGTCTACACCCTTATGGCCGATGTCTGGAGCGTGAGCGCGGAGCGACCGACGCGCGAGGAACTGGCCGTGCTGGAGGCGGGAGTGCGGCTGTTTCCCCGGGAGGCGCCGCTCGTGCTTCGCACCGCGGAACTCAACGTGCGCCAAGGGAACGTCGATGCCGCCCGGTGGCTGATCAACCTCGGACTCACCCTGGCGCCCGACGATGCGGGGCGGCGTCCGTTCACGGAATTGCAGGGGCGGATGGAAGCAGTCCCGCGGTAGGCGTGCGCTCAGGGTGAAGCGGCCGGGGAAACGATGAATGGAATTCGGATCGAAGGACCCATGTGTCGCCGTCCTCGTCTGCCTCTCATCCTGTAAATCCTGTTCATCCTGTCTCCTCTCCGCCCCGGCGCGATCGGCGCGGCGGTCGTTCGCGTTTCAGCGCCTGCACTTCGAAGAACGCACGGCTCGGGCTTTGGACAGGATGTACAGGATCCACAGGATGGAAGGCTCGGGCCTTCGGTTTCCGACACACCAATCGGATCTCCGCCCGCTTCAGACCTTCATCCTGTAAATCCTGTTCATCCTGTCCTCTCTCCGCCCCCGGCGCGATCGGCGCGGCGGTCGTTCGCGTTTCAGCGCCTGCACACCGAGGAACGCGCGGCTCAGGCTTTGGACAGGATGTACAGGATCCACTGGATGGAAGGCTCGGGCCTGCGGCTTCCGACACACCAATCGGATCTCCGCCTGCCTCAGACTTTCATCCTGTAAATCCTGTTCATCCTGTCTCCTCTCCGACCCCGGCGCGATCGGCGCGGCGGTCGTTCGCGTTTCAGCGCCTGCACACCGAGGA
>CALFZM010000416.1 GCA_937952235.1 uncultured Opitutia bacterium | reverse complement strand
GTGTAGAGCCCGCCCCCGAGCTTGCGCACCAGGCCCGCGCGAACGAGCAGCTTGTGGGAGGCGATCTCCGCGTCGGCGGGACTTTCCTTCAGCGTCGGGATGAAGAACTGGGACCAGAGTTTCATGCAGCCGGCCAACGAAGCAGTCCGGCTCGCGGGGGGCAAGGCGCAAGGCGCCGCGCCCGGAGCCGAAATCGGACTTGCGCCCCGCTCCCGGCTGCCTGCTCCATCTGCCGGATGTCCTCCGCGCCGCAACCGCGCCAGCCCTGGCCGATGAAGTGGATCGTCCTCGCGATCGTCCTCACGATCGTGCCGTACACGTTCGTGACGCTGCGCTACCGCAAGCCCGGTCCGGCTTTCGAGCCGTACGAGGACATGAAGAACCGGGCCAATGTCGTGCGGCTGCTGGCCGCCGGTTACCAGCGGGTTCCCCTGCCGGCAACGCGTCCCGCCGACGGGCCCTCGCCCGCGACCGGCGCCTCGATCCTGCCCGACCAGGCCGGCATCCCCGCGGAATTGAAATCCACGCTCGTCGAGGCGCCGCTCCTCCCGGCCGACATCGTGCGCATCCGGGCCGCGCCGCTCGCGGCGGCCGACGCCCCCTACCCGATCGAGCTAACCTGCCTGCTGCCCGACGACCGGCACATGCTGCGCGGCGCGGAATTGTTCCTGCGCGCCGACCGCGTCGTGATCGTGCCGACGTTCGAGCCTGCCGGCGGGGAGCTCACGGCGCGCTCCCGCGAAACCGTGGTGCTGCTGACCGTCCCCGCCGGGCTGCTCAAGCCCGGGCGCTATAGTGTCACGGTCACGGCCGAGCGCAGCTCGCGCTCCTGGCCGCTCGAGGTGCAGTGAGGCGGCCGCGCCCGGTGCCGGCGCCGACCGCCACTATTGACGCGCCCCGGCAACTGCCCGACAAACTCCGCGCCACCCGAGATGAGCACCAGTAACGGCTCCGGCCAGTCCCTTCCGTCCGTGCCGACGTCCGCCAACGCGACGACGATCAAGCCGACCGATCTGCGCGGGATCCTGAAGTACGTGCCGCGCTTCCAGGGGCAGATTTTTGTCATCGCGATCGACGGTTCGATCGTGGCCGACGACAACTTCGGCAACATCCTCGTCGACCTCGCCGTGCTGCGTTCGCTCGGGATCAAGATCGTGCTGGTCCACGGCATCAGCCACCAGATCAAGGAGCTCTCGGTGGCGCGGAAGATCGCGATCACGAATTCCGACGGCACCGGCGTGACCGACGCCGCCACGCTCGACCTCGCGATCCGCGCCTCCTCGCGCGTCTCGCACGCGGTCGTCGAGGGCCTCACGCAGAACGCGCTGAAGTGCGCCACGACCAACGCCGTGCGGGCGCTGCCGCTCGGCATCATCCGCGGCGTGGACCAGCAGTTCACCGGCAAGGTCGAGCGCATCGACAAGGAGTTTCTCACCGAGCTGATCGACCGGCAGGTGGTGCCGGTCGTCGCGCCCATCGCCTTCGGCCCGGACGGCCGCTCGCTGCGGGTCAACTCGGACCTGCTGGCAGCCGAACTGGCCGAGGCGCTCCAGGCCACGAAGGTCGTGTACCTCATGCCCGCGCCGGGATTGGAGATCGACGGCGAGATCCGGCGGGAGATTCCCGTGGACGCGCTGCGCAGCGTCGTCCAGCAGTCGCCCGAGCGCATCGAGGCCGGCGTGCGGAGCAAGGCGGTGCACGCCATCAAGGCGATCGAGACCGGCACGCCCCGCGTGCATCTCCTCGACGGCCGCATCTTCGACGGGCTGCTCAACGAGATTTTTTCCAACGAGGGCGTGGGCTCGCTGGTCTACGGCAACGACTACGCGCAGATCCGGCGCGCGCGGAAGGGCGACGTCCGCATGATCTACAACCTCACGCGGGCGGCGGTGCGCCGCGAGGAGCTCATCTTCCGCTCGCAGCAGGCGATCGAGAAGAACATCGACCAGTTCTTCGTCTTCGAGATCGACGAGAACATCATCGCGTGCGTCACGCTGTATTTCTATCCGGACAAACCCCAGCTCGCGGAGGTCGGTTCGCTGTACGTGATGCCCTTTTATCACAATCGCGGGATCGGCCGTAAGATGGTCGACTACGCGTGCATGGTCGCGAAGGAACGCGGCGCCACCACCGTGCTCGCGCTGTCGACCCAGAGCTTCGGGTTCTTCACCAACGTCCTCGGCTTCGAAGAAACGGCCAAGGACGCCCTGCCGGAAGCCCGGTTGAAGGTGTACGAGGAAAGCGGCCGGAACGCGAAGGTCCTGTTCAAGCGGCTCGCCTGAGCCGGACTCAGGCGGTTGAGGCGGAGCGCGGGCGGCGCGCCGCCGCTCTCACCCCTTCAGTTCCACGACGACCTGGACCTCGACCGTCGTGCCGCGCGGCAGGCCGTTCACCGCGACGGCTGCTCGGGCGTGCTTGCCGGCTTCGCCGAAGACTTTGACCAGCAGGTCGCTGGCGCCGTTGATCACGGTCGGGCTGTCGGTGAACCCGTCGACGGCGTTGACGAAGCCGTTGACCATCACCACGCGCGCCACCCGGTCCAGCGAGCCGGCGGCGGCCTTGATGTTGGCCAGCGTGTTGAGCACGCAGACCTCGGCCGCCTTGGTTGCCGTCTCGATCGTCTGTTCCCGCCCGACCTGTCCGACGTGGGTCTGCCGGCCGTTGAAGATCGCGATGGTACCCGCGCAGAACAGCAGATTGCCGGTCCGCACCGTAGGCACATAGCTGCCGGCGGCGACCGGCGGCAGGGGGAGCTCGAGCCCGAGTTCCGAGAGTCTGGCTTCAGGATTCATGCGGCCGGCAGGTTGGGCGGCTTCGCTCCGTGCGTCCAACGCTCTTTGCGGCCTCAGGGCGCCGCCTGCGCCGGCAGGAACTCCGTGGTCGCGACCGCCGAGGGCTCCACCCGGCGCTCGAGGATCTTCAGCCGCAGCAGGGTGTCGATCTGGCCTGCCAGCCGGGCGGGCGAAAGCTGTCCAATCGCCTCCCCCTGCGCGGGATCGCCGGTCACATACCTTCCCCGGATCATCGCGGACCTTGAAAACGCGAGCAATTCCCGGGTCATGTCGGGGTTGCGCTGCAAGATGAGGTCGTCGGCCGCCGCGGGATCACCCTCGAGGTAGTCGCGCCACCCGCGGATCGAGGCGGCCACGAAGGCGCGCACCATTTCCGGCGACTGCCGCACCACGTCGCGCCGCGTGAAGAGCGCCTGGTAACAGTCGTACCCCGCGTCGACCAGCGGCAGCGTGCGCACCTTGAAGC
>CALFZM010000415.1 GCA_937952235.1 uncultured Opitutia bacterium | reverse complement strand
GGTGGCGGTGGCACGGGCGGGGAACTGCTCGCGTATTATTCCTTCAACGACGCGAACAATCTCCTGCGGGATGACTCGGGCCGCGGCTTCACGCTCGCCCCGGTCAATGGTGTCGTTTCCCGCATCGACGGCCGCGCCGGCGCCGGCGCCCTGCGCACCAATGGCGTCCGGCTGCGCGCTCTCGTCAACAACACCTTCAGCACGTCGGCGATGACGATCTCCGCGTTCGTGCGGCCGACCGCCGCCGGCAACTGGAATCCCCGCCTCGTGGCGATCGGCTTCCCCGGCCAGTCCTCCCACTATTACGGCATGTTCCTCGACGGCCTCACGGCGTCGCGCCGGGTCGCCTTCCTCGCCAACACCCAGATCGCCCAGCAGCTCAACAGCACCGGCCGGCTGGACAACAACGTCTGGACGCACGTGACCATGACCTTCGAAGGCGGCACGCTGCGGATCTACCGCGACGGCCAGCTCGATTCGACCGTGGCTACCGGCCGCGCCCTGACTCCCTTCAGCTCGGCCATGATGATGATCGCCGGTTCCGACAACGGCCTCGATCTCTTCCAGGGCGATCTCGACGAAGTGCGCATCTACAATCGTGCGCTCACCGCCGCGGAGGTGACGACCCTCAGCACCGGCGGCGCCGTGGGCACCGCCGCCACCGGCACCAACACGGTGGGCGTGCTGCCTCCGACGGTCATCGCCGCGCCGGTGAACCTCACCGGCTACCGCAATCGCGTGGGTCAGGCCTTCGAATTCACGCTCACGGGCTCGAACTCCGGCGCCGTCTGGGGCACGGATGTCTACACGGACGACTCGAGCGTGGCCCGCGCCGCCGTGCATGCCGGCGTCATCGCGGTCGGAGAGACCAAGACCGTCACGGTCACGATCCTCCCCGGCCAGTCGAGCTATCCGTCCTCCACCCGCAATGGCATCACGACCTCGTCGTGGGGATCGTGGGGCGGCAGCTTCTCGTTCGCGGGCACCAACGGCACGGCCTTCGCCGGCGGAGCCGCGACGCCGCCGGCCCTGCCCAGCGGTTACATTCCCGCGAGCCTGAACGTGATCCCCGGCGGCCGCTTCGTGCTGCCGATCTCGGTCACGGGCACCGGGCCGTTCACTTACCAGTGGTTCCTGAACGGCGTGCTCATCCCCGGCGCGACCGCGAATCCTTACGTGCTCAACACCGTCACCACCGCGGCCCAGGGCAACTACACCGTGCGCGTCACGAGCCCCGGCGGCACGCAGACGTTCACCGCCGGCACCCTCACGGTGCCGCCGACGGCCACCGCGCCCCAGATCGTCCTGCAGCCCTTCGACAAGATCGTTTCCCCCGGCGGCACGTTCGCGCTCGCGGCCTCGGCCGTGGGCTCCGGCATGACGTACCAGTGGCTGCGCAACGGCTCTCCGCTCGCGGGTGAGAACGGCCCGATCATGCTGCGTCAAAACGTCAACGCCAACGACGCCGGCCAGTATTCGGTCCGGATCACCGGCGGCGGCTCCACCGTCACCTCCAACGCGGCCACCGTCACGCTCAACCCCAACGCGTCGCGCCTGAGCAACCTCTCCGGCCGCATCGCGATCGCGGGCAACGAGACGGTCATCCCGGCCTTCTTCATCTCGGGCAGCGGCAAGAAGCGCGTGCTGATCCGCGCCATCGGCCCCGGCATCGCGGCGCTCGGCGTCGGCGGCACGATGGCGGACCCGAAGTTCGAGGTGTACGACGGCCAGACCCGGATCGCGGAGAACAACAACTGGAGCGCCGCCATCGCGCCGGTCTTCGCCTCCGTGGGCGCGTTCGGCCTGCCCGCCAACAGCCTCGACGCCGCCGCGGTCATCGAGCTCGACGCCAACAAGGGCTACACCATCCAGGTCTCGAGCAACAACGGCCAGGGCGGCGTGGTGCTGTTCGAGGTCTACGACGCCGGCAACGTCACGGGCGCGAGCAAGTTCACCAACGTCTCCGTCCGCGGCCCCACCGGCACTGGCGACAGCACGCTCATCCTCGGCATGAACCTCGCCGGCCAGGGCAAGCGCACGCTGCTCACCCGTGGCATCGGCCCGCAGCTCGCGGCGTTCGGGGTCGGCAACACCATCGGCGATCCCAAGCTGGAGATCTTCGACGGCAACCAGCGCTCGGTGCTGGCCAACGACGATTGGAACAGCGCCGACTTCGTGAGCGAGATGCTGCAGGCGCGCGAGTTCGTCGGCGCCTTCGCCCTCAATGGCGGCTCGGCCGACGCCTCGACCCTGGCGCTCCTCGATCCCGGCAGCTACACGATGCAGATCACCGCCGGCAGCGGCACCGCCTCCGGCGAGGCGCTCGTGGAGATCTACGAGGTCCCGTAACCGGGCCCGACTTTCCGGCCGGTTGCAGCCAGCACCGGCCGGGATCTGAAGCGGCCCCCGGTGTCCCGTGCAAGCGGGATGCCGGGGGTTTTTTGCTACGGGGTCCGGCGGCAGCCGGTCAGCCAACGATGTATTCGGGGTGGAGCCGCCTGTCCCCAGGCGGCTGACGTGCGACGGACCCGTCGCAGCGACTTGGGGACAAGCCGCTCCACCTTGCGCGCGGCCGCTTTCAGGGCTGAATTGAAGGCCGGCGCCGGGAGTTGGCTCAGCGCGGCGCCGCGGCCGGCCTGACGGGCAGCGCCGGATGCGTCACGTCGCGCACGAAGACCGACTCCGGCCTGCTGCGGATGAGGGCAAGGCGGGCGGCCTCCAGCCAGGCCCGGCGCGTTTCCCAACGGTCATTCCGACGCCAGGCGAGCTTGTTCGTGGCCAGCAGCCGCCACTGGAGTCTCACGCCGGCGACGCTCTGGGCCTTGGCCGACTCCTCGCTGACGCGGACCGCCTCGTGCCGTTCGGGATGCAGCAACAGGAAGCTCTCGTGGCCTCGCCGCCGGAAGAGCGGCCCCCCCCGCGCTCCCGCCGCGAGTTGCTCCCACCACGGCGGGCTGCGGCCCGTCTCGACCAGGCGCAACTCCACGTGGAGCCCGCGGTCCTGCACGTCGGCCACGCGCATGCGATGCCCGCCGCGACGGTGCCAGCCGCCGGCCTGCGCCGGCGCCTCGTTCGCGACTGCCCGGCGCTCGAGCCCCAGCCACAGCCGCGCCTGGAAGGCAGCCGGCTCGCGTTCCAGGCGGTCCGCGAACGAGGCGGGAACCAGGCACATCGCCGTCACCCAGCCGCCGGACGGCCGGGAAACTCCGCCGACCGGGCTCCGTTGGGCCCGATCGGGGCCTTGCGCGCGCTGCGCGGCCAGCCACGCCTCCGTCTCTGGATCGTCCGGCAAGTCCGTGAAGCCTGGCAGCGGCCCGCGGGCCGCCTGGCTGGAGCCGCCGAGCGGGCTGGTGCGCTCGAGCGCGGTCGCTCCCCACTCCCAGCGCTGTTTGCTCCAGAGGCCGACCAGCGCGAGATCGGACGCACCACGGGCCACCGCATACGCGACGGACACCTGGGCTTGCGGGCCCAGCGTCCCGCTGCGCTGGCCGATCGGGGTGTGGGCAGCGTCATGAAACGCGACCGTGACGCCATCGCCCCGTTCCGGCCGCATGAGGGCCGGTTCGCTCGCCGGACGGTAGAAGCCCGCCAGCAGCCACACCGCGGCACCGCCGGCGAACGCGGCGCCCGCCGGGCCGGCGAGCATGACGCCGTAGCGACGGTGCCGATACAAGAGCACGACGGTCACGGCCATGGCCGCCAGGAGCACCGTCAGCACGCCCAGCAGGGCGAGTTGGCCGGCAATCATCGCCCGGGGCGAGCCGGCGTTCTGCAAGGCCGACCCGAACATCGGCGCCATCGCCGCGAACGCGGCCGTGACGAACGACCAGAGGATGGC
Organism: uncultured Opitutia bacterium; assembly: GCA_937952235.1. GTDB lineage: Bacteria > Verrucomicrobiota > Verrucomicrobiia > Opitutales > Opitutaceae > ER46. The sequence continues at coordinate 3,348 of CALFZM010000415.1, read as the reverse complement.
GCGGCCGAGGGAATCCGTCAGGGCCGCGACGCACGCGGCGGGCACGGCGATCACCGGGACGAAGAGCGCCCATTCGAGCGCGGCGCTCAGCACGCCGCCGATTCCCAGTCCGCCCGCGAGCCACCAGGGCAGCGCGAGCAGGCACGGCGCAGCCACGCCCAGCAGCCCGATGAACGTCAGTTTCGCGAGGAGGAGCCGTCCGCGCCCGATGGGCCGGGTCGGCCAGAACGCCCGCGGATCGATCGCGCGGTCCTCCTGGAAGAGGAGCAGCGTGACCACGTAGCCGATCACGGCCTGCGCCACGGCGCACCAGCCCAGAATATCCTGGATCCGCCGCAACTCCGACAGCGCGGGCTCCCCCTGCAGCAGCGCGAGGCCGACCGCCAGCGGCACGGCTGTCGCGACGCCCCATAGTGTGAGCCAGGGCCAGAGCCGCCGGACATCCTTGGCCACCCAGTGCAACACGATCTTCATGGCTTCTCCTCCTCGCTGCGCGGCAACGGACCCGCGACGTGCACCGATCGCGCCGCACCGACCCGCTCCAGGCGCAGTTTCACCACCACACCGCGTTCCAGTTCCGCCCAGGGTCGGTCTGGCAACACGAGCCGGCGACTGCCTACCAGGACGCTGCCGAACGTCACGCCCTCTCCGTCCTCCACCTGCAGCACGTGCCGGGTGCCTTCGATCTCGAGGAGAAAGAAGTCGAGCTTGTACGGACGCCGATCGAGCAGCGCCCGATGTCCCGGCACGAGATAATCGCCGTCGTGCGCCACCGCCTCCCGCTCCTCGAGCACCAGCCGGAACGGCCGCCCAGGCTGGTCCGGCGACTGCACGGCCGCGAGCCGCACGCGGTTCGAGCCCGCCACGAATCCCGCGTCCGGCTGCACCGGCATGCGGCCGAGTTCGCGCAGCCGCACCGTTTCGAGGTCGATCCGGCCCGACCAGGCGGCCGGCTCGGCGCCGAGGAAACCACTGGCGTCGCCCAACCGGCGCAGCGGCAGCGACCACTCCACGCGCCCCGGCCGCTGGCGCTCGAGCAGCGCCAGGAGCAATTCGTCAGACACCCGCGGCGCCCGATCCAGCATCACCGGCAGATCCGGACTGCCCGCCCGGCGCACCACCCCGGCTCCGCCCGCAGGACGCAGGAGCGCGCGTCCGGCGTCGGGCTGCCGGACCGCCACCTCGAGGTGCGGCGCCGGGCTTTCCCACGCGCGCAACGGCGGCACGACGCCCGACGGCAGCGTCCGCAGCCGGATGAGTTCCACCCCGGCGGTGTTCCCGCTCGCCCCGGCGGCATGCGCCGCCTGCCCGACCCAGCGCAACGAGGTGGCGGCCACGAAACCGGGCGCAAGCAGGCCGAGCAGGACGAGCGCCACCGGCAGGGCCCAGGCGAAGGCCGGGCGCCGCTGCAAGTATACCGGGAGCACGATCGCCAGCGGCAGGAGATAGAGTGCCGTCCACGCGGGCAGGTCACGGAGGGCGCCGGGCGCCTTGAAGAGCACACTCCAGTCCGGGGCGAGAGCGGCGCCGGCCACGCCCAGTCCCGCCTGCAGGGCGCCCAGGGCCACCAGCGCGAACAACTGCTGCGCGAGCGTCCGCGAGAGGCAGGCAGCGGCCATGCCCACCAAGACGAACCCGGTTCCATGGGCGAGCGCGCGCGCTCCCGCCACCGCCATTTCCGTCCCCGAGAAATCCAAACCGATCCAGACCGCCAGCCTCGCCAGCACCGGGGCGAACACCAGGAGCAGCACCGCCACGCCCACCTTGGCCGCGAGCAGCCGGCCGCGGGCGATCGGCCGCGTGCGCCAGAACGCATCGGTGCCGCGCAGCGGATCCTCGAGCACGAGCAGGCCCGCGAGCAGGGCGCCGAACAGGTATGCGGCCGAGCCAATGAGCTGCACCCACACGCCGAGCCCGTAGCGCCAGGCACCCGGATCGTCGGACAGGAATCCCGGCGCCTGCGCAAACCACAGGAGCGAGCCGGCCTGGAAGGCAAGCCACACCCCGGCCGGGATCGAGAGCAGGCGCAGATCCTTGCGGACAATCGCTGCGATGACGCTCACGCGGCCTCCCTCCGGTCCGGCCGCGCCGCGCGTGCCAGTGCCATGAAGATCTCGCGCAGCGACATCGGCGCGACGGTCACGCCGCCGGCGCCGAAGCGTTCCCGCCAGGCCTGTTCCGACGCCGGCCCGGCGTAGCGCGCCGCGACGAAACGCGCCATGGTGCCCGCCTGCTCCCAGCCGAGCACGTCGGGCCCCGGGTCCGGCACGGGCCGCAGCACGCCGGCCAGCTCCACCCGACGGAAGCGCGCCTGCAGCGAGGTCGTCTCCTCGTGGAGGACCAGCCGTCCCGCTTCGAGCATGGCGACGCGATCCGCCAGCCGCTCGACCTCCTCGATGTCGTGGGACGAGACGACGACCGTCCACCCGCCGGTGGACGCGGTCTCCAGGACACCCTGGATGAAGTCGTCGCGCACCACCGGATCGAGTCCGCTGAACGGCTCATCGAGCACCAGCAACTCGGGCCGGTAGGCGAGCGACGACAGCAGCGCCGCCTTCATCAGCATCCCGCGCGAAAGCTGCCGCAGCCGGCGGCCGGGGGGCAGTTCGAAACGCCGCAGCAGCGAGGCTTCGAGCGCGCGATCCCACGTCGGGTACAGAGGCCGGCAGAAATCGAGCAACTGCCCGACCGTCATCCACCCGGGGAGTTTCTGGTTTTCGGAGACGTAGCCGATGCGTGCGAACTCGCGCTCCCCCAGCCGACGGGAATCGACCCCGAGCACCTGCGCCGAGCCGGACGTCGGCGCCACGAGGTTCATCAGCATCTTCAACGTCGTCGTCTTGCCGGCACCGTTCGGCCCCAGCAGCGCCAGGACGCTGCCCGTCGGCACCTCGAGGTTGAGGGCGTGCACCGCCTCCATTTTTCCGTAGCTGCGGGTGAGATCCCGGGTCGTGATGGCATTCATGGTTGGTTCGGTCGCTCGGGTTGAAACAGGTGGCGCGCGCTTCCGCTGGCCCGGCGCCCGGCTCCGGCGCGGATGACGAAACCCCCGGCGGGCCTCCCGTCCGGGAGGGCGACGACGAAGCGCAGGCGGGCGGCGGAAGGCATGGAAGCGAAGGGGCGGGATGCCGGTAGGCGGACGGGGCTCAGCGGCCTCCCAGCTTCTTCCAGTGCGCCGCGAGCGCGGCTTGCACGTCCTCGAGCTCCAGCCCGAGTTTCTTGGCTTCAACCACCAGCCACTCGACCTCCGCGCCAAGCAGCTCGGCCCGTTCGCGACGACCGCCGGGCTCGCGTTCCGCGACGACGCTGCCGATCGCCGGCGTGGTCACGAGCACGCCCTCCGCCACC
>CALFZM010000414.1 GCA_937952235.1 uncultured Opitutia bacterium | reverse complement strand
CTCGCGGTCGATTTCCGTCCGGGTGCGCACCCCCAGCCTCCGCAGCAGCGGCAGCGGCGGACACCAGCCGCTCAACGCGTGCTGGATCAGGAACGCCAGCACCCCGGCCGAAAGCGCGAACCATTTCCGACTCACCGTCGTGCCCAGGACTGCGCCTCCCAGCGCCAGCGTCGACGCATTTGTCTCCAGCGTGCGCTCGACGTCCCATTCGCGCCCCAACCGGGCGATCCGGCGATCGCGGCCGTCCGCGTCGCGAGCGAACGCGCGCACCCGCCGGCGCGCGCCCCGATCGATCGCCTCCTGCGCACGCGGGCGGGTGTGACGTTCCACGCGACCCGCGGCCGCGCCCTCGGCGTCTTCAGGATTCATGGAATCATCGTAGCGCCCGGCACGGGCCGGTGCCGCGCCCGCCCTCCGATTCCATCACCGGAGGCCAGGCGGGCGGCGCGCTCCGCGTTTTCCCCCGCCTCCACCCCGGGCAATGACTCACCGCCGCGACCTTGCCGCGACCACTCCCGCGGCGAGCCCGTCCTTTCGAGCGTGCCCCGGACGGCGCGCGCATGATTTTTCGCAGCGGAGATTTGAGCTTTGGCGTTCATCTGCTCGGATGCGGACCCCGCGATGAACCACGACTGGATGCGAATTGAAGACGAGGCGACGGCCCTCTCCCCTGCCCTCCTCATCTACCCGGACCGCTTCGAGGAAAACCTCAGGCGCATGATCGCCCTCGTCGGCGGCCCCGCCCGGCTCCGCCCGCACATCAAGACGAACAAGCTGCCCCAGGTCGTCGCGCGCCAGGTCGCCCTGGGCGTCACGTGCTGCAAGGCCGCCACCATCGCCGAGGCGGAGATGGCGGCCCGAGCCGGGGCGACGGACATCATCATCGCGGCCCAGCTCGTCGGCCCCAACGTCGAACGCCTGCTCGCGCTCATGCGCGCGTTTCCCGCCACCGCCTTTGCGACGCTCGTCGACGACCCGGCCGCCGCCGCCGCGTTCGACCAGGCGGCGCGCGCGGCCGGCACCCGCATCGAGCTGCTCGTCGACCTGGATGTCGGCATGGCTCGCACCGGCATCGCCCCCGGGCCCGCCGCGGTCGAGCTGTACCGCGCCATCGCGGCGTCGCCCGGCCTTCGTCCCGGCGGGCTGCACGCCTACGACGGCCACCTGCGGCAAAACGCGTTCGCCGACCGGCTCGCCGCCGCCGAAGAGGGCATCGCCCGGACGGACGCCTTGCGCGCCGAATTGCTCGGCCTCGGGCTGCCGGTGCCGCGCGTCGTCGCCGGAGGCACGCCGACGTTTCCGGTACACGCCCGCCGGCCGGACGTCGAGTGCAGCCCGGGCACCTGCGTTTTCTCCGACGCGAGCTACGCGACGCAGTTTCCCGACCTGGACTTCCTGCACGCCGCCGTCCTCTTCACGCGCGTGATCAGCCGTCCAGGCCGGAACCGCCTCTGCCTCGACCTCGGCCACAAGGCGGTCGCGAGCGAGATGCCGCACCCGCGCGCAATCTTTCCCGCGATCCCCGACGCCCGCGCGGTCGTCCACAGCGAGGAGCACCTCGTGATCGAGACCGCCCGCGCCGCCGATTTTCCCGTAGGCACCGCGCTCTACGCCCTGCCCTGGCATATCTGCCCCACCGTCGCGCTCCACGATCGCGTGCAGGTGATGCGGGGCGGCCGCCGGGTCGACGAATGGCCGGTCGTGGCCCGCGCCCGGAAGTTGTTGTTCTGATGCCGGAGAGTCACGGAACCCCCGCCCCGCCCCGACGCTGATGGCCGTTGCCTCGTTCCGCCGCCAGGGTGGCCAGCGGCACCCGCCGTCCCGCCTTTCCCGCCGATGACTTCCACCGCGCCGCTTCCGCTCCTGCTCCTGGCTTTCGCCGCGATCGCGGTGCTGGTGGCGCTGGTCACCTGGCGGAAGCTGAACGCCTTCGTCGCGCTGCTGCTCGTCGGTCTCGGCGTCGGCGTTGGCGCGGGCATGGCCCCGCTCGCCGCGCTCAAGGCCTTCCAGGATGGCGTGGGGGCGACCCTCGGCGGCATCGCGGCCGTCATCGCCCTCGGAGCGATGCTGGGGAAACTGCTCGCGGAGTCCGGCGGCGCCCTGGTCCTCGCCGATCGCTGCAGCGCCTTTTTCGGGCCGCACCGCGCGACGGCCTGCATCATCACCCTCGCCGTCGTGGTCGGCGTCGTCACGTGGTTTTCCGTCGGATTCCTCCTGTTGCTGCCGGTGCTGATCTCGCTCACGCACCAGACCCGGCGTCCGTTTCTCCTGCTGGCGCTCCCGCTCGTCGCATTTCTTTCCGTCCTGCACGGGCTCACGCCCCCTCATCCCGGCCCGGTCGTCGCCATCAGCGCGCTCGGCGCCAACAGCGGCACGGTGCTGGCCCTCGCCTTCCTGGCCGGCCTGCCCGCGGCCGCGCTGGGAGGACCGCTGTTCGCGCGGTGGATCGCGCCGCGGCTGGCGGTCACCGCACCGGCTCCGGCGGGTTCCCCCGCGGCGGGGACGGCGCGGCCGCGCCCCGGGTTCGGCGCCACCGCCTTCGTCATCGGCCTGCCCGTCGCCCTGATGCTGCTCGACTCCGCCGCCGCCCTGCTGCTGCCCGCGGAGCACCGGGTCCGGACCGTGCTCGGGTTCGCCGGCCACCCGGTCGTGGCGCTGACGGCCGGCTTGTTGGTCGCCCTTGCCGTTTTCGGCCGCGCCGCCCGCTTCACGCGCGGGGAACTGCTCGGGTTCACGGAACAGAGCGTGGCGTCGATCGGCATGACGCTGCTCGTGGTGAGCGGCGGCGGCGGCTTTGCGCGCGTGCTGCGCGAGGCGGGAGTGGCCGATGCGCTCGGCAGCGTCGCGAGCCACCTCCACCTGCCCCCGCTGGTGTACGGCTGGCTCATCGCCGGCTTCATCCGCGTCGCCACCGGCTCGGCCACCGTCGCGATCACGACCGCCGCCGGCCTGCTGGGGCCGGTCCTCGCCGCCCATCCGGAGATCAACCGCGAGCTGCTGGTCCTCGCGCTCGGCTTCGGCTCGCTCGTTCTCTCTCACCTCAACGACGGCGGCTTCTGGATCGTGAAGGACTGCCTCGGGCTCACCGTGGGCCAGACGTTGCGCACGTGGACCGTGACCGAGACGATCATCGGCGTCAGCGGGCTCGGCTTCGTGCTCCTGCTCGATCTGATTCTGTGACCGACCCCTCCCCCTCCATGAAATCGCTGCTCCTGCTCCTTCTGACGGTCCTTTCGCTCGCCGCCGCCCAGCCGGCCTACCCGCCAAGATTCGAGGGCGCCCGGGTGGAAGTCTACAAGCAGCTCGGGGACGTGAAGCTCACGCTGCACCTCTTCGAGCCGCCGGGATCCCCGGCAAAGGACCGGCCGGCGATCGTCTTCTTCTTCGGCGGAGGATGGAACAGCGGCAACCCGTCCCAGTTCGAGCAGCACTGCCGGTACCTCGCCGCTCGCGGGATGGTGGCGATCACGGCCGACTACCGCGTGGCGAGCCGGCATCAGGTAAAGGTTGCCGCCTGCGTCGCGGATGCAAAGTCGGCGGTCCGCTGGCTGCGCCAGCATGCGGCGCGCCTCGGGCTCGACCCCCAGCGGATCGCCGCCGGAGGCGGCTCGGCGGGCGGGCACCTCGCCGCAGCAATCGCGACCGTGCCCGGCTTCGACGAGCCCGGCGAGGACACCCGCGTCAGCCCGATCCCGAACGCCCTCGTCCTCTTCAATCCCGCCCTCGTCCTGGCTCCGCTCCCCGCGCTCGATCTGCAGGGCTTCGAAACCCGCGTCACCGAGGAACGGATGGGCGCGGACCCCCGCCGTCTCTCCCCCGCGCATAACGTCCGGCGCGGCACGCCCCCGGCGATCATCTTCCACGGCAAGGCCGACAAGACGGTGCCCTACTCGACCGCCGAGGCGTTCACCCGGCTGATGCACGAAGCCGGCAACCGCTGCGAGCTCGTCGGCTTCGAAGGGCAGGACCATGGTTTCTTCAACTACGGCCGCGGCGACGGAACGTCGTATCGCGCCACCCTCGCCGCGACCGATCGGTTTCTCGTTTCCCTCGGCTACCTCACCCCGGCGTCGCCGGCGAGACCGTAGGCGGCCGCGCGGTCCGCCGGCACAGCCGGACTCATGCCGTTGGCCTTCAGATCAGCCGTGAGAACGGCCGCACTGAATGGTGGAGCCACTTGTCCTCAAGCTGCGGCGGACCGCTCCATCGCGGGTCAGCCGCCGGGGGACAGGCGGCTCCACCGCAACGGCATCACCGGCTCAGCACCGCTCGCACCGGACCCGCGCGTTCACCGCAGCCAGTCCTGCAGCGGCAGCCCGAGCCGGCGGATTTCCGCGACCGCCAGTTCCGCCACCCGCAACGCCCCGGTCGCATTGTAGTGCGTGTTGTCCTTCACGCCGTCGGGGTGCTCGGCATGCGCGCCCGCGGGCAGGTGCAGGTGCAGCGCGATCGAGCCCTCCACGCCGAGGCTCTTTTCCAGCCCCACCGTCGCGCCGCGCAATTCCATCAACGGGACGTGCTCGCGGGCGGCGACCTCGCGGGTCACGACGACATACTCCGACGGCGGCTCGACGAAACGTCCTTCGGCATTCCACTCGCGCCGCGCCACCGCCGTCGCGAGAACCGGCGAGGCTCCCTTCGCCCGCGTCTCGCGGACGATCCGCTCCAGGTTCGCGCGATAGGAGCCGCGCGGCTCCGTTCGCCGCAGCGGGTCGTTCGCACTTTCGTTGCCGCCGCCAAACGCGATGAGCACGAAATCCCCCGGGGCCAGGTCGGCGAGCGTCTGCGCCCACAGCCCCTGGTCGATGAAACTCTTCGAGCTGCGGCCGCTCTTCGCGCGGTTGTCGACCCGCGCGGGGTCCTGGAAGAACCGCGACAGCATCTGCCCCCAGCCGACGACCGGGCGCGTCGGGGGAAACGTCGCGAGGGTGGAGCCGCCGATCAGGAAAAGCTTCGGCGGCCGCTCCCCGGCACC
>CALFZM010000413.1 GCA_937952235.1 uncultured Opitutia bacterium | reverse complement strand
GCGGACCGGTCCGTCGCACGTGAGCCGCCTGGGGACAGGCGGCTCCACCTCAACGGCATGCGTCCCGCCGAGCCGGCTACACCGTCGCCGGCACCACGTAGGGCAGCCGGTACACGCGCGACAGGAAGGCGTCGGCCTCGGGATCGCCGGCGAACTTCTCGTACTCGTTCATGAATTTCAGCGAGCGACCGACGCGGTAGGAGATGTTCGCCAGGTGGCAGAGGCTCGTCGAGAGGTGCCCCTCGTGGATGTCGCAGTGCAACTGCTCCGGCTTGCCCGCGCGCAGCGCCTCGAGGAAGTTCGCCCAGTGGTTGCCGGAGCGCTCGCCGTCCTTCGAACCCGCCACCGGCTGCCGGCCCCGCCGCTTGAACGCCTTCCAGGTGTTTCCGCCGAGTTCGAGCCACCCTTCGCTGCCGTAGAACAGATTGCTCACCTCCTGGCCCGCGCTGCCCTCGTGGTTCGTGTAACGTCCGCGGGTCTCCATCTCGAGCATCGTGCCGTCGGCATACTTGTAGGTCGCGGTCTGCGTGTTCGGCGTCTCCTGCGCGGTCTTGTCGTGGCCGTAGGTCTCGACGCCGCCGTAGACCCTCGTGCCCTTCGTGCGGTTCTCCGGGGTGCTCTCCTCCTGCCGGAAGCCGTAGATGCCGCCCGCCGAATAGACGGACACCGGGTGTTCGTTCTTGCCCATGCCCCAACGCGCGAGATCGAGGTGGTGCGGTCCGGTGTTGCCGGTGTCGCCGTTGCCGGTGTCCCAGTACCAGTGCCAGTTGTAATGGCTGCGCTTTTCATTGTACGGCCGGAGCGGCGCGGGGCCGAGCCAGCGGTCGTAATGAAACTGCGCGGGCGGCGGGCCATCCTTCGCCAGGCCGTAGGAATCGCGCGCCTTGAAGCAGAGCGCACGCGCCAGGTAGACCTCGCCGATGCCGCCGCCGTGCAGGAATTCCATCGCGTCGCGTACACTGCGCGCCGAGCGGTTGTTGAGGCCCACCTGCATGAACACCCCGTACTTCCGCGCCGCCTCGATCATCTTCCGGCCTTCCCAGATGTTGTGCGAGGCGGGCTTCTCCACGTAGACGTGCTTCCCCGCCTGGCAGGCGCGGATGGCGGCGAGCGCGTGCCAGTGATTGGGCGTCACGATCGACACGGCATCGATGGACCGGTCGGCGAACACCTCGGTCATGTCGACGGCGGTCGCGGGTTTCACGCCCGTCTTCTGTTCGACCAGCTTCACGCCGGGCTCGAAGAGCCGTTCGTCGACGTCGCACACGGTCGTGACCTGCACATTGTGGCTCTCCTTCAGGGCCGACCAGCTCTGGAGGTGCACCGTGCCCTGATTCCGGATACCAATCACCGCGACATTGATGCGCTCGTTGGCGCCCTTGATCGCGGCGTAGGACTTCGCGCTGAAGCCCATCGCGCCGATCGAAACCCCGGCCGTGCCGATCATGCCCTGTTTGAGGAATTCCCTGCGGTTGGTCGTGCTCATGAGAAGAGGATGGCCGTTCGGGACGAAGGAAAACGCAGCGTCGCGTCCGGCGGCCGCGGGGAGCCAAGGCGGCGGGATCATCGCCGTCAATCGCGCCCGCCGGCGCACGGAAGGACCACGCGCGATCGCACCCCAACCGACGAACCGGCCGGAAACGTGCTGGGCGGTTTTCCGGTTTTCTTTCCGCACCCTCTGCTCCTCACTGGCGCGCAGCCGGCGGATCGCGTCCCCGCGGTCGGCCTCTTCCGCTCCGCGCTGACGGCGCGCTTCCGATCCGCCGCCCCACCCCGCCCCCCGCTCTCCCGCACTCATGTCGCACCTCACCCGTCGCCATTTTCTCGAGCAGTCCATGCTCACGATCGCCGCGGCCGCCGCAGCGTCGCGGCCGATCCGGCTGTCCGCGGCCGCCGCGCCGAAGCCGGTCAGCGCCAATGAACGCATCACCGTGGCGATCCTCGGCTGCGGCATCCGCGGCAAGCAGCACGCGAGCGCGCTCGGCGCCCTGCCCGACTGCGAGATCGCCTGGGTGTGCGACCCGGATCGCGACCGCGCCGCGGAACTCGCCGCGACGATCGGCGCGAGGAGCGGTCGCGCGCCAAAGGCGGTGCAGGAGGTGCGGACGGTGCTCGACGACGCTGCCGTCGCCGCCGTGTTCATCGCCTCGCCCAATCACTGGCACGCCCTCAGCGCCATCTGGGCCATGCAGGCGGGCAAGGACGTCTACGTCGAGAAACCCGTCAGCCACACGATCGTCGAAGGCCGGCGCATGGTGCAGGCCGCGCGCCGCTACGGCCGGATCTGCCAGGGCGGGACGCAGAACCGCTCCCGCGGTCCGCTCGCCGCCGCCGTGCAGTACATGCGGGAGGGCAGGCTCGGCGACGTGAGGCTGGCGCGAAGCATCATGTATGGCTCGCGCAAATCGATCGGCGGGCCGACGACGGGAACGATTCCGGCGAGCGTGGATTACAACCAGTGGGCCGGGCCCGCCTCCATGGGGCCGATCAACCGGCCGAACTTCCATTACGACTGGCACTGGGTGTGGGACACCGGCGACGGCGAGATCGGCAACAACAACATCCACGGCCTCGACATCTGCCGCTGGGGCCTGGGGGTCTCGGGCCTGGGAAGGTCCGTCCTCAGCTACGGCGGTCGCGTGGGCTATGCCGACGCGGGCGAAACGCCGAACACGCAGGTCGCGATCCTCGACTTCGGCGGCAAGACGATCGTCACCGAGACCCGGGGCCTGAAAAGCGAACCGTTTCACCCGGAGGTGAAAAACGGTTGGTTCTTCTACGGGACGGAGGGCATCATCGCCGACACGTCGCTGTTCGATCCGAAAGGCAAGCTGGTGCGCGCGTTCGACGGCAGGAACGAGAATCACTTCGCCAATTTCCTCCAGGCGTTGCGCTCCCGGAAAGTCTCGGACCTGAACGCCGACATTCTCGAAGGCCACCAGTCGACCGCCCTCATCCACGCCGCCAATATCTCCTGGCGGCTCGGCCGGCCCGCCGCGCCGCGCGAGATCGAGCGGCAGCTCGACCAGCTCGAGGTGCACGACGATGTCCGGGAGACGTTCGCCCGCACGCGCCGGCACCTCGCGGACAACCAGGTCGACGTGGAGACCACGCCACTCACCCTGGGGCCGCAGCTGCGGATCGAGCCCGGACAGGAAAGGTTCGCAGCCAACCCGGCCGCGAACGCGCTCCTGACGCGCACCTACCGCCCGCCTTTCACGCTTCCCACGGAGAAGGAGCTGGGGATCTGACCCGCGCCGGCCGCTGCGGGAAGAGCCGTCGAACTTCAGCCGCCTGGGGACAGGCGGCTCCATCCCACGAGTCCTGGCTCAGGGCTTCGCCGGTCCGTAGCCCGCCACGGGCCTGCCGTCCGGCCCGAGCCTGCCGGCGGCCCAGAGCAGGCCGCGGCCGACGAGGTCGAGGAACCGCGGATCCGAGACGGCCTCGTTGAAGTGGCCGAGGGTCGTGCCGAACACGCGCGCGTTTTTCGGGCCGTACTCGTGCGTCCACACGACCACCGCCTGCTCGTCGGACTTCTTCCCGGCCTTGGTCGTCACGGTCTGATGTCCGGTCGCAAGCGAACGGTGCTTCGGATACACGGTCGGCGCCTGCACGTTGTTGTAGAGCTCCTCCGGACCCGTGGTCCACCCCTGGAGTCCCCGGGTGATGGGATGCGACGTATCCGTAAACCGGATCACCACCGGCTCCTTCGGTCCGTGCCGGCTCGATTGCAGGCCGAGAAAGTCGAACCAGAGCGCCCCCGGCGAACCGGGCGCCTGCGGCCGCGCGAAGTCCGGCACCACGCGGTAGCTGTGCATCGCGCAATGCAGCACGACCGCCGGCACGCCGGCCCGATGCGGCGCGAGCACGTTCTGCACGAGCGCGGGGTCGTCGATGCCGGCGGCACACTCGTCGTGGATCACCAGGTCGTAGCCCTTCGCGTAGTCCGGGTTGGTGAGGCACGCCAGCGGCGGCTTCACCGTCTTGTCCGGCGTGTGCAGGTGCTCGACCATCACGTTGGCCCGCTGCTCGAGGCCCGTCTTCAGGATGTCCTTCTGCTTTTCGTAGTCGTGGCAGCAACCGCCGGTGATGAGCAGGACCCGCAGCGTCTTTGGCGCGCCGGCGGCATGGGCGGCGGAGGCCAGCGCGGCCAGCAGGAGAAGGACGGAAAGACGGATCGTCGTGAACATGATGCGCTCGGGGTTGGAGTCGGGGCGGAAGGGGAACGCGCCCACCATGCGCAGCCGCGGCGGCGCAGCCAGTGCAAAACGCGCCCCGGGGCGACGCCGCCTTACCAGACCCGGGAGGCGCGCACCTGCTCGACCTGCCGCTCGGACTCGTCCTCGAGCTCGGCCAGGAAATCCAGCCCGGTTCGCCGCTGGATCTCGGCGATCGTCGTCAGGTAGCGATCCGGGGAGACGTTCGACGGTGCCTCCTGCGGCACCAGCAGCGCGAGGGTGCGCAGGCGCCCGTCCTGCTCGTCGATCACGATGAGGAAAAAGGCCTCCGGCACTGCCACCGTGCCGCGCAGCCGCTCGGGCCGCGCGCCGAACACCGGTCCGGTCAGCACCCACACCTCGCCGTAGCGCGCGGGATAACTGGTCGCGATCTTCATCTCGAGGTCGCGCCACAGCCCGCCGTTCAGTCCCGGACGCTGCGGCGCGATGTTGGACATGAGGAAGGTCTCGCGCTGCGCCTGCGCCCCATGCCGGGTGGCAATGGCGTAGTTGGGCGCGAGGTGGCCACGGTCGTAGCCGCTCCCCGAATACACGTCGCCTGCGATCCGCGCGACCGTCCGCCGGTCGACCTCGAACTTGTCCGGCCGCGGCGCGGGCCGGGGCAGCGCCGGCAGGTCCGGCACGCGGTACGCCGCCCACACGGGGCTGGCCAGCGCCTCGCTGTACCCGACGACATAGCCGCGGTTGACGAGCACGCGGAACGACGGCGACGCCGGTCCCGGCTGCAGCGGCCGCGGCTCGCCGCCGTACACCAGCGAGCGGTCGCCAGGCGCTACGCGGCCGACCGCGCCGCCGGCGTAGTAAAGCTGCCAGACGTCCCAGGCGACGTCGAAGGGCGACACCTGCTTGTCGCGGGCGAACGCGTTTTCCACCAGCCGCCGCACCTCCGCCTGCCGCGGGGCCGGCTGGACCAGATACCAGCCGCCCAGGACCGCAGCCACGATCACGTTGGCGAGCAGCAGGAACTTCGCGGCACCGCGGGGCAGCGGGACGGGAGGACGACGGGAACGGCGGGCCATGGCCGCGTTACATGGTCGAAATCCCGCGGCAAACAAGCCCGACCGGCGGCCCCGCCTCCGCTCCCGCGCTTGCCTCGCCGGAAGGGCCGGGCTAGGCGGTCGGGGGATGCAACTCCGTGCCCCCTGGCTTGCCCTCGCGTGCTTCGTCTCCGCCCTGCCGTTCGCGGCCGCGGCGCCCAATACTCTCACCGCGGAGGAAAAGGCCGCGGGCTGGAAGCTGCTTTTCGACGGCCGGTCCCTCGACGGCTGGCGCGGGTACAAGACCGAGGCCCTCGGGCCCGGCTGGAAGGTGGTCGACGGCGCCCTCACGCTCACCGCCGGCAAGACCGGCGACGCGATCACCGCGGCGCAGTACGGCGACTTCGAGCTGACGTTCGAGTGGAAGATCAGCCCCGGCGGCAACAGTGGCGTCATTTACCGCGTCGGCCTCGGCGAAGCCGCCGTGGCGCGCACCGGCCCGGAGTACCAGATCCTCGACAACGAGAAGGCGAAGGACAGCGCGATCCCCAACCACCTCGCCGGTTCGCTCTATGACCTCGGCCCGGCGACGCCCCGCCACCTGCCGAAACCGGTCGGCGAGTGGAACACCGGGCGCATCGTCGTCCGCGGCTGGAAGGTCGAACACTGGCTCAACGGCACGAAGGTGATCGCCGCCGACCTCGCGAGTCCGGAGGGCAAGGCGCTCATCGCGGGGAGCAAGTTCAAGACCTGGACGAAATTCGCCACGTTCACGCGCGGGCACATCGCCCTGCAGGACCACGGCGACGTCGTCGCCTACCGATCGCTCAAGCTCCGCGAGCTGAAGTGAACTCCGGCGGCCCGTCCGCCGCCCGCCACCCCGGCGCGAGCGGCGCCTCCCGGCTCCTGCTCGCGCTGGGAACCCTGCTCGCCACGCACCCGCCGGCAACGGGCGCGGAGTCCCGCCTGCTCGACGGGCTGCGGATCAACCCCGCGGCGTCGCCGGCGGCCGCATTCTCGCTGGAAGCCCTCCGCGCCCTGCCGCCCGGCGCCCAGCGGGCGCGCGCCGGGGCCTGGCGCCAGGCTCTCGCCCGCCAGCCGTCGCGGACGAGCGCCGAGACGGAACTCCTCCAGGTCCTCGCGCTCGGGCTCGAAACCCGCCGGGCGGAGTTCGCCGCCGCCGCCGAGCCGCTGGCCGCGGCGCTCGACGACGGCAAACCCTGGGCGCCCGAAGGCCTGCGGGCCCGGCGGCTGGTGCGCGTCACCGGCCGGCTGGCCGCGGCGCCCGACGACGAAAAAGGCGCGGTCCTGCACGAGCTTGATGAACTCTGGGGGGAGGCCCTGCGCGGAGGCCCGCTCGCCGCCGCCGTGCTCGGCGTCACGCTTGATGCCCTGCAGGAGACGCTCGGCGCCGTCGCCCGCAGCGTGCCTCCGGCCGACCTGGCGAAGCGGGTCAACGGCTGGGTCGCCGCTCTCGTGACGGTCGCGCCCGGCGACGCCGACCTGGTCCGTCGTGCCGCCCAGGTGCACGGCCAGCTCGGGCAGGTGGCCGGCTGGGCCGGCCACCGCCAGATCGCCGCCGACCAAGCGGCCCGCGCCGCCGAGCTCGACGCCGCGCTCACCGGCGTGCCGCAGCCGGCAGGCCACGATCTTCTGCTGGCGGCGCAGCATCGCCTCTGGGCCGGCGATCGCGCCGGGGCCGCGCGCCACTTCGGGCGGCTCGCGACCCTGCCGGCGTCGGGCCGCTTCCCCGGGCCCGCGGCGCGGGTCACCGAAGACTGGATCCGCCACGGCCTGCTCGGCCTCGCCCTCGCCCCGGCGGCGGGGGAAGCCGCCCGGCGCGCGCCGGGCGACGCCCGCAGCGCGGTCACCGGCCGGCCCAACCTGCCGGAGCTGCTCTTCGATCCCGCCGCGCCCGGCGGCACGGTGGCGGGCATCGAGCTGGGCGTGCTGCGCGTGCAGTACGACGCCCGCCGGCCGGGCGCGGGCCGCGAGGCGGTGTTCCTCGCGCAACTCGCGCACACGGTCGCCCTCGCCTTCGACCTGGCACAGGCCGGCGCACCGCCGCTCGAGCCCCTGCTCGCCGCCTGGGCCGCCGGCTCCCGGGAGGCCCTGTCCCAGGCCGCGCGCGAGGTCGCGACGCCGCTGCGGCGGACGGCCGGCGACACCTGGCTCGGCCCGACCCCCGCGCCGCGGCTCGCGGAGCTCGTCGCGGCCGAACACGCGCTGATGACCTGGGCCGCCCGCGAGCCGGCCAACGGTGCGCGCGAGCGCGAGGCCGCGCAGCTGGTGGTCGACGCTCTGCACCAGGCCCTGGCCGCGGCCCTCGCCGCGCAACCGCCCTGGCGCAACCGGCCCGCGGCCGCCGCGCTGGGGGACGCCCTGCCCGCGCTTGGCATCAGGCCGACGCTGCATACGACGATGCCGGTGGTGCCCGCGCTGTTCTCGGCTTCCTGGGCGGACGTGCAGTTCGAGGCGTGCGTGCGCTGGCTCGAGGCGATGGCGCGCGAATCGTCCCTCGACGTCTTCAAGTCCGTGCGACCCGCCAGCGAGGCCCTGCCCGCGATCGCCGTGAAACTGCGGCCGGACCGCCAGGCCGAGGTGGTCGCGGCCACGCAGCGTTTCAACGCGCGCATGGCCGCCGTACAGGAGCAGGCGATCGCCGCGGCGCGCGCGGCCGAGGAGCGCCGGCGCGCCGAGGCCGCCCGGATCGCGCGCGAGGCGGCGGAGAGCGCCGCGCGCCGCCAGGCCGCCGAGGCCGCCGCCCGGCAGGCGGAATCCGCCCGGCGCGAGGCCGAGGCGCAGTCGCGCTGGCGCTGGTGCATGCGTTGCGCCGGCACCGGGACCTACGCGCAGACCTCGACGGAGCAGAACAGCTACGGCCGCTCCGAGCGGGTGCAGCGCCAGGTGCGGTGCGACCGGTGCTTCGGCTCCGGGAAGCTTCCGTACTGAGCCGGAACGATGCCGTCGAGGTGCAGCCGCCTGTCCCCAGGCAGCTGACGTGTGAGGGACCGGTTCGCAGCGGCTTGGGCACTCTTTGGGCAAGCCGCTCCATCTTTGAGTACGGCCCTTCTCATGGCTGAATTGAAGGCCAACGGCATGCGTCTGGCTGAGCCCGACGACGGGGTGAAGCCGCCGGAAGATGCCGCCGCACTTGCGCGGCGCAACCGGGGCCGCACGCTGTTTCCACCATGTACCCGCCCTACCCGATCGAAGTCCCGAAGCCCAAGCCGGTGCCGACGCGGCCGGGGCGCGGGCTTCACGGCTCCAGCCGCAGCAACTGATACCGGTTCAAACCGACCGGCGACGGCTCCCAGCCCTTCACCGCCGGGTGCACGAGCACGGTGCGCGCGCGATAGAGCAGCGGCGCGAGCGGCGTCTCCTGCAGAAGCAGGGCCTCCGCCCGCTGCAGCAGCGCGAACCGGCGCGCGGGATCGAGCTGTCCGCCCGCCTCGTCGAGCAGGGCGTCGTAGTCGCGGCTGCCCCACCCGGTCCAGTTGTTGCCATTGCCGGTGCGGAAGATCTCCAGGAAGGTGTAGGGATCGGGGTAATCGGCGAACCAGCCCAGCAGCGCCAGCGTGTGGCCGAGGGACTGCTGCGTCTGCAGGAGCGTCTTCTGCTCGGCCTGCTCGATCGTGATGCGCACGCCCAGCCGCGTCTGCCACATCGCCTGCAGCGCCTCGCCGATCTTCGGGCCCTTGTCGTCGTTGGGCACCAGCAGCGGCAGGGTCGGCAGCCCGCGGCCCTCGGGAAATCCCGCCTCCGCCAGCAACGCGCGCGCAGCGGCGACGTCCTCCCGCTGGCCGGGCGGCAGCACGTAATCCCCGCAGCCCGGCGGCACGAGCGTGAACGCCGCGGGGCTCGTCCCCTCGTAGATCCGGGCCGAGATCGCACCGCGATCCATCGCCATGGCCAGCGCGCGACGCACGCGGCCGTCCGTCAGCGGCGGCTTCGTGACGTTGAAGTTGAGGTAGCTCGTGCTCAGCTCGGCGTTGACCCGCAGGACGTCCGGCGACTCGCGCCGGTACACCGCGATCTTCGAGGCCGGCACGCTGCCGGTCACGTGCAACTGGCCGGCGCGGTAGCTGAGTTCCTCGGCGTCGGCCTTCTCGATCGGGAAAAACTGCACGCGCTCGAGCCGGTTCTCGGCGTTGCCCCAGTAGTGCGGATTGCGCGCGACCGTGATGCGGGCGTTGGCGCGCCACTCGGTGAGCAGGAAGGGGCCGTTGCCGACGAGGTTGCCCGCACGCGTCCACGCGGAGTCGCGCGCGTCGGCGCGGCCGAATTTCTCCACATTTGCCCGTTGCACGGGAAACCACGTCGAGTGCGCCACGAGCGCCGGCAGGTAGGCGGTCGGCCGCTCCAGTCGGAGTTGCAAGGTGAGCTCGTCGACCACCTTCACGCCGACCTGCCCGAAGTCGGAGAGTTTGCCCGTGTTGAACGCCTCCGCGTTCTTCACCGGCCAGAGCATGAAGGCATAGGTCGAGCCCAGCGCCGGCGTGAGGATGCGCTGGATCGAGTAGGCGAAATCCGCCGCGGTCACGCGCGCGCCGTCGGACCAGCGGCCGTTGGCGCGAAGGTGAAACGTCCAGGTCAGTCCGTCGGCGGACACCTCCCACCGCTCGGCCGCGCCGGGCCGCGCCGTCGCCGTTTTCTCGTCGAGCGTCGTCAGGCCCTCGAAGAGCGTCATCGCCACGCGCATGTCGGTGAACGCATTCAACAGGTGAGGATCGAGCGTCGCCGGCTCGTTCTGGTTGCCGACGAGCAGCGTGCCGGTGCGCACTCCCGCTTCGACCGGGGTCTCGCGGCGGCCGCAACCGGCGACACCGAACAGCAGCACGCAGCACCACATCCGAAGGCCGGGCGAAAGCGATCGAGGCATGCGACACCGATGGAGCGAGTCCGCCGCGGACGCAAAACGGAAAGCCGGCCCTCCGGGCTCGGGGAACGCCCCGTGCCTCGGGCCGCCAAGACCTCCTTCCGGTCCCCCGCCAGGAGCGCGGACGTCCCCGTCCGCCTCGTCCCGGCGAATAGGCCTCGTATCCCGCGCCGTCCCGCGATCATGCTGCGCGCGCATCCGAGCCATGACGCCACCCCGTCCACCCTTTTGCCTTCGCGTCGCCTGGCCGCTGGTCGCGGCGCTGGCCGGCGGCGTCATCGCCAGCGGGGCAGAGGTCGCGAAACCGCCCGTCATCACCGGTCATCCGATCGACCAGACGGTGCCGTACCGGGGAGAGGCCACGTTCACGGTCACCGCGCAAGGCACGCCGCCGCTGTCTTACGTCTGGCATCGCGGCGGCAAGACGTTCCGCGGCTGGAACCGGAGCACGCTCACGCTGGGGTCGGTGACGGAGAAAGAGCTTGGCCTGTACACGGTCACGGTCACCAACGCCGCCGGCAGCGTCACGAGTGCCTCCGTGCAACTGATCGTGATCGCCGAAAAGGCCGCGTCGCCGCCCCCGCCGAAGGCCGCACCGGTGCCGCCACCGGCACGACCCGCCGGCGGCGCGCCCTCCACCCTCCCGGCCGAACGTCTCCGCGCCGGCGAACGGCTGCGGCTGGACGCGGCCGCCGACGGGGAGAAGCCGTTTCGCTTCCAGTGGTTCAAGGACGGACGGCCGATCGAGGGGGCGGCGGCGCAGCGCCTCGAAATTGCCGCGGTCACCGTCGCGGACAGCGGCCTCTACGTCTGCCTCGTCAGCAACGCCGCCGGCGAACGCGCCAGCCCGCCGCTGCTCGTCGAAGTGCGCCCCCGGTGAGGCGGCGCGCGCCGCCCGCGCGTAACGCTCGACACGCGCGACGTTCCGGTCGCATGGTCTCGGACCGTTTCCGGACCACCCCGCCGCATGCTCCGCCGTGACCTCCTCCGCCTCGCGCTGCCCGCGCTCCTGCCGGCCGGCGCGGCCGCGCTCGCCGGCTGCCAGCGGCGCGGCGACGTGAGGGTGATCAAGCTCGCCCACGGGCTCGATCCCCAGCACAGCGTCCACCAGGGCATGGTTTACCTGGGGAAGCAGCTGGCGGAGAAGTCCGGCGGGCTCCTGCGCGTCGATGTCTATCCCAGCGGCCAGCTCGGCAGCGAGCGCGAGTGCCTCGAGCTGGTGCAGATCGGCGGGCTCGCGATGACGAAGGTCTCGGCCAGCGTGCTCGAAGGCTTCGCGGATGAGTTCAAGGTGTTCGGCCTGCCGTATCTGTTTCGTGACGACGCCCACAAGAATGCCGTGCTCGACGGCCCGATCGGCCGCGAGATCCTGGCCGCGCCCGAGCGGAAGTTCATGCGCGGGCTGTGTTACTACGATTCCGGCAGCCGCAGCTTCTACACGCGCCGGCCGGTGCGCACGCCGGACGATCTCAAGGGACTCAAGATCCGCGTGCAGGAGAGCCCGATGGCGTTCGCGCTGATCCGGGCGTTTGGCGCCTCGGCCACGCCGATCGCGTTCGGCGAGCTCTACACCGCGCTGCAGCAGGGCGTCGTCGACGGCGCGGAGAACAACCCGCCGAGCTTCCACCTCGCGCGGCACTACGAGGTCTGCAAGTACTACTCGCTCGACGAGCACACCAGCGTGCCCGACGTCGTCGTGGTCAACACCCACTTCTGGCACAGCCTTGCGCCGCAGGAGCAGCGCTGGCTGCAGGAGTCCGCCGACGCCTCGGCGGTGTACCAGCGCGGTCTCTGGACGACCTCGACCCAGGAATCGCTTGCCGCCGTGGCGAAGGCGGGCGTCGAGATCATCCGGCCGGACAAGGCGCTCTTCGCCGCGAAGGTCGCGGAGCTGCACGAACTCGCGCGGCAGGATCCGGTCATCGGCCCGCTGGACCGGCGGATCGCGGAGGTGAAACCATGAAACCCGTGCGCGCCGCGCTGGACCGGCTGCTCGGCGGCGCCATCTGCCTCCTGATGGCGGCGATGGTGCTCAACGTGCTCTGGCAGGTGTTCACCCGCTTCGTCCTGCAACGTCCTTCGAGCTTCACCGAGGAGACCGCGCGCTACCTGATGATCTGGGTCGGATTGCTGGGCTCGGCGTACGCGGCGGGACAGAAGTCGCACCTCGCGCTCGACCTAGTGACGGCGCGGCTGCAGGGCGGACGCAAGCGCGCGTCGGAGATCGTCATCCACCTGTGCGTGCTGCTCTTCGCGCTCGCCGTGATGGTGGGCGGTGGCGGCCGGCTGGTGTGGATCCAGCTTTCGCTCGGGCAGCAGTCCGCCGCCCTGCAGCTCAAGCTCGGCTACGTCTATCTCGCGGTGCCGCTCGCGGGCGCCTTCATCGCGCTGTACAGCCTGTTCGCCCTCGCGGACGCCCTGCGCGGGGGCGCCCGGGCGGGCGAGAGATCCTCGGGCCTCAACTGATCCCGCCGCATGAACGAAGCGATCGTCCTCGCCCTGGTCTTCGCGCTGCTGCTCTTCGCCGGCGTGCCGATTTCGTTTGCGATTGGAACCGCCGCGTCGGCCGCGCTGCTCATGTCGCTCGATCCGGCGCCGGCGGCGACGGTGATTGCGCAGCGTCTGGCGACGGGCCTCGACAGCTTCGCGCTGCTGGCGATCCCGTTCTTCATCCTTTCCGGCCAGTTGATGAACCGCGGCGGCATCGCCCGGCGGCTGATCGACCTCGCCAAGGTGATCGTCGGCCGGCTGCCCGGGGGGCTGGCCTACGTGAACGTACTCGGCAGCATGTTGTTCGGCTCGATCTCCGGCTCGGCGGTCGCCGCGGCGGCCGCGATCGGCGGCACGATGAGCCCAATGATGAAGCGCGAGGGTTACGACCGGGAATTCAGCGCGGCGGTGAACATCGCGGCCGCGCCCGTCGGCCTGCTGATTCCGCCGAGCAACATCATGGTCGTCTATTCGCTCGCGAGCGGCGGCGTGTCGATTGCGGCGCTCTTCCTCGCGGGCTACGTGCCCGGCATCCTCCTCGGCCTCGCGCTCATGCTCGTCGCCGGCGTCATCGCCAAGCGGCACGGTTATCCGGTGGGCGAGAAGGTCGGCTTCGGCGCGGGGTTCCGGATCTTCCTCGCCGCGCTGCCCAGCCTGCTGCTCGTGCTGATCGTGATGGGCGGCATCATCCTCGGCTGGTTCACCCCGACGGAGGCGAGCGCGGTCGCGGTGGCGTACACGTTCGTCCTCTCGGTGCTCGTGTACCGCGAGATCCCGTGGAGCCAGTTGCCGAAGCTGCTGACGGATTCCGCCGCGACGACGGCGATCGTGCTGCTGCTCGTCGGCACCTCGATGGGCATGTCCTGGGTGATGTCGTCGGCCAACATTCCGCAGACGGTCAGCCAGGCGCTGGTCGGGCTTTCCGACAATCCGATCGTCCTGTTCCTGATCATCAACCTGCTGCTCCTCGTCGTGGGCACGTTCATGGACATGACGCCGGCGGTGCTGATCTTCACGCCGATCCTGCTGCCCGTGGTGACGAAGCTGGGCATGAGCCCGCTGCATTTCGGGCTCGTGCTGATTTTCAACCTCTGCATCGGGCTGTGCACGCCGCCCGTCGGGAGCTGCCTCTTCGTCGGCTGCGGCGTTGCCGGCACGACGATCGCGAAGATCTGGCGGCCACTGCTGCCGTTCTTCTTCGCGATGTTCGCGGTGCTGATGCTCGTGACTTACTGGCCGGCGCTCTCGCTGGCGCTCCCACGGGCGCTCGGGTTCTGACGTCCGCAGCGCCCTGGAACGGGTGGCGGTCCGGCGGGAGGCTGGAAACAACGTCGCCCCTCCGGGGGGCTGCGTTCTGTCGCCGCTGCGGCGGCGTCGCCCGGGTCAGAGGTTGAAGTTCACCCCAAACCGCGCCTTCCACCGGTAGATCTCGAAATCGTTCTCGCGCCAGCGCTCGCCGGTGAACTCGCGCAACGGCTCCTCGGTGAGGTTGAGGAACTCGCCGAAGACCCGGAAACGCCGGTTCACGCGGTAGCTCACTTTGGCGTCCAGCGGCTGGCGGCCCCGGACATAGATGTCGGTCGCCGGATTCGCGCCGACCGCATTCAGGAAATCGTCGCTGTAGGCCAGCGCCAGCCGCGCCTCGAAGCCGTGCTTCTCGTAAAACAGGGCGACGTTGGCCACGCGATCCGACTGCTTGAAGAACGGCAGCTTGTCGGCGCGGGTGAAGAGCCGGACCTCGGAATCGACCAGCGTGTAGCTCAGGTTCACGCCCAGGCCGTCGAACGGCGCCGGCAGGAACCGGAAGAATTGCTGGTAGTTCAGCTCCAGGCCCGTGATCCGGCCGCGGTCGGCGTTGTCGGGCGCGGACGTGGCGAGCGTGGCGAATCGCCGGCCGTCGACCGTGACGTCCGTCTGGAACGTGCTCCGGCCGAACACCGGGTGGTCGATTTCCTTGTGGAAGAGCCCGGCGGAAACGATGCCGGCATTGCCCAGGTAGTATTCGACCGCGAGGTCGAAGTTCATCGCCTCGTAGGGCTTGAGGTCGGGATTGCCGGTGCTGACGCTCCCATTGAAGACCCCGCTCCCGGCCGCGGTCTCGATCACGTCGAACTGCCGGCGCGGCGCGAGATCGGCGTAGTTGGGCCGGCTGAGCGTGTTCGTCCACGCCAGGCGGGCGACCAGCCGGTCGGTGGGACGCCAGGTGAGGTGCAGGCCAGGCAGGAAGTTCTCGTAGCTGCGCCCGCCGGTGACGCGCCGGTACACGCCCGAAAACGTGCCGCCGACCGTGCTGAGTTCGTTGGCACCGTAGGTGGTCTCGGTCGCCTCGACCCGCAGGCCGGCGAGGAGCGTGAGGCCTTTCGCCAGCTCAACCGTCGCCTGCGCGTACCCGGCAAGCACGTCCTCGGTGGCGTCGAAGTCACCGCTCACGGAGTCGCTCAGGGTGCCGAGCGGGTCCAGGGTGAAGCGGCCGGGATTGGCGGCGAAGAAGGCCTGGTTCGCGGCCAGGTCGAGCGTCGGCCCGAAGCGAAACAGGCCGTCGAAGTAGCCCGCAGGCTCCGCGCCGGCCAGCCCCGGCTGGGCCAGCGTGAAGAGGTTGGCGGCGCCGGCCGCCAGGTTGTAATTGCGGTTGTTCCGATCGTCGCGCTTCTCGCGGTTGACGAACTTCACGCCCGCCTTCCACGCGCCGGGGCGCGCTCCGATGCGCAGAGCGCGCCGGACGTCCGCCTGCAACGAATACACGTCCTCGCGCTCGTCATCCGAGCGGAAGCGCACCCGGCGGAACGGGTAGTTCGCGGGATCGTAGTACGCGTTGGTCGCGGGCCGGATCACGAGCACCTCGCCGGAAAGGTCGTACGAGCTGGGAAACGCCCCCGCGGCCGAGCGGTACTCCCAGTCGACGCGGGTCGGCACGTCGCGTTCGCCGCGGCTGGCGCCGCCCTGCCACGTGAGCGTCGTATCGCCGAACTGGTGACGACCCTCGATCGTGGCGGCGTCGATCGTGCCCGTCTGATGATAGTCGCGATATTGTCGGCTGGCGCGGCCCTGGCTGTTGGTGCCGCTGGTCGCGGTCTGGTTGGTGAGCGTGCCGAGGCGGTGCTCGTACAGGACGCTCTGGCGGGCCTCGACGTCGGAAAACTCGTTGTGATTCACCCGCAGCGCCAGCTCGTGGCCGGCCGCCGGCCGGAACTGCAGCGCGACGTTGGCGCCGAGGCGCTCGCGCTCGATGTCGTAGTCGTACGACTGCTGCGTGAGCGGCAGCCAGAAGCCGTTGACCTGGGACCAGGAGCGGGTGTTGACCGTCTGCGAGCTGAAATCCTTGAGCGAGTAGCTGAAGGCGGCGACCATACCCCACTCGCGGCGAGGTCCGAACACGGTGCCGAACGTGATGCTGCCGTTGGGCGTGGTGCGGCCGCTGAAGTCGTCGTGAAAGCCGCTGACGCTGGCGTTGAGGAAACGCTCGGCACGGTCGAATGCGCTTTGCGTGACGATATTCACCGAGCCGCCGACGGCGCTGGCGTCCATGTCGGGCGTGACGGCCTTCACGACCTCGAGCCGCGCGATCAGGTCGGCGGGCACGGAGTCGAGCGCGATGCCGCGGTTGCCGCCTTCGGAGGGCGTGCCGACGAGCTGGTTGTTGAGCGTGACGGTGTTGAGCGCCGAATCGATGCCGCGGAGCACCACGTAGCGGCCCTCGTCCTGGTCATACTCGACCGACACGCCGGGCACGCGGCGCAGCGCCTCGGCGGCGTTGCCGTCGGGAAACTTGCCGACGGCGTCGGCCGAGACGATGTCGGTGACGTTCACCGCGGCGCGCTTCTGCTGCAGCGCGCGCACCTGGCCCTCGCGGGCGCCCTCGACCACGAAGCGTTCGAGGCGGACAACGTCGGATGTCAGCGCGACGTCGAGCGCCTCGGTCGCGCCGTCACGGACGGCGATGGGGCGGCTCGCGTCGCGGTAGCCGAGGTGGGAGACGACGAGGGTGTAGTCGCCGGGCGGCACGTCTGTCAGCACGAACTCGCCACCGGGACCGCTCGCCGCAGTGCGCTCGAGTTCCCGCAGGCTCACGGTGGCGCCGAGCAGGTAGCTGCGGGCGGCGTCGTCGCGCACGCGCCCGGAGACAGTGGCCGCCTTCGTCGCGGACACGCACGCGAGCAGCGCCAGCGTGGCAAGGAGCATCCGGCACAAGACCGGCACGAGAAAATTCGGACGAGGCAGCGGTGTGGTCAGCATCGGCTGCAGCGTAGTGGCCTCCCGTGACAACCCGGTGGCGGGCCGGTCACAGGCGTGCAACTCCCGCGCACGGACCTGGACCAAAGTAGCGGAGAAACGGCATTGTCAGCGCCGGCGGGAGGAACATCGTCGCCCCCGAATGTCTTCCCCCACCCCCGACCACGACGACCTGGTGCACAGCGAGTCGTTCCTCCGCACGCTGATGCGGCGGCAACTCGCGCTCTCGATCGCCTGCGCCGCGACGTTCCTCATCGCGTTGCTGGGCATGCCGCTGCTGAATTACTTTGCCCCCGGGTTGATGGCCTCCCGGGTCGGCGGCTACACATTGAGCTGGCTGCTCGTAGGCGTGCTCTTCTTCCCCTTTGTCTGGGTCATCTCGTATTACTTCATCCGGCGCTCGATTGCGCTGGAGGAGGACGAGGTGGCCGAGGTGGCACAGGCCCGCGGCGGAAAGGAGCGGCGCTGAGCCATGACGACGGTCCCCACCCTCGCCCTGCTCGGCGGCGTCGATCCCTGGATCTTCGCGTTTTCCTTCGTCACGGTCGTGGTCACGATCTGGATGGGCTTCCGCTCGGCGAAGACCTCCAAGACCGCGAGTGATTTCTTCGTCGCCGGCCGCTCGGTGTCGGTCGGCTGGAACGCCTCCGCCATCTCCGGCGAATACCTCTCGGCGGCCTCGTTCATGGGCGTCGCCGGCATGGTGATGTCCAGCGGCTACGATGCACTCTGGTACCCGGTGTGTTACGCCTGCGGCTACCTGTTCCTGCTCCTCTTCATCGCCGGCCCGCTGCGGCGGTTCGGGGCGTACACGATTCCGGATTTCGCGGAAGGCCGGTTCGATTCGCCGCTATTCCGCAAGATCGCGGTCTGCTTCGTGCTTTTCATCGGGTTCTTCTACACGATGCCGCAGATGAAGGGCGCGGGCGTCACGCTCGCTTACATCTTCCCCGGCATGCCATACTGGGTCGGAGTCGTGCTGGTCGGCGCCGTGATCACCTTCAACGTCGCGCTGGGCGGCATGAAGGGCATCACGCTGGTGCAGGCCTTCCAGTACTGGATGAAGATGTTCGCGATCAGCGTGCCGGTCTTCGTCCTCATGGCGGTCTTCGGCACCTACGGCAATCACCTCGCCGAGACGGCGGCGCCCGGCAGCCCGGCGGTGAACGTGGCCGAGATCGAGCGCAAGACGCTCGTGGACAAGGCGCCGGCCGACGAGGCGTGGGTGTCGCCCTTCGGACCGCTCACCACCAAGGCGGCCAAGGCCGCGGGCCTGACGCCCGAGCAGACGAAGCCGTATTCGCTGCTCTATACCTACTCGCTCATCATCGCGCTGGTCTGCGGCACCGCCGGACTGCCGCACATTCTGGTGCGCTTCTATACCAATCCCGACGGCGTCGCCGCCAAGCGCACGACGATGTGGGTCATGATCCTGATCGGCGTGTTCTATGTCTTCCCGCCCGTGTTCGGCGTGCTGGGACGAAATCTGTTGCCGGAACTCTACGCCGCCACCGGCGCGAAGGGCACCGACAAGATCGTGCTCGAGCTGCCCCGCATCATCAACGAGCGCTACGGCATCTGGGGCTCGATCCTCAGCGGCATCACGTGCGCCGGCGCGTTCGCGGCGTTCATGAGCACGTTCAGCGGCCTGCTCGTCTCGATGACGGGCGCGCTCGCCCACGACGTCTACGGCCGGATCCTTCGCCCCCGCTCGAGCGCCGAGGACCGGCTCAAGGCCTTCAAGATCTCCGCGATTGTCGTCGGCGGCGTCGCCATCGTGCTCGGTGCCCAGGTCGAACAACTCCAGATCAACTTCATGGTCGGCCAGGCCTTCGCCATCGCCGCCGCGAGCTATTTCCCCCTGCTGTTCATGAGCGTGTGGTGGCGCGGCATGACGATGAAGGGCGCCGCGACCGGCATGCTCGGCGGCGGCCTGGCCGCGCTGGCCTGCACGACGCTGATCAACGTGAGCGACCTCAAGGTCGTCGACCTCACCGCCTTCTGGGCGGCCAATCCGCTCATCCGCATCCTGTGCGAACAGCCCGCGATCTGGACCGTGCCGCTCGCGATCGTCCTGATGATCGTGATCTCGAAGGCGACGTCCTCCGACATCCCCGCCGACATCCGGATGAAGATGCTCGTGCTGCACGCGCCGGAGAAACTCGGGCTCAAGCAGGAGTACATCCAGGAGCACCAGGCGGGCATGGGGCACTGAGCGCGGCGCGCGAGCGTCGTGCTCCGGGAGCGCGGACGTCCTCGTCCGCATCCGACCAGACTGCGGACGAGGACGTCCGCGCTCCCCCTATCGCTTCGCCGCCTCGACCGCGGCGAGCGTCGGCATGGCCGCCTGCGCGCCGAGCGCCAGTGTCGACAATGCCGCCGCGATGTTCGCGTGGCGCAGCGCCCGCTCCCACACGAAACCGGCCGCGAGCTGCGCGGCGAGCGCCCCGGCAAAGGTGTCGCCCGCGCCCACCGTATCCCGCGGCGTGACGGGATGCGTGGGCACGCTGAGCACCGAGGTCGTCGCGACGAGCAGCGTGGCGTCCGCTCCCCGGGTGATCACCAGATGGCTCATCCGGCGCTCGTGGAGAAACTCCTGCCGGGCGCGATCCGACAGGGCCGCGAGTTCCGCGGGGGCGCGCTGGAAACAGTCCCGGCACTCGTGTTCGTTCACGATCACGGTGTCGATCGCGTGCCGGCCCCAGGGAAAATCCGGCGGCACCGGCGACGCGTTCAGGATGCTGCGCACCCCGGTGGCGGCCGCGAGCCGGAGCGCCTCGACCGCCGCGGGCAGCGCGCATTCGAGCTGCACGACCAGGGCATCGGTCTCGTCGAGCAGCTGCTCCAGTGGCGTCACGTCGAGCCGGGCGTTGGCTCCGCGATCGACGACGATGAGGTTCTCGCCGCGCGGATCCACATAGACGTGGGCGGTGCCGGTGGCGACGCCAGGAACCGCGGTAATGGCCCGGACGTCCACGCCTTCACGCTGAAGGTGCTCGCGGTAGGCGCGGCCCTCGGCGTCGTCGCCGACCGCTCCGAGCAGCGCGACGCGCGCCCCCTGGCGGGCGGCCGCGACGGCCTGGTTTGCCCCCTTGCCGCCGAACTGCCGCTCCACCTTGTCCGCGATGAGGGTCTGGCCCGGCCGGGGCAGCATCGGCACCTGCCAGACCAGATCGACGTTGAGGGTACCGACCACGACCACGCGGGGCGGAGGAACCTCCGGATCGCTCATGGCGCCGCCAGGATCGCGTGTTTCATCCGCGCCCGGTTCCAGGTGTAGGTGATGTGCACGCGGCCATCGGCGGCCTGGATGATCGCGGGATAGGCATAGCCGTGGCGGTTGGGCAGCGTGTCGAGCGTGGCGATGGTGCGCCAGGCGCGCCCGTCCGTCGAATGGCCCACGAGCAGCGGCCGCCGCTCGCCCCAGGACTTCGGATCGGCGTTCTTTTCCGACGGGTTGTAGACCAGCAGGAACGTCCCGTCCTTGAGCGTAAGGGCGTCGATGCCGGAGTTCGGCATGTAGATATCGGACGTGTCGAGCGGCGACCAGGTCCGGCCGCCGTCGGTCGACCAGGACTGGGCCATGACCCGCACGCTGCTCCGGCAGAGCGCCTGGAGCCGGCCGTCACGGTGCTGCAGGATCGTGGGCTGAATCGCGCCGAGTTTCTTCGGGTCGGCGAAATCGCCGGTCGACCGCCAGGTGGAGAGGTTTTCGTCGGTGAACTCCATGCGCACGACCCAGCGCTTCGCGTCGTATTCGACGCTGGTCGGACAAAGCAAGGTGCCGTCGGCGAGACGGATCGGCTTGTTCTTGATCGGCCCGAGCATGCCGTCGGGCAGCCGCCGGCGTTCGGTCCACGTGGCGCCGTGGTCGCGCGAGACGATGACCTCGCCCCACCAGGTCTCGGGGGAAGGACCGGTCTTGAAGAAGAGCAGCAGCCGGTCGTCGGTCGTGCGGTGCAGGACGGGATTCCAGGTCGGATAACGTTTTCCGTCGGCCGACGTGCCCTCGGCCACGATGCGGCCCGGGGACCAGGGGGCGTGGCCGCGGCGGCGCGATACGTAGATGGAGACATCGTCGTTGCCCTCCTTCGTGCCGCCGAACCAGGCGGCGACCAGCGTGCCGTCGGCCGCCTCGGCAAGCGTGGACGCGTGGACCTCGGGCACCGGCGGCGCGGCTTCGAGGAATTCGTTTTGGATGACGCGCCAGCCGGGAGCGGCCGCCCCGGCGACCGCGGCAGCGGCCAGCCAGGCCAGGGTGGGGACGAGCAGGCGAACGAGGGATGGGGTCATGAGAGCGAGCGGGATGGGCGGAGCTGCCAACACGGCTGAAATCAGGACGACACGGTCGCCGGCGCCTCGCGTTTCAGTTCCCGCGACATCAGCGCGGCGATGGCAGCGGCAGGCTGCTTGCCGGCGTAAAGGATGGCGTGCACTTCGCGCAGGATCGGTGCGTCGATGTGCCGCCCGGCGCAGAGCCCGGCGAACGAATCGGTCGTCTGATATCCCTCCACCACGGTCTTGCGGTGCGCGAGCAGCTCGGCCGCCAGGTGCCCTTCGCCGATGCGCTGGCCGAACTCCCGGTTGCGGCTCCAGCCGCCGTAGCACGTCGCGACCATGTCACCGAAGCCGCTCAGCCCGTAGAACGTTTCCGGCCGCGCCCCGAGCGCGACGCCGACGCGGACCATCTCCGCGAGCGCGCGGGTGAGCAGCGCGGCCTTGGTATTGTCGCCGAGCTTCAGCCCGTCGCAGCAGCCGGCCGCGATCGCATAGATGTTCTTCAGGCACCCGCCAAATTCCACGCCTGCAAGGTCATCGCTCGTATACACCCGCAGCGTGCGGCCGCTCATGGCGGCCTGGTAATCCTGCAACGGCGTCGTGGAACGGTTGGCCGCGAGCACCATGGCGGAGGGTTCGCCGCGGGCGACGCCGAGGGCATGGGTCGGACCGGTCAGCGTACCGACGAGGTGGCCTGGCAGCACGCTGGCAATCACTTCGGACGGACGGGCGTGGGTGCCGGTTTCCAGGCCCTTGGCGAGGCTGACGACGAAGCGAGCCGGGCCCGCGGGGGGCAGCGCGGACCGGAGCCGGGTCGCGGTTTCCCGCAGGGCCTGCGCCGGACAGGCCAGCAGGATGACATCCGCGACGGCGACTGCGACGGCCAGCTCGGCGGACACCCTCACCGTCGCCGGCAGCGCGATACCCGGCAGGTAGTCGGTATTCTCGCGGGTGGCGGCGAGCGCGGCGGCCTGGTCGGCACGCCTCGGCACCAGGAAAGCGGGGTGTCCATTGCGGGCGAGGTGCAACGCAAAGGCCGTTCCCCACGCTCCGGCACCGACGACCGCGAAATTCATGGCGTGTGGTTAAGCGCGGACGCGACGAAAGACACGCAAAAGCGGCGCCCGGCGGCACTCGCGCCCCCGCGTCAGGCCAGGAAAGCCGGGACTTTTTCGCCGGCGATCATCTGTTCGAAGGTTTCGCGGGCGTTGATCAGCTCGAAGGCGCTGCCTTTGACCAGCACCTCGGCCGCCATGCCGCGGGTGTTGTAGCGGCTGGCCATGGTGTACCCGTAGGCGCCGGCGCTCATGAAGGCGATCAGCTCGCCCTCCCCGACTTCCTGGAGCTGGCGATCCTTGGCGAAACAATCGCCGCTTTCGCAGATCGGTCCCACCACGTCGACGACGAGCGCCCGGCGCGCGGAGTCCCGGCGGAGCGGCGCGATCTCGTGGAAACTGTCGTACATGGCGGGCCGCACGAGATCGTTCATCGCGGCGTCGACGATGAGGAAGTTCTTGCCCGCGCCGCGCTTCAGATGCTCGACGCGCGAGAGGAGCACGCCGGAGTTGCCGACCATGAACCGGCCGTGCTCGAGCAGGATCTTCAGGCCGAGCGGCTGCAGGAGCGGGACGAGGGCGGCGCCATAAGTCTCGGGCGTGAGCGGACGCTTGTCGGCCGGCTGCGCGTCCCACCAGGCCTGCTGGCCGCTGGAGAGCGCCTCCTTGTAGATGATCCCCATCCCGCCGCCGATGGAAAAATAGGTGATGCCGAAACGGGCCTTCAGTTCCGCGGCGAACGGTGCGACCTTCTCGACCGCCTCCACGAACGGCGCGACCGAAGTCAGCTGGGAACCGATGTGCATCTGCACACCCTTGATCGCGATGTTGGGATACTTGGCGGCCGCCTCGTACGCCGCGGCGGCGTGCTTGAGCGGGATGCCAAATTTGTTGTCGCTCTTGCCCGTGGTGATTTTCGCGTGCGTGTGGGCGTCGACATCGGGATTCACCCGGATCGCGATCGGGGCCTTCACGCCCAGCGTGCCGGCGACGTGATTGATGCGGGCCAGCTCGGGCTCGCTCTCGACGTGAAAGGAGAAAATGCCGTTCTCGAGCGCCAGCTTGATCTCGGCCTCCGTCTTGCCGACGCCGGCGAAGACGCTCGTCCGGACATTGGATCCCGCCGCGATCACGCGGCGGATCTCGCCGCCGCTCACGAGGTCGAAGCCCGCGCCGAGGTTCGCGAAGTGGCGGAGGATGGCGAGGTTCGAGTTGGCCTTCATCGCGTAGCACAACTGGGCGTCGAGGCCCTTCAACCCGGCCTGCAGCCGGCGGTAGTTGTCCGCCATGGTCGACGCACTGTAGACGTACGTCGGCGTGCCATAGAGTTTCGCCACCGCCGCGAGGTCGACGGATTCGCAAAACAGATCGGAACCGGAGTAGTGGAAGTGGTGCATGGGAAGCGGAAGCGGGTCGGATGAGTGATGACGCGTAGAAATGAGCGCGAAAAATACGAACGTAGAGCCTTTCGGATTGAAGAAACCACTACAAAGTGTCGTTACCAAACGCGTGCTGCGAGCGCTCCTGAATTTGTGCCGGCGACCCCCGATCCGTTTCGGATTGAGGCAGGATCCGCGCGGCCGTTTTCGCGAGCCGCGCTTCGCCAGTTTCATGGCCGAAAGCAATCGCCGCCCGCTCGACCACGACATGCACGACGCGATGCTCAAGGGCCGGAAAGCCATGAAGCACGTCCTGCTCGCCGGGCTTTCGCTGGGCGGCGCCTGGGTCGTGATCGAGAGCGCCAAGGCGCTGTCGGTGTTCTGAGGTCCGGGTTCCGGATCGCATCGCTGCCCGCGGCGCGCTGCATCCGCCCGTAGTCTCGCCTTTCGTCCGACCCGGCGCGGCGGCATTCGAGTGCGGCCTGCGTACCACCGGTTTTTGAAGCCGGAGGCAGGTCCAATGTCGGCATGGGTCGAAAGGCGAACGACGCTCAGGCCACTTGGCACCAAGATCTTAAGTGCATTCCGGGTCGGGGACAAGGTCGCCTGCCACTTGAAGCTTGATATAAAGATACTTGTTTCAAAGGTGCCAGGCATGCCACCGCCAGGAGCCGAACCTTCCGAACCCGATTTCGTGGAGCGGCTCATCGCGCAGTGGGAAAGTGCCACGCCTCCGCGCGCCCAGTTCCGGCAGCAGGAAGCCTTGCTCCGCCTCGTCCGGCTCGGCGGCCATCTGCGGCGGGAAATGGACGACATCCCGGCCGCGGAAGGGCTCGTCTTTGGCCAGGCCCAGTCGCTGGTGACGCTGCGTTTTCACGACCCCGCTCCCACGACGCCGACGGCGGTCATGGCGGCAACCACGCTCACGTCCGGCGCAGTCACGGCGGTGCTCGACCGGCTGCAGGAACGGAAGCTCCTGAAGCGGCTGGCCGATCCGCGCGACCGGCGCGGCACGCTGCTGCGGTTGACCGATGCCGGCAGGGAGACGGCCGACCGCATCATCGCCGCGCGGCTGGCCCGCAACGACCGCTGGCTCGCGCCGCTGAGCGCCGCGGAACGCCGCACGCTCTCCACCCTGCTGCGGAAGATGCTCGCCGCCGGCGAATCCCCTCCGCCGTGAAGGCCTCGCGGGCACGCCGTGCCCGCCGCCGATTTTCTCGCGAACAAACGCGCCGCGGTGACCGCGCTGCCGTCGCCGCAACCTCCAACCATAACCACATGCAAACATTCAGATTCCTCTCCAGGCTCGGCCTGCCCGCCGCGCTGGCCTTCCTCGCCGCGCCCCTGCCGGCCGCCGAGCCGTCGAAGCTCGACCGCGTCGCCGTGGTGCGCTTCACCGCGGTCGGGAGCGACCGGCTCCAGCGGACGCAGGGCATCCTTCACTTTGACGGACGCGCGACGTGGTCCGCCAGCTCCGAGGTCCCGCGCCCGGCCAACCTTCCCGAGTGGGCAGTCGACCGTCCGCTCATCGCACGGGAGGCCTGGTTTGCGTACCGCGGGCTGGGGTTCAACGCCCTGGCCTTCTTCCAGCTCGGCGCCAACTCCGTCGCCATACCGGTGGGCGAAGAACGATTCTGGCTCATCGAGCCCAATCCGGACGCCGTGCTGACCGATGGCAGGGTCATCAACATCTCCACCCGTGCCCGCCTGGCGTCCGCCGGCGACCGGGTGATCGCGGGATTCGTGATCGAAGGCCGTCCGCGGCAGGTTCTCGTCCGTGGGATAGGTCCGGGGCTGACGGCCTTCGGCGTGGCGAACACCCTTGCCGATCCGGTCCTGAGCGTGCGTCGCGGACAGGACGTGCTGGCGACCAACGACGACTGGTCGGCGCCGCCCGACGCCGGGGCGATCCGCGAGGCCGCGAGCCTGGCCGGAGCGTTTCCGCTCGCGACCGGCAGCAAGGATGCCGCGCTGCTGGTGGAACTGCCGCCGGGGGCCTACACGGTGGCCCTCGAATCCGCCGGCCCCGCCGTCAACGGGGGCGAAGTGCTCGTCGAAATCTACCGCATGCCGGAGCAGTTTTGATTTCCGCCCCCTCACCCGCCGGCCGACCCGGTGCGGCGGCGAGGAGGAAGTGCATTTGTTCGCAGAGAAAACCGCGCGGCCGCGTCCTTTCGGGGGCGCGGCCGCTTTGCGTCGTCGCCGCCCGCGCTGCGGGCGATTGACCTCCGTCGAGGGTGGCGCGGTAGTCGTGCCGTGAGCGCCTCCCCTGTCCGGCTGACGCTGTTCCAACGCTTCCTCAACGGGATCGAACGGGGCGGGAATGTCCTGCCCAACCCCGCCACGCTGTTCGCACTGCTGGCGGGCGTCGTCGTCCTGCTCTCGGGCTGGTTGAGCGCCCGGGGTGTCGAGGTCATCCACCCCGCGACGGGGCAGGCGGTGCCCGTGATCAACCTGCTCTCGCGCGAGGGCCTGCACCGGATGCTGGTCAACGTGGTGCCCAACTTCGTCGGCTTCCCGCCGCTCGGCACCGTGCTCGCCTGCCTCGTCGGCATCGCGGTGGCGGAACGGACCGGCCTGATCGGCACCGCGCTGCGGCTCATCGTGCTCGCCGCCCCGCGCCGCTGGATCGCGCCGATCGTGATCTTCGGCGGGATCATGTCCCATTCCGGCGGCGACGTCGGTTATGTGCTGATGGTGCCGCTCGGCGCGGCGATCTTTCATTCGGTGGGGCGCGGCCCGCTCGCGGGACTGGCCGCGGCTTTTGCCGGCGTCTCGGGCGGGTTCAGCGCCAACCTCCTGCTCGGCACGGTCGATCCGCTGCTCGCGGGCATCACGCAGGCGGCGGCCGTGGTCGTGCGGCCTGGCTTCATCGTGCCCGCCACGGCCAATTATTATTTCCTGGTGGCCGCCACGTTCCTGCTCGTCGCCGTGGGCACCTGGGTCACGGAGCGCATCGTCGAACCGCGGCTCGGCGCCTACGCGGGCGACACCCCACCCGAGCCGCTGGCGCCGCTGACGACGGACGAAAAGCGCGGGCTGTGGTGGACGGCGTGGGCCGTGCTCGCCCTCACCGGCGTCATCCTCTGGGGCGTGCTGACGCCCGGCGGATTCCTGATCGATCCGAAGCATCCCACGGTGCTGGGATCGTATCTGTTTCGCGGCGTCATCTTCTTCATTTTCCTCTATGGCCTGGTGGCCGGCCTGGCGTACGGGCTTGGCGCCCGGACGGTGCGCAGCGACCACGACGTCGTGCGCGGCATGGATGCGTCGATGGCCACGATGGCCTCGTACCTCGTGATGGCGTTTTTCGCGGCGCAGTTCCTCGCCTATTTCAACTGGAGCAACCTCGGCACGATCCTCGCGGTCAAGGGCGCCGAAGGCATCAAGGCCCTGCACCTGCAGGACAGCCCGGTCCTGCTCATGATCGCCCTGGTGCTCCTCACCGCGCTGATCAACCTCACGATCGCGAGCGCGTCGGCCAAATGGGCGCTGATGGCGCCAATCTTCGTCCCGATGTTCATGCTGCTCGGCTACACGCCGGAGCTCGTGCAGGGCGCCTATCGCGTCGGCGATTCCTGCACCAACATCATCACGCCATTGATGCCGTACTTTCCGCTCATCGTGACCTTCGCGGCGCGCTACGTCGGCCGCGTCGGCATCGGCACGCTCATCGCAACGATGCTGCCGTACTCGATCGCGTTCATCGCCACCTGGAGCGGCCTGCTGATCCTGTGGATCCTGCTCGAGCTTCCGATGGGACCCGGCTCGGCGCTGTTCCTGCCCCGGTGACGCGCCGGCGCGCTTCACCCCATTCAGGACCGAGCGCGGGCGCCGGACCATTTCACATCGCGCTTCGCGAATGGGCTCGCGCATCGAGATGACGAAGTCTGTCACGGGTCGTCGATCTCGATTCTCGACCTGACCCCTTCACTCGCCCCCCGCAAGATCCCGTTTCCTTTCAGTCGGTCACTCCGCCGGCCCGGACGCGAAGCGGCGGCTCAAGGCACTTCATAGATTTCGATGAGTCCCACTCCCGTCGTCTCGCCTGCGCCGCTGAGTTGGACGGTGTAGGCCCCGGGCGCAAGTTGGAGCAGCAGAGCCGCATCCCTGCCGTTGTTCGCCAGGGTGAACGCACCTACGCCCTGCGTCGTCGCGGCGATTTCGGCACTGTTGGCGTTGCGACTCCATTCGTGGCTTTCCGCGCGCAGCAGCCTGGCACCATCGAACACTTTCAGCTGCGGGTCCGCCAATGCCCCCTCCACCGAAAACTGCGCCAATGCCGGTCCCACCCCGCGGATCAAAACCCGCAGCGGCGTGCTGCCCGCGATCGCAAAGCCGGCAATCATCACATCATCTCCCCGTCCCACCTGGCTTCGCGCGGAGGCATTCACGAAACGACTCCGGCCGGTGGTGAGGCCGCTCGTGTCGTAGAGTTCGACCAGCGCCACACCGGTGCCGCCATTCTCGCCGGCGCATTGGGCCGTAAAGGCCCCCGACTCGAGCCGGGTGTACACCACGGCGTCGCGGCTGTCGGCGACCAGGGCAAACGCGCCCACCCGCCCGGCGGCATCCATCATTTCCGGCTCCTCAATCCAACCGGAGTTCTCCACCACCGCTGCTTCACCCCGGAAGAGGGAGAGCCGGGGCTGCACCAGCGGCGAGGAAACCCCGAACGGCCGCAATCCCGGACCCACGCCGCGCAGCAGCAGCGGCAGCCCGCCACCCTCGACCACAAAACCCACGGTCAGGGTCTGCGCCCCGCTGCCCGCCCGCGACCGGATGGAGAGATTCACCAGGCGACTGCCACGCACGGCAAAATCCACCGGCGCACTCAGGGCGGCTCCTTCCGCCGTGGTAACCTGCACGGCATAACGGCCACCGTCGAGCACTCCGGCGGACTCGATTCTGAAGCTCGCCGCTATCGCACCGGAAATCGGCCGGTTGTCCTTGAACCATTGATACGTGGGGAACCCGCCCGACGCCGTCCGGCGCGGTTCGAGGGCGGAGGCGGGGCCGGCCTCACCAGGGAACGCCGATTCCTCCGCCCCGGAGGAAAGCACGTAGAACTCCGCGGACTCGCCCGCGGCGACCGCATCGACGGGGACGGCGCGACGAACCGTGTGGTTCACACTGTCCGCGACGTACAGGATCCCGCCCCGATCAAACGCGATGCCGGCCGGCTGGTTGAAGCGGACGGCGGTCCCGAGACCGTCGGCACTGCCAGTCGGGTTGATCATCGCCGCGCTCGGCTTGATCCCGGCCACGGTGCTGACCATGCCTCCCGGGGTGATCTTGCGGATCAGTCGGTTGCCGCTGTCCGTCACGTAGACGTTGCCCGCGGCATCCACCGCGATCCCCTGGATTCCCCGGAAGCGCGCGTTGGCGGCGCGGCCGTCAATGGCGCCGGCGGCCCCGCTCCGGCCCGCGAATGTCGACAGCACACCCGCCGGGGTGATTTTCAGTACGGTTTGATCGCCGGTGGCGATGAACAGGTTGTCCGCCCCGTCCACCGCAACCGCCGATCCACCCGAGAACGTGGCTCCATCGATCGTCGACCGGATCGGGATGGGGGCGCTGCCGCCGGTGGAGTTGAATTTGATCAATGTCCCTGGAATGCCCACGAGGATGAGATTGCCGGCTCGATCGCAGGCCAGGGCCACGGTCACCGGCAGCGGCGCACCCCCCGGCCCACTCTGCGCAAACGTCGTCACGACCCCGGCGGGCGTGATCTTGCGGATGATGGGCCTGAGGTCCGGCCAGAAGTTGCGATCCGCCACATAAAGATTGCCCGCCGGATCGATGGCGATCGCGGCGGGCTGCCTGAATTGCGCGTTTCGCCCCACCCCGTCGAGCGTTCCTGCCGCACCGTTGCCGGCCAGAGTCGTGACCAACCCGTTCGCCGAAATCTTGCGGATGAGATTTCCGCTGAGTTCGGAGACGTAGACGTTGCCGCTCGCATCGCACACCACCCCGTGAGGTCCGTAGAACCGCGCCGCCGCACCCTCTCCGTCCACGGAACTGCCGCCCATTCCAGCCCGGCCGGCAAAGGTGCTCACCCGCAAAGGAACGACGACCACCGGCGAATCGACCAGGATCTGGCCTTCAAAACTGGTGTCCGTTCCAAAGCTGTTGCTCACTACGCAACGGAAACGATCTCCGTTCATGCCGAGACTGACGGCGGCGATGATGAGGGTGGCGGTTCCCGTACCGGAATAGACGGCATTATCCGTGAGATTGCTCCAGGTCGTCGCGCCTGCCGGCTGCCGCTGCCACTGGTAAGCGACCGCCGGATAACCACTGGTGACGACGGAGAAGGTGGCGCGTTCCCCGGCGGGAAGGATCTGCCGATCCGGCGGAGTGACCACTTTCGCCGGCGAATTCACCCCTGTGGCCTTTCTCACCGCATTCAAGTCCATGAGATAAACCGCGTCATCGGGGCCGACGCCGACCGCTTGCGGACCGCCCAGCCGGGCGCTTCCCCCAACCCCATCTGGAAACGCCACCCGGCCATCCGAACCGAAAAGGGCCGGCTGATTGGCCGCGCCCAACACCGTGGTCACCACGCCCGCGGGCGTGATTTTTCGCAGCACATGATTGTTCGAATCCGCCACGTACACATTTCCTGCCGAGTCGACGTCAAGCGAACCGGGGAAATTGAATCGCGCGCTCGTTCCCGTGCCATCGACATAACCGGCGCTGCCGCTTCCGCCGGCCAGCACCGTCATGGTGCGTGCCGGCGTCACCTTTCGAATTTCGTGTTTCAAGAAGTCGGCAATGTAGACGTTGCCTGCGCGATCGATTGCCAAGGCGGTGACGGTGCCAAAGTCGCCCGCCGGAGGACGAGGCACCCCGCCGGGCGTCGGCAGATTGGCCGGCCAGTCGCGAAAGATCTCCGAACCATTAACGGCAAACGTTCGAA
The DNA here is from genome assembly GCA_937952235.1 of uncultured Opitutia bacterium. GTDB lineage: Bacteria > Verrucomicrobiota > Verrucomicrobiia > Opitutales > Opitutaceae > ER46. The sequence continues at coordinate 5,037 of CALFZM010000413.1, read as the reverse complement.
TCGCCGTGCCGCCACCCACCAGAAGGGTGTTGTAGGCATCGACGGCGAGCACGTTGCCGCTGAGGTGGGTGAGGTGAGTGGAGACGACGCCTGCGGGGGAGACTTTGCGTACGACGCCGCCGCCCCGGGCCAGATCGAAATCTGAGACATACAGATTGCCCAGGGAATCGCGCGCCAGGCCCGCCGGTTGGAAAAAGCGCGCGGTCGGGCCCGGACCATCGACATAGGACTTGGCGCCAGGCGAGCCCGCGATCGTGGTGACCACGCCCCCAGCGGTCATCTTGCGCAACGTGTAGTTGTTCCCGTCGAGGATGTAGAGATTGCCCGCGGGATCGATGACCACGTTACGGGGGTAATTGAAGCGCGCGCTCCGACCGGTGCCATCGACACTGCCCGACTCCCAGAACTGGCCCGCGATCGTCGTCACGGTCAGGTCTTGGGCCGTCGCGCGGGCGACCAGAACGACTCCGCACAAAACGGCGAGGAGCAACGAGCGTTTCATCGGCAGATCGTGAGGGGCAGGGATCAACGCCGACGACAGTCTGAAGGCAAGTGCGCAGGTTCGGCGGGCTCCCCTCACCGCGCTGGCCAATGACGGACGTGGCGCACGATCCCGGCATCCCCGCTTTCCACGAAACACCCCCTTCCCGATTCACGCTGATCCTTGCGACCGCACTCGCCCCCCGACGCGCCGAAGCTCGCTTTTCCAGACGGCAGTCCGGCGGCCGCCAAAAAACAATGCGTCGGCGTCCCGGACAGGGGCATACCGAGATGGGAGAATCGCATCTCCGTTATCACGATTCTCAACCTGAGCCCTTCACTCAGTTCCGCCATTGCTGCCGCACTTTCCGCTCATCGTGACCTTCGCGGCGCGCTCCGTCGGCCGCGCCGGCAATCGGCACGTTGATCGCCACGATGCTGCCCTGCTCGATCGCGTTCATGGCCGCGTGGCGCGGCCTGCTGGGCCTGCCGATGGGACCCGGCTCGGAGCTGTTCCTGCCGAAGCCGTAGGACGCATGCGCCCCGCGACGAAGGCGTTGCAGTTCCGCCATGAGCTGCCACGAGGAAGCTACGACTTCGACCGCTTTCTCCCATGACGCCCTTCCCGACGCTCTCCCGCCACGCGCGCATCCGGCGCGTCCGCAGCTTCGCCGACCTGGCCGGCGCGGCGTTCGGCGAGGGGGTGAACGCCCTCTGCTGGGAGCGCGCCCTGCCCGACGGCTTCGCCGAGGTCGTGGCGCTACTCGGCGAGGGCGAGGGGCTCGTCACGCTCGACGCCACGCGGCTGCGGAGCCTGCCCGCGAGCCCCGCGGCCCGGGCGGCGGTCGAGTTCATGCTGACGGACCTCGAGCGGCTGCGCGCCCTCGAGCTGGATCCGGTGCTCAACTGCATCCACGGCTACCCGCGCGACGATGCGCCAGGACCGGTGGCCACGGATGTGTTTTCCTTCCACGCGGACAGCGCGCCCGTGGCCGCCGACACCTGGCTCTGCACGTATCACGGCCCGCCCAGCGAGGGCCTGCACCCCGAAGAGGCCCGGCGTCGGATCGATGAACCTGCGACGCGCGCCGAGCTGCTGCGGCAGTACGGTGGCGCCGACGACGCGGATTTCCGCACCTACCTGCAGGAACACTGTTATGACCTGCACTACGCGCCCGCCCCGGGAGCGCAGCCGTATTCCTTCGGCGTGGGCAACCTGTGGCGCATCGCCACGGACCACCCCGGCAGCCCCGTGCCGCCCTGCATCCATCGTGCGCCGGCAACCCCGCCGGGCACTCCACCGCGGCTGCTGCTGATCAGTTGAGGCGGCAGGTTGTTCACCCTGATCGCCACCCTCGCTCCTTTCCCGCACAGAGCGGTGCCCGCGCGAACATGCCCGCTCGACCTTCTACGCCGGAACAAATCCTTGCGCGCCCGATGCAGGCTTGCCCGACTGCTCGCATGTCCGCGCCCGCCGCCGCTCCTTGCGCTTTCGGAGCCCGACGGCGGCTCGGTCTACCTCCTCGTTTCCAAATCGGCGCGGACTCCCGCTTCCACGCCGAGCTTGCCGCCCAGACCATCGTCATCACCCGCCGACCCACCCTCTTCCCCCATGCTCTTCCCTCCTGACTCCAACCGGCGCGAGTTTCTCCGCCGCAGTTCATTGCTGGCGGCAGCGACCGTAGCCTCGCCCGGATGGCGGGCCGCGGCGGCGGACGCCGGGACCTATCCGATGCGCGGCCGCCTCCTGAAAACACTCAAAGTCGGCATGATTCGGACGAAGGGAACGCTGACCGAGAAGTTCAAGATCGCGAAGGCTGCGGGCTTTGCCGGCGTCGAACCGCAATCGCCGGGCATGGACGTCGCGGACACCAAGCGCGCCATCGCCGATTCCGGACTTCCCGTCGACGGCACGGTCTGCAGCTCCCACTGGAACATCCGGCACACGAGCGCGGATCCGGCCACGCGCCAAGGCCCTGCAGGATCTCCAGACGGCGATCCGGGACACCCGGGCGGTGGGAGGCCACAGCGTCCTGCTCGTCGTCGGCAAAGGCGAGGACGGGCCCGAGCGCGAGATCTGGGAACGCTCGGTGGAAAACATCCGGAAAGCCGTCCCCGTGGCGGCGGAGCACGGGGTCTCGATCGTCATCGAGAACGTCTGGAACCAGTTCCTTTACGATCACGACGGCGGCGCCAATCAGACCGCGGACAAGTTTGTCCGCTATGTCGACGCGTTCAATTCACCCTGGGTGGGCATGCAGTTCGACATCGGCAATCATTGGAAATACGGCAGCATGGGAGATTGGATCCGCACCCTCGGCGGCCGTCGGGTCTTGAAGCTCGACGTCAAAGGATTCTCCCGGGCGCAGAACAAGTTCACGCCCATCGGAGAGGGTGACATCGACTATGCCGACGTGCGCAAAGCGCTTCACGAAATCAATTTTCATGGCTGGCTCGCCGCCGAGGTGGCGGGCGGCGATCAGGCGCACCTGACTTCCGTGTCCGCCCAGATGGACCAGGCCTTCGGGCTTTGAAGCCGGGCCGCGTCGAAACGGATCGGCCGCGGCGGAAGAAACACTTACCTGGAGAGTCTCGCATTGACCCGCTTGAGCGTCTGCGGCGAGCCTCCGCGCCTTCGGTCATGACCCCCAAGAGGCTGAAGTGCATCCGCGGCGCTTGGAGTACGACGGGACGTCGAATCGGATGCATGATCGTCGCCGCTTGGGCGCTCTCGACGGGTTCGCTGGCGGCCGCAGAGGGGGAGCGCTGGCTGAAAGTGGCGGCCCCTGAGTTCACACTCATAACCTCCCTCCGCGAGCGGGAGGCGGTGGCTTGGGCGGGTGAATTCTCGCAGTTCATCGCCGCACTGCAGGGCTTCATCGCGGTGGAGGTGCGCCGGCTGCCGCGGCTCACCATCGTGGTGCTGGCTCGGGAGCGCGATTTCGCGCGCTTCCGGCCGTTGCGCGACGATGGAATGGCGATGGAAGTAGCCGGATTCTTCGCGCGCCGGGACGCGTGGGCCGTGGCCGGCGTGGCGGGCGCACAAATGAGTGAGGACCTTCGGTCGACGGTCTTCCACGAAGGCACGCATTGGTTTCTCAGCGGTTTCGAACTGCCCAATCCGGTCTGGCTCGAGGAAGGCCTGGCGGAGGTATTTTCAACGTTCACCACCAACGGAAAGAACGTCGAGTGGGGCCGCGCGATCGAGACCCATGTGGACATGCTGCGGCTGACGGGCCGAATGCCACTCGAACGCCTCCTCTTTCTGGGCCACGACCACCTGCATGGCGACGGTGCGGTGGCGGCGGTCCGCACGGATCTGGCATACGCCCAGTCCTGGGCGTTTGTGCACTACCTGATTTTTGGCCGTCGCGATGTGCCCAAGGGCGCGCTGATGGACTACGTGGCCCGCCTGCGGCAGACGGTACACCCCGACGAGGCGTTCCGGCAGGCTTTCGGCGGATCCTATGCGGAAGTGGACCGAAAGCTCGGAGAATACCTGCAAAGCGGCCGCTACTATGTCGCCCGACAACCGGTCGTCGCGCGCACGGCGCTCGCCGCCGAACCGGCCGGCGCACTTGAGGTGGAGGACGCCCTGGCGCGCCTGCGCATGGCGGGACGACGCCATGACGAGGCACGGGCAGGGGTTGAACATGCCCTCACCGTCGCGCCGGACGATCCGCGCCTGCACAGCCTGCGGGGGGAGATCGCGCAGGAGCGCGAGGATAACGAAGCGGCGCTGGCGGCATATCGTGAGGCGGTCGCAAAAGGAGCGCGGGAGTTCAAACCTTACTACGAGATCGCGGCCGCGGAACATGCGGCAGCGCTGGCTCAGGACAGCACGGGAGAATCCCTGAACGCCGAAACGGCGCGATCGATCGCGAACACCTACGAGCGCGCGATCAACCTGAATCCCCGCTACCGGCCCGCGTACCAGGGATTGGCGGGCGTAGTCCACCGCCTGCCGCCAGGCAATGCGGAGGACCGGCGGTTTCTGGAATATGGCGCCCGCCTGTTTCCCGATGACGGCATGATCCGACTTGGACGGGCAATCCTCCATCGGCGATCCGGCGAAGACCAGGTTGCACGTGCCCTGCTGAGTTCGGTCCTGGCCACCGCCGCTCAGCAGCCGCCGCTCGTGGTCGGGCGGGCACGCCTGCTCGAGGCGGAGTGGGAGCAAGGCGATCTCCAGGCCCAGATCGATCGACTGGTGAAGGAGAAGAAGTTTGCCGAGGCCATCGCCGCGGTGGAGGTCGGGATCGCGGAGAGCAATCTGCTCACGCGGCCGCGCCTGATCGCGCTGCGGGGAAACCTGCGGGCGACCCAGTTGCAGGACGAATTGCGCGTGGCGTTCGAAGAACGCCGCTGGGCGGATGCCCGCGCCAGGTGTGACGCGGTGATTGAGTCGGACGCCGAGTTCTCAATGAAGAGCGTGGCGCGACACTATCTCGGACAACTGGACAAGCGCGGGCTGGGCCGGAAGCAGCAGGATTGAGGACCCGATCGCCTCGAGCTATTTCCGCTTCGCGAACTCCGGCGCCAGCTCCAGCCTGAAGT
>CALFZM010000412.1 GCA_937952235.1 uncultured Opitutia bacterium | reverse complement strand
CTCCCAGGTGGAACCGCGCCGCAGGCTCTCGAAGGTCTCCGGGGTGGCGCCGTCGATCGAGATCGTGATGTCCTGGAAGCGGGCGTGCAGCGGCTGGAACTCCTCCCAGAGTCGCGGGGTGATGAGCTGCCCGTTGGTGCCGAGCGTGATCGCGACGTGCGCGTACCGCGGATCGCACAGCTCCTTGAGCACCGAGCGAAAGTGCGGGCTGCCGAAGGCGTCGCCCGAACCGGTGATGTACACCGACTCCGCCGTCGGGTCCGCCAGCAGCGGCAGCACGATGCGATCGCGCACGCGCTCGAGCTTTTCGCGCTCCGGCTGCGTGGCCATGATCGGCGCGTTGCGGCAGGAGGGGCACGACAGGTTGCAGGAAAGATCGTACGACAGGTTGAGGTGCTTCGGCGGCTGCTTCCCTTCCACCCCGATGCGCTGCAGTTGGGCCCAGCGTTCGGGCTGCTCCGACTTCTTGGGCAGGTTGAAGCGCTGCCAGCACGTCATGGGGCTGCAGAAGCGGAACGAACCGTCCAGGATCGAAGCGCGGATCGCCCGGGCGGCGGAAGACTGCCAGATCTCCTCCTTGGCCTGGGTGTGCGCGTTGCCGATCGGGAACGGCACCTGCGTGCAGTTGCACGGGAAGACGGAGCCGTCCTTGTAGATCTCGAAGTTCTCGAACGGATGCGGGCAGAACCGGTCCGCGGCATCGGCGTGGAAGTTCACCTCGCCCACGCAGCGGACGAAGAGCGTCTGCGTGTACACGTCGTCGTAATAGAGCGACAGCGCCTGCCGCGCCTTGGCGGCGGCCGCCAGGCGATCGCCGGACTCCTCCAGCAGTTCGGCCCAGGCGACCAGCACGCCGCGATGGTTACGGACCTGCTGCGCGATCCGCTCGATGCCGAGCAGCCGGCGGGCGATGGAACCGAGCGGGTGCAGCTCCTGGTGGAGGAAACGCACGACGCCCCGCACGTCGAGCCGCTGGCGCGGCTCGTCGGGCGGAAGCATGCGGTCGTGGGCCGCATGGTCGTTGAGGCGCACGAGCAGACCCGGCAGGCCGCGGTCGAAGTCGGCGCCGCTCTGGGCATCCGCCGCCGTGCTGGCTTCCGGCGCGATCCCTTGCGGGTAGACGCGGCCGAACGGCGTCGGCAGGGCGTGGCCGGCCGCGAGCGACTGCCAGATCCACTCGCCGCAACCGGGGAAGACGAAGGCCGGCGCGAGCCGCCGTGCGGCGGCGACGAACCCCGCGCGACGCGCCGGCGAGGTGATGGCGGCGATCGTGGCTCCCGCCTCGGCGGCATCGTAGTTCGAGGCGAGGCCGAGGCCGAACTGCGTCACGAACCGCGCCGCGGCGGTGCGTTCGCTGCCCAGCACCAGCATGGGCGTGAACGTCTTCGTGACGATGAACACCATGCGCGACGGCAGGCTGAGTCGCGTGAGCCACTCGTTGTCCTCCGTGCCGTCGAGCATGCCGCTCGGCAGCAGGACGAAGGGATAATTCGCGAGCCGCTGGGCGAGCTGCGTCTCCGGGACGAAGCCCTGACAGAAGATGCCGTCCGCCTCGAGCGCGGTCCGGTCCTGCGGCAGCCACGCCACCTTGTGGTTGCCGAACCAGTCCACGCGCAGGCCCGCCGCGCGGCTGAAGGCGCGAATCTGCTCGAACTGCCGCGCCGACCACACGTTGCCGACCATCACGCAGTGGCGCCCGCTGCCCCGCGCGGGAGTCCAGTCGTTGGCCACCTCGTTGTCCCGGTTGGCCACGATCGGCGGCAGCAGCCCGAAGGATCCGCCGAACCACGCGCCGTACTCGGCGATCATCTCCGGCGAGATCGCCAGTCGCAGTTGCGAGGCGGCGAACACGCGCCCCGCGAGATCCGACGTGACGTCGCGGGCGTGCAGCACCTGGTCGTCCATCACGTAGGTGCAGAGTGGCGCGCCCGTAACCTCGCGCGCCGCGAGCGCGTGCACGAAATCGGAGGCGAAGAATGGCACGCACAGGATCCGTCGGATCGAGTAAGGGGCGAGCAACCGTCGCACGACGCGCGCCCGCGCGCACTCTGTCAGCCCGGGGAGATCGACGGACAGGTGCACCCCGCCGAAGTGCACCACGCCCTGGTAAAGCGTGCGCGAACGAAGCGTGACGAAGCTGCCCGCGTCGGGAAAGAAGCGCTCGATGAGCACGCCCGTGCCCTGGAGCCGGTTCACCTCGACGTGGGAAAGCAGCAGGTCGCGGGCTTCACCGTAGCGGGCGGCGGCGGCGACTTCCTCCGCCCTTCCCTGCCAGCGGCCGACGAGGGGATGGCCCGGTTGCAACTGCCCGGCGCGGGCGAGCGACTCGACCGCGAGCGCGCCATGCCCGGCACGCAGCGCGGCGTCCGCCAGCGCGAGCTGCGCCTCGAGCGCGTCGGGGGAGAGCTCGGCCACGTGCACCGCGGCCGCGAGCGCGTCGGGCGTGCGTCCGAGGTGATTCAGGACGCGCGCGATCTCGCGCCAGTATTCGACCCGCTCGGGCGCGAGCTGGGTCGCGCGGTGCAGGGATGCCAGCGCCGATTCCGGCTGGCTGCCCCTCGCCGCGGCGGCGCCGGCGACGAAGTGCGCCTCGGCCGACTGCGCATCGAAAGTGAGGGCCTGCTGCGCGGTCTGCCCCGCCTCGGTCCACTTCTGCTGTTCGAGCAGCGCGCGCGCGACGCGGGCAAGACGCCCCGCCCGCCGTCCGCGCACCGAACCGCCCGGCAGCGTCGCCAGCTCGCGCAGGCGGGGATGATGGGGCGCGAGTTCGCGCAGCTTCTGCACGGCGGATTGCGCCACGACCTGGTTGCCGCCCTCGAGCGCGAGTTCGAGCAGCACGAGATGCGCGTCGACTGAGCGGGGATTCCGGCCCAGTTCCGCCCGCGCCAGGTTGAGCGCATCCTCGTACCCGCCCTGCTCGAGCCGGACGAGCGCCACCGCGCCCTCGTTCTGATGCGAATTCACGCGCTGCCGGCTGAAGATCAGGAGCGCCGGATTCACCAGCGACATTCCGAGGCTGGCGCAGCGCCGCACGAGCGCGACGCGCCCGGCCTCGTTCCCCGCCTCCTCCCAGGCCCAGAAGTGCATCGCGCCGGCGAGCGCGGGCGACTGGAAGCTGCCGCGGCCGGCCGCGAGCAGATCCACCCGGCCCGTGCGCGCCCCGAGCCCGCGGCGCACCTCGAGGCGAGGCAGCGTGGCGCAGAGGCGCGCGAACTCATCCGGCACCGAGTCGTCGAGCTGCACCACCACCCGGTCGAGGTTGCGGTGCAGTTCCTGCACGTATTCGTAGCCCGCCACCAGCCGTGGCGGGATAACAGGCCGCGGAGCCGAAACGGAGGGCAGCGGAAAGATCCCCGGCGCGACGCCATCGAACATCAGGCGCGCGAACGCCGTCCGGCGGGCCGCGCTGGAGAAGTGCGTGTCGAACCACCGTGCGCCCGCGGCGCCGATCGCCGCCGTCTCGGCGGGATGCGCGAGCGCGTGTTTCGCCCGTGCGACGAGCTCCTCGGTCGATGCGTAGGTCACGAGGTCGCGCCCGGGCTGCCAGACATCGGCCAGGCCGGCGGCCGGTGCCAGGGCGTCCGTCAGCAGCATCGCGCCGCTGGCGAGGATCTCGAAGACCCGCAGGTTCAGGTCGCCGTTCAGCGAGCTGTTGAAGCCGATCGCCGAGCTGCCGTAGAAGCCAAGCCCCTCGCGCTGTGACAACCCCTGCACGCTCAGCGGCAGCTGCCGGGCGTGGAGCTCCGACAGGAGCTGGATGCGGCGCGGGTGGCAAATCCCGGTCTGGCCGACGAACGCGATCCGCGACGTGCGCTGCGCGGCGCGGGCGGACGCCACCGCGGCGTCGTCATGCGGGAACGTGAGTCCGGGAAACCAGTACAACGGCTTGAGCCCGGCGGCCGCGAAGAAGTCCCAGTGATGACGGTCGTAGAGCAGGACGATCCGGTCGAACCGCTCGCTCTGCGCGTAACGGATCATGCCGGCGAGCGGCGCGTTCAGATGGTGCGTGTCGGCAATGAGCAGGACCTTTGGTCCGCGGATCGCCTGGAGGTTGCGTGGCAGCGAACGCCACGAGGCGTCGACCAGGCAGACCACGCCGTCCGGCTGCTGGTCCGCCGGCAGGCGCGCCACCACCGCGGCGAGGTCGTATTCGCCCGCGGGCGTGTGAGCCAGTCGGGCCCGCACACGATCTGTTCGTCCGCCAGTTGCGGCGGGGCCATGTATCCGGCCGGAGAGCACGTCGCGAGGAGAAGGCGCATGGGACGAAGGGGGCGCGGTTCAGCTCATCGCCACGACGCGAGGATCGTCGGGTGCGACCTCGCGCAGGCAGTGCAGGACGTCGCGGGCCATGTCCGTCGCCCCGACCGCCTCGCTCAGCTCCAGCAGCAGGAAGAGCGCCTCGAGGTTGCGGGGGTCGAGCCGCAGGCAGGACTCGAGCGCCTGGATCGCCTCGGACGGCTGCCGGTTTTCCCGCAGGGCGCGCGCCAGCGCGAGCCAGTGATCTCCGTTCGCTCCCGGCCGCTGCACGGCGCCGAGCAGGTAATCGACGGCACGGGCCGCATGACCCTGGGCCTGCAGGACCAGTCCCACGAGATGCCGCACGCGGAGGTCCGCCGGCAGGGACCGCAGGGCGAGACCGGCCTCCAGCGCGGCCGAATCGACGTCGCCGCGGGCCAGGGCGGAGAATCCGGCGTCGAGCGTCTCGGCCGGATCGTCGAGTCCGAAGCAGCGCACGACCTCGGCCTGGCGCCGGAACTCGGCATGGCCGAGCGAGCAAAGCTCGTCGAAGCCCGCCTCGAGCAGCGCGCCGAAGGCGTCGCTGGCTGCGAGGGTGTCCAGGAATTCGGGACCGGCCTCCATCGCCGCTTCCACCCGGGCCCGCAAAGCCCCCCGCGCCCCATCGTCGGCGGCCAGTTCGGCCGCGAGGCGCTCGAGTTCGCGCGGGCCGGCCGCGATGCAGTCGGCGAGCTCCAGCGCGCGCAGGTATGCCGCCGGCGCCTCCGTGGCGCGGCCTGCGACGGTCAGCACGGGCACGCCCGCGCGCAGCGACTCGACGGCGAGCCAGCCGGCGCGGCGCGGTACGCCGGCGTCCAGGCTCAGGTCGCCGAGCGCGAGCAGCCCGCGCACCTCGTCGGGACGGGCTTCCGCCGCCGGGAAGATCGTGACGCGGCGCGACTCCACGCCCGCCTTCGCCAGCACGGCGTCGACGGACGCGCAGAACAGCGCGAGCGAAACATCGGGGCCCTCGTGCAGGACGGCGACGGCGAGATGGGCCGCGGGCACCCGCTCGAGCACCGCGATCCACGCCTTCAGCAGCGACTCGGGGGCTCCGTGGTCGTCGACGACCGCCACCAGCAAGGGTCCCTCGGCCGGCAGTCCGACGTCCGCACGTTGGGCGGTCACCGGGGCGGGCGACGCGGCGAAGGCCAGGCTGTGCGCGGGGCCGCGCAGCACGCCGCAGCGCTCGGTGAACGCGGAGGCGGGACGGTCATCGCCGGGCTCGCCGGCGAGGACGATGAGATCGATTTCCGGCAGGCCGCTGGTTCCGCCCGCCCGGTGGAGCGCGACTTGCAGCGGCGCGATGCGATTCAGCGCCAGTTCCGCGACCCCATCGCCGGCGCGGGCGGGATCGCACGCGAAGACCAGCACGTCGAGCTGCCCGGTCTGCAGAAACGCCAGCCGCTCCGCCGCCGTCCCCGGCAGGACATGGGTTTCGAGCGCGCGCCGCGCGGCGTGCGCGGCCTCCGGCGCGGCCGATGCCTCCAACGGAAAGAGAAAGACCTCGAAACTGCGGGAATCCAGTTCCTCGAAGCAGGGCAGCAGTTCGTAGAGATCAGGTCCCGGCCCGAGCGAGCGGACCACGAAGCCGACGCGCAGCCGGCGCCCATGGCGCGGCAGGGCGGGCAATGCGGCCGTCGGGCTGCGGCCACGCTGGCGCGACATCACCCGACCGCGGAGCTGGGCCAGTTCGAACCAAACCCGCGGCGAAGCCTCGGCCTCGAGATCGCGCGCGCCGGCGAGAAATGATGCCACCGCGGCGCGGAGCGACGCCGAACCGGCGTTGCGCGCGGACCAGCGGTCGACCGCGCGCAGATGCCGGGCCTGGTGCAGCACGAGCGTATCCGCGGGCGGGCTCGCCCGGCGCGTCGGCGTCTGGAACAACCACGCTGCATACGCGCGCCACAGCCAGTCCGGCACGTCGTCCAGCAAGGGCGCGTCCGGCACCTGCCACGCTGGCGCGACGAGCATCGCCGCCATCGCCCCGTTCCATCCCCGGGCGGACCACGTGCGGGCCGCCGTCTGGGCGGCACCGTCCACCGGGACATCGTGTCCGCCGCTGCGCAGGAAAGCCTCGAACAACCGCTGCACCTCCGCCACCCACGGATCGTTGCGGTTGGGTCGCGCCACCGCGGCGATCTCGCCGGCCAGCGTGCGCAGGCGATCGTGAAGCTCCGCGCCGCCGGCGGCTTTTCCGGCTTCGACGCAGCGGTCGAGCGCGGCGCGAGCATCCTGCAAGGCAGCCCCGATGCGGCGGGAAACAGCGGCACGATCCGGCGCGGCGAGCGCGAAGGGATCGGACGAACGTGCGGTCGAAGCGGACGGAGGCTCGGTGCGCATGATGGGTGGAGGCCCGGTTAGCAGGGCACGTACCCTCGCCATCCTCACCCGTTGCTAGAGCCTGAAGATTAAACGCTTAGATCGCATTAAACATTTCCCTCTCCGTGCGCTGCGCTCCGGGAGGGGGTGCCCCCGGCAACATTTGCCGCGCGGCAGAAATCGCCGATGACACCGACCGCACCGCAGGGTGTCGCGGCTTGGGCGCAAGCCGGGGCGGAGGGGGCGGGCGAGCATCGGCCGCCTGGGGACAGGCGGCTCCACCGCTGCTGCCATGGCGCCGGGACCTGTGACCGACGGCGGGCGCACGCGCGCGCGGGCGGCGACGTCGCGCGTCCGCGTGAGGCGGAGGTCAGCCGACTGCTGCACGCACCGGCCCGAAGCGCTCGAGTGCGAGCAGCGAGGCGTCATGCACGTCTTCGGGCGCGATGCCCGCGACCGCCTGGAGCGCCTCGGGGGGCTGCCAGTAGAAGCGTTCCCCGGGCCAGCCATGTCCGCAGCGCTCCGCGGCGCCGGCGGCGAGATTGAGCAGGCTGGCAAACTGGGCCTCTTCCGACGGGCGGTAGTGATCGCGGATCGCGTCGATCGTTTCGACCGGAAAGAGCCAGTCCTTCATGATGATCTCGGCCGCCTCGCAGTTCGTCATGCCGACCGTCGCCGTCTCCCATTCGGCGAGCGGCCCGCTGCCGTTGGCGTCGTAATCGCGGTCGACCGTCGACGGTTCGACCCAGCGGTCGAGGGCGATCTTTCCGATCGAGCGCAGCAGCCCGACGGTGTAGGCCGTGGCCTGGTCGAGCCCGGCTCGCGCGGCGAGCTGCTCCATGATCAGCGCCGTGAGGAGCGCGTTCTCGCGGAACTGCGCGGCCGTCACCCCGTAGAGGCTCAGGCGGCGGTCCACGATCTGCGCGGCCGCGGCGAAACCGGCGAGCCGGTAAATCTCGGTGAAACCCACGCGCACGACGGCCTCGTCGAGCGATCCGCACGGTTCGCCCACGCGGTAGATCACGCTGTTGGCGACGCGCAGGATCCGGGCGGTGAGCGCGGCATCCTGCTTCAGCAGCGAGGCGATGTCCTCGAGGGGCGTCTCCAGGTCGGTGACCATCTGCCCCAGCCGCGACAGGATCATCGGCGCGGCGGGGAAGTTACGGATCGCACGGAGGAGCGATTCGCGACGTGGAGGCGCAACGGTCATTCCCCAAGCCATCGGCACGGCCGGCGGAGACTGAAGCCGCAGCGGCGCGGGGCGATCTCGAACCCGGGGCCGAACGAGCCGGGCCGGACATGAAAAAGGCTCCCGGTCGCGCCGATCCCCTGGGACCGAGGCGCCGGGAGCCGAAAGGATAAGCCGCCCGGTCAGGCGGCGCGACTCGCGCTCGAAGCGAAGAAGCCCTTGATGCCGGCCGCCACCGCTTCCTGGTGGGCATCCGTCATTTCGGGGTAGATCGGCAGGCTGAGGCATTCGCGCGCCGCCTGCTCGGCGATCGGGAGATCGCCCTGTTTATAGCCGAGGTGCGCGAAGCACTTCTGCAGGTGGCACGGCAGCGGATAGTGCAACGCGCAGCCGATGCCGTTCTTCGTGAGGTGCTCGCGGAGGGCGTCGCGGCGCGGGTGGCGCACGACATAGAGGTGGTACACGCTTTCGCCGTACGCCGCCTCGACCGGCAGCGTGAGCGGCGTGCCGGCGAGCAACTCGTGATAGCGGTGCGCGATCTGGCGGCGGCGCGCGGTCCAGTCGGGCAGCCGCTTCAGCTTCACGCCGAGCGCCGCGCCCTGGATTCCTTCCATGCGATAATTGTACCCGATCTCCTCGTGGTAATAGCGTTCGTACGAACCGTGCTCGCGCAGCGCCTTGGCGCGGCGGAAGTCGGCGTCGTCGTTCATCACCAGCGCGCCACCCTCGCCGCAGGCGCCGAGGTTCTTGCCGGGGTAGAAACTGAAACCCGCCATCCGGCCGAACGTGCCCACCGCGCGGCCCTTGTACTTCGCGCCGTGCGCCTGCGCGGTGTCCTCGATCAGCGCGAGGTTGTGCTTGCGGCAGATTGCCAGGATCGGCTCGACGTCGAACGGATGCCCGTAGAGATGCACCGGCATGATCGCCTTGGTGCGCGGCGTGATCGCCGCCTCGATCTTCGCGGGGTCGAGGTTCATGGTCGCCGGGTCGATGTCGACGTAAACGGGCCTGGCGTTCGTGTACACGATGGCCCAGCTCGTGGCGACGAAGGTGAACGGCGTCGTGATGACCTCGTCGCCCTCGCCCAGGTTGAGGATGCGGGTCGCGACGTGCAGTGCGGACGTGCCGCTGTTGAAGCCAAGACAGTGCTTCGTGCCCACGTAGGCCGCGAACGCCTTTTCGAAGGCATCCACCGCGGGCCCGAGGCAGAAGGAGCCGTTGTCCAGCTGTTCGGCGATCGCGCGATCGAGCTCGGCGCGGATCGATTGAGTCTGACCCTTGAGGTCGAAGTATGGGACGTTCATGACAGAGTGCGAAGAATTCGGGCGGGGTTGCCGGCGACGACGGCGCGGGGCGGGACGTCCTTGGTGACGACGGAACCGGCGCCGATCACGGCACCCTCCCCGATCTTCACCCCGCACAGGATGGTGGCGTTGCTGCCGATCGCCGCGCGGCGGCCGATCAGCGTCGGCTCGCACTTCCAGTCCTTCGCGCCCTTCACCGAGCCGTCCTCGTTGGTCGAGGCCGGAAACCGGTCGTTGATGAACATCACCCCGTGTCCGACAAAAGCCTCGTCCTCGATCGTCACCCCGGAGCAGATGAAGGTGTGGCTCTGGATCTTCACCCGGCGCCCCACCTTCACATCGGACTGGATCTCGACGAAGGGACCGATGAACGACTCGTCGCCGATCTCGCACCCATAGAGGTTGACGAAGCAGATGATCCGGACGTTCTGCCCGAGCTTCACGCTCGGGGCGATGCGCAGGGTCGATTCACTCATGGAAGGAGAGGTCGGCAGCCCGGCCGGCAACCGCCACGGCGGCGCCGTCCGCGCCGGCGGCAAACCGGGCGGACAGGAAAAGGGACGCGGGTTGCGAAGACACCGGTGCCACTGAAAACAAGTTGCATCCAGCGGTAAAGCCAGCATTTGCCGCTCGCGCGACGGTCACCACGCCGCGGATACAGGGGCGCGGGCGGGAGCCCGGGAAGTGTTGGGTCGCGAGCGACATCGGTCAGGCGGCCTGGCCGGAGGCGCGGGCGCACCAGGCGCCCCAGCAATCGCGCAAGGCCGCGGCAAACCGGGCGGCCTGGCCCGCGTGGTCGAGCAGCGGCGAAGCCGCCATCTGCCCGCGCAGGGCGGCGCGCAGCGTCGCGAGCCGGCCGGGGTCGGCGGCCAGGGCGGCGGCCTGCCGCATGTAATCCTCCCCATCCCGGGCGCACCATTCGGGATGGCCGACGGCCGCGAGCAGGCTGGCGCCCACGCGGGAACGGTGCTCGGTGCCGGCGAGCGTCACGACCGGCACGCCCATCCAGAGCGCCTCGCACGTCGTGGTCGTGCCATGGTATGGAAAGGTGTCGAGCGCGACGTCGATGCCTCCATAGGCGGCCAGGTGAGACCGGACGTCGGGCGTGCGTTCCTGGAACTCGACCCGCGCGAGCTCGATGCCGGCGCGACCAAGCCGCGTCTCGTAACGGGCACGCGTGGCCGGCTGGCCGAACCCGGCCCCCTTGAGCAGCAGCCGGGATCCCGGCACGGCGGCCAGCACCCGGCCCCACAGGCCGAGGACCGTGTCGGTGATCTTCGCGGGGTTGTTGCAGGAGCCGAAGGTGATCGAGCCCCGTGCCTGCGCCGGCGACGGCGCGACCTCCGGCGCGTCACCAGGCGGCTGATACGTCCAGGCCGTCGGCGCCAGCCGCACCAGCCGCTCGGTCGCGAACGCGTCCGCGTCCCCGGCCGGATCGGCGATGGCGTCGGTGAAGCGGTAGTCCATCGCCGGCACGCCAGTGGTGTTGGGATAACCCAGGTAGGAAATCTGCACGGGGGCGACCCTCCGGGCGAGGACCGGCAGGCGGTTGAGCCCGGTGTGGCCGGCGAGGTCGACGACGACATCGGGCGCGTCGGCGCGGATGGCCGCCGCGACGGCCGGCGCGGGCTGGCCGATGAAATTGCGCCAGCCCTGCGCGAGTCCGCGGAGGCGGCGGCTGACGTCGTCCTCGCAGAAATGGTCGTGGTAGAGCCAGACTTCGAACCGGCGGCGGTCGAGCTCCCGCAGCAGCGGTTCGATGAAGTAGGCGACGGAGTGGCAGCGGAAGTCGGGCGAGAGCAGCGCCACCCGCAGCCGGCGTTCCGGGTCGACCGCGCGTGACGGCAGCGGCTGCGTCGCGGGCCCGACGGCGCGGCCGTACTCCCGGTGCTCCTCGAGCTGGCGTTCGCGGCTGATCCCGTCGAGGTACTGCAGCGCGAACAGCCGGTAGCTGCGGGCCTCGTGGTGCAGCGGCTCGAGGATGAGGAACCGGTTGTACTCCTCGACCGCCTCGGCGATGCGGTGGGTCTGCTGCAGGGCCTGCGCCCGGCCGAACCGGGCCTTGGCATAGCGGGGATCGGCCGCGAGCGCCCGCTCGTGACATCCCAGCGCCTCGTGCACGCGGCCGCAGAGGCTGAGCGTCAGCCCGTAGTTGTACCAGCTGCCGGCGCTCGCGGGCGCCAGCGCAAGCGCGCGTTCGTGGCAGGCGAGCGCCTCCTCGAGGCGGTTCTGCGTCTTGAGAAAATAGGCGAGGTTGTCCCAGCCCTCGGCGGCGCGCGGCTGCAGGTCCACGGCGAGCCGGAGCTGACGCTCCGCGTCCGCCGGCCGGTTGGCCGCCAGCAGCGCGAGGCCGAAGTGCATCACGGCGGAGGCGTGGCGCGGCGACTGCCGCACGGCCCGCCCCAAGTGCTCGACCGCCTCGGCGGCGCGGCCCGACTGGTAAGCCGCCAGGCCGGAGAGCAGCGTGACGTCGAAATGCGCCGGCGCCAGCGCCCGCGCCTGCCGGTAGAGCCCCTCAGCCTCCGCCAGCCGGCCCGCACGATGGTGCGCAAGCGCGGTTTGCAGCAGCGACTGGAGCTTGGCCGGTGACACGGGTGTATTTCCCTACGGATACGGCCCGCGGCGGCGGAAGCTTGAGCGCAACCTCTCACAGCTTTTTCAAAATCCCGGGCGGATTGCGCCGGGGAACGGCTTCCGCCGGCGCCCCCCCGCGCCCGGTCGTGACTGGTGGTTTTACACTAAAGGAGGGGCCCCGGCGGCCGATGCATTCGCCGGGCCGTCTGCTGTCCGCATCACGGCCCCGCCGTTCCACGCCGATGCCCGCCCAACATTCCTCGTCTCCCCTGCTGCCTCTGGCGCCCTATCCCGAGGACGAGATCCGCCGTCGCATCCAGGCGTGCCCGAAGCTCGCGTCGCTGCAGAGCGTCAACCGCGCCCTCGGCGAACTGGTCCGCGCCGAGCACACGCTCAACTCGCAGATCGCCGAGGTGATCCGGCGCGACCCCTCCCTCGCCGCCCGCCTGCTGCGCATGGTGAATTCGGTCTATTTCGGCCTTTCCACGCGGGTGAACAGCATCGAGGAGGCCGTGTTCTTCCTCGGCCAGCGGCAGATCCGCGAACTCTCCCTGGCGACGCCCGTCATCGACGAACTCGAGAAACTGCAGACGCGCTCGACCGCCAGCCTGCCCTGGAAGGAGCTTTGGACCCATAGCATCGCGTCGGCAATGCTCGCGCGGGAGATCTTCGCCTCGACGCCGGTGGGCGTCGACGACGACACCGACTACCTCACCGGCCTGCTGCACAACGTCGGCAAGATCGTGATGGCGTGCGCGTTCCCGGAGGAGACCCGGCAGCTCCTGCAGGTCGCGGCCGCGGATCCCGCCCGCTTCTGCCAGTTCGAGCGCGACCTGATCGGGTGGGACCACGGCCGGATCGGCGCGCACTACCTTGCCCGGCACCAGCTCTCCGAGGAGATCGTCGGCGCGGTCGAGTTTCACAATGACCCGGGCGCCGCGCCCCACCACCAGAACTTCGCCGCCGCCGTCCAGGTGGCGGACCTCGTGGCCCGGCACGCGGGACTGTCGGGCGGTTTCGAGACGATCGAGCCGGTGCCGGCGGATGCGTGGCTGGCGCTGCCGGGATGGACGCTGCTCTTCGGCTCCGACCCCGCCGGGGCGGAACGAGCCCGGGCGGCGATCGCCCAGGCGCTCCCGCGCCTCCCGCTGATGCTCCAAGGCCTCCTTTGATCCCTGCTTCCCCGGTGTCCGCTTCACCCTCAACCGCCATGTCCGCCGTCCGTTCCGAGCCGCTCGCCGGCCTCGATCACAAGTCACTCTGCCAGGCCTGGCTCGGAGCCTGGGAGGCCAGCGCCGATGTCGCCTACTGCCGCGATCCCCAGGGCCACCTGCTCGCGGCCAACGTGGCCTTCGCGCGCAAGTTCGGCCGCTCCGCGGACGAGCTGGCGACCGCCCGCGTCACCGACTTCGTGCACTCCGAGGACGCCGCCGCCCTGGGCGCGAGCGCCGCCGAGCTGGCGCGTCCGCCCCATCGGGCGGTGTCGGAACACCGGTGGCTGACGCCGCAGGGCGTGCGTTGGTTCGGCTGGGAGGAGACCGCCCTGCTGGACGACGCCGGCGCGATCGTCGCGATCCGCGCGGTGGGCCGCGACATCACGCGCCAGCGCCTCGCCGAGGAGCAGTTCTACCGCCTTTCGCGCGCGGTGGAACAGTCGCCCGTCTCGATCGTCATCACCGATCCCGACGGACGCGCGCAGTATGTGAATTCGAAATACACGGAGGTCTGCGGCCACTCGCTCGAGGACCTCCTGGACGGCGAGATCGAGGTGCTGCGCGCGGGCCACCCGGATGCGGCGTCGTTCGACCTGATGTGGCAGGCGGTGCGCGGGGGCGGCGAGTGGCGCGGCGAGCTGGCGACCACCCGGCCGGACGGCTCCACGGTGTGGGAGTCGGTCAAGGTCTCCTGCCTGCGCAGCCCGGCCGGCGAAGTCACCAACATCCTCTGCCTCCGGGAGGACGTCTCGGAGCGCAAGAAGCTCGAGCACGAACTCCGCCAGGCCCAGAAGATGGAAAGTCTCGGCACCCTGGCCGGCGGCATCGCGCACGACTTCAACAACCTGCTCGCCATCATCAACGGCTACGCGGAGTTCTGCCAGCAGGGCCAGCCGACGCCCGCCCTCCTGCAGAAGAGCCTGCGCGAGATCCACCGCGCCGCCCAGCGGGCGAGCGGCCTGGTGCGGCAGATCCTGACGTTCAGCCGGAAGAACGAGGTGCACTTCGCGCCGATGGACCTGAACCAGCTCGCGCGGGACCTCGTGCACCTGATGAAGGAGACGTTTCCCCGCACGGTCTCGCTCGAACTCGCGCTGCAGGACCGGCTGCCGCCGCTGCTGGCGGACCAGAACCAGATCCAGCAGATCGTGCTGAACCTCTGCGTGAACGCCCGCGACGCGATGCCGTCGGGCGGGCTCATCACGCTCTCCACCCGCACCCTCTCCGGCGCAGCGCTCCGCCAGCAGGGCGGAGAGGCGGCCCGCAACTACGCCTGTCTCACAGTCTCGGATACCGGGTCCGGCATGACGCCTGAGGTCCGCCAGCGGATCTTCGAACCGTTCTTCACCACCAAGCCGGTCAACCAGGGCACGGGGCTGGGGCTGGCGGTGGTGTACGGCATCGTGAAGGCGCACCACGGCATCATCGACGTGGAAAGCACCGTCGGGGTCGGCAGCGCCTTTCACATCTACCTGCCTCTCGCCACCAGCGCCGCTGCCGCCCCGGAAGTCGCACCCGCGACGGAGTTTCCCGGAGGGACGGAGTCGCTGCTCATCGTCGACGACGAGGAATCGCTGCGCTCCCTCCTCTCGGCCTCGCTCGGCCAGAAGGGCTACCATCCCCTCACGGCGTCCTCGGGGTTGGAGGCGATCGAGATCATCAGCGACCCGGCCCGGCAGTTCGACGCGATGCTGCTCGATCTCAACATGCCCGGCGCCAGCGGCATCGACGTCCTGAAGATCGCGCGCCTGTGCCGCCCCCACCTTCGCATCATCATCATCAGTGGACACCTCACGTCGGTCGCCCGCGCCGACCTGGAGCGGCTGGGCCATTATGTGATGATCGAGAAGCCCTTCTCCCTCGAGGACCTGGGCCGGAACCTGCGCGCCCTGCTCGACAGCCGTTGAAGGCCGGGAGGCCGCGCGGTGGCCGCGAGGTTCAACCTGCGTCCGAGCAATGAGGTGCGCACCGGAGGTTTACCCGGATGTTTCCTTCAGGCGACCGGTCGCGTGCCGATAGAAGGAACGGGCACTTTCAGACTATCCACCACCATGGACCGTCTTTTTAGCAATGAATCACGCAACACCGCTGTCGCCAGCGGCCAACGCCGCGGGGAAGCTGGGGCTTCTCCTCGGTCTCCTGCTGGCATCGGTGCCGACGGCGAGCCACGGTCAGACGCGATCGCTCGCGATCACGTTCGTCACCGCGCAGCCGGAAACCGTCCCGTACCTCCAGGTCACGGGCGCGCCACCTCTTCGGTTCCAGTCCGCGCCGATCCCGCTGCATCCCGCGCCGATGCCGCCCGCGCCGCCGACACCGCCGGCCGAGACGGCGAAGGACGAACCCGCGGCGTCGCAGCCGGCCGATCCGTCGGCCGAACCTGCGCCCGTCCTCGAACCCGCCGCTTCCGCGGTGGGCACGCCCGCGGCGCCCGCGGGTTCCAAGCCGGACGCCGAGTCCTCGGCCACCCGAACGCCACCGGCCATCCTGCCGGATGAAGCACGGCCGACCATTCGCCCGGAGGACTTCCTGCCCTACTTCCAGGTGCCCGGTTCGCCCCGGACGCCTGCCGAGGTGAACGTCATCGTTCCCGCGCCCAAGGCTCCGCCCGCACCCGGCCAGCTCCCGCCCAGTTCCGCGACTTACCAGCAGACTCCCCGATGATCCGCCTCGCCCGCGCGCTGCCCCCGCTCACCGCCCGCCTGCCTTGCTTGCTGCTCGCTGGCCTGGCGCTGGCCGCGCGCGCCGCGGCGGAGTCGAAATCCGCACCGCCGGCCGCGCACGCGACGCCGGCACATCCGACCACGCACGCGGCCCCGGCACATCCCGGGGCGACCGCCGCTCCGGCGGATGCCGCGGCTCCGTCCGCCCAGGCCACCGAGGTCGAGAGCCTGCTCAAGCTGGGGACGAATCTCAGCGAACGCGCCGATTATCCCTCGGCGGAGATCGCCTTCCGCCAGGTGCTCAATACGCCGGGGGCCAGTGACGCCGAACACAAGGCCGCCCTGCTCGGCCTGGCGCTGATGCACCGCAAGCAGGGCGCGCTGACGAAGGCGGCGGCGATCTACGAACGCTTCCTGAAGGACTATCCCGGCGACGAACGCATTCCGGAGGCGCTGCTCCAGCTCGGGCGCACCCTGCGCGACCTCGGGGCCGCCAAGCTCGCGATCGGACGGTTCTACAGCGTGATCAACTCCACGCTCAAGCTGCCGGCGGACGGTTTCGACCGGTACCAGTTGCTCGCGCGGACCGCCCAGTTCGAGATCGCGGAAACGCACTTCCTCTCCGGCAATTTCGCCGAGGCGGGCAAGTTCTTTTCCCGCCTGAGCCTGCTCGACCTCGCTCCGGTCGATCGTGCCCGCGCGCAGTTCAAGGCCGGATACGCGCTTCGCCTGCAGGGCGACCTGGAAGGCGCCGTGCGCACCCTGCGCACGTTCGTCGAGCACTACCCGCAGGACGAGAACGTCCCCGAGGCGCGGTACCTGCTCGCCATCTCGCTGCGGGAACTGAACCGCACGCAGGAGGCGTTCGCCGCGACCCTCGACCTGCTGCGCACCGAGAAGGCCAAGGTCCAGCAGGACCCGAAGCGGTGGGTCTACTGGCAGCGGCGGACCGGCAACCAGCTTGCCAACGACTTCTTCGAGACGGGCGACACGCTCAACGCCCGCGCCATCTACGCCGGTCTGCTGGAACTTTCCGGCGAGCCGGCCTGGCGCATCCCGCTCACGTACCAGCTCGGCCTCTGCTACGACCGTCTTGGCCTCGCCGACCAGGCGCGCGGCTCGTACCAGGCCGTGATCGAGGCCGCCGGGGCGAGCCCGCCGGAGGAATTCCGCGAGCTGGTCACGATGGCGAAGTGGCGCCTCGAGCACATCCAGTGGCGCGGCGACGTGAACCGACAGGTCACGAATTTCTTCGACCCGCCCGGCGGCAAGTCCGCCGCGGCCGAGGCCACCGCCACCACGCGCACCGCCGCCGCGAATCCATGACCCAGTCCGAAGCCATCCGCGAACACCAGCAGCTCTGCGACGAGATCCACCAGTGCGTGCTGGACGAGAATCGCTTCCTGCGCCAGCAGCAGCGCGCCCCCGATGCCGCGCTGCTCGACCGCAAGCGCGAGCTGCTCGCGCGGCTGGACACCACGCTCTCCGCCCTGCGCGCGATCCCGGCCGCCTCCGCACGCGAACCTGAGCTTCGCGTTCAGTTGGAAAAGACGCGCGCGCGCATCCTCCAGGTGCTCCAGCTCGACAAGGAAAACGAACAGCTCCTGCTGCGTTGCAGCCTCGCGCCCGCGCGGCCCGCCGCCACGGCGGCCGCCCCCGCCTCGGTGACGATGCTGCAGAAGATCTACGCCCGCTGCTCGTAAGGGCGCACGCCGCGGGCAGGCGCCTGCGCACCACCAAGGGAAGGAAGCGCGGGTTCGCGCAGCCGTTCGGGTTTGCCACCCGCGGTCCGAAGTCTTCAGGAGAAGGCGCCCGTGCAGCCTTACCCCGCCTTCACCCGCCGCGAATTCCTCCAGCAAACCGGAGTCGGCCTTGCCGCACTGGCCGTCGCGCCGCCGCTCGCCGCCGCGGCGGAGTCGACCCTCCCGCCTCACCTGCCGCTCACGCCGGCCGGGGTGCATGCGTATCCGCTCGAGCATTCCGTCGCGCCCGGCCAGACCCTGGAGCTCTGCGTCAGCGCCACGGAACCGTACCAGCTTTCCTTCTGCCGACTCGGCCCGCAGGTCGACGACCCCGCCGGCGACACCGTGCTCCTGCGCCTGGACCCCTCGCCCGCACGACCCCAGCCGATTCATCCCGGCTCCTACGTGCACGTGGCCGCGGGGCTCCGCGGCCGTCTCCAGGCCCTGACCCTGGAATGCTGGGTCCGGCCCTGGCGGCTCGGGCGGTTGCAGGGCGTGATCAGCCAGGAGGACAAGGATGCGGACGATGGCTTTGCGCTGGGACTGGGAGCCGACGGCTACGTCGGGTTCTTCCTGGGTGACGGCGTCTCGCCGGAGGAGCAGGTCGTGCATCGCACGCGGCCCGGGCTGGTGCGGACGCAGAGCTGGCACCACCTCGTCGCGACCTGGGACGGATGGAAGAAACGGGTTTACGTCGACGGGATCGAGGCGGGCGCCTGGGATTTCACCGGCCCGCTGCTGGCCGGGACGCATCCGCTGCGGCTGGGCGCCATGGGCCAGGCGGGACTGGCGCGGCATTTCCTCGACGGCGATCTCGCCCAGCCGGCCGTGTATACGCGCGCCCTGTCGGCGACCGAGGTGCGCGAGCGCCACGCCGCGCGCGCCCTGCAGCCGCCGGCGCCGGCGGACCTTGCCGCCTGCTGGCTGCTGGCGGAGGAACGGGGCGAGCAGGTTGCCGATTGCTCGCCCGCCAGGCGCCACGGCCGGATCGTCAATCTCGGCACCTGGATGATTGGCGGCCCCTCCTTCGCGGCCGACGTGCCGCGGTTCGGCGGCTACGATCCGGCGCGCGACCCGCGCCGCGGCCACGGCCTGCGCCTCGCCGCGGACGATCTCCACGACTGCCGCTGGGAGGTGACGCACCGCTGGCGCGTGCCGGAGGACGCGCGCTCCGGCCTCTACGTGGCGCGGTTTGACTACGTCGCCGAGGGTGTGCCGCGGCAGTACCACTGCACCTTCGTCGTGCGCCGCGCGGCTCATCGACCGAAGGCGCCCCTGCTCGTGCTCGCCGCCACCAACACGTGGCGCGCCTACAGCGGGACGCCATTCGCGCTCAACCCCGCGGAACGCCATGTCGTCTGGGGCACCGGCGGCATCGAGCGCGACCCGCGCGGACTGCCGGCCTTCAATTTCTACCGCGACCATGCCGCCGGCCAGGGCACGTACCAGATGGGCCTGCGCCTGCCGTGGCCGGCGGCGGCGCCCTATGTGCTCTACGGCGGGCCGACCCGCTACAGCCACCTCGCCCGCGCGGAAAGGTTCACCCACATCTGGCTCGAGGAGCAGGGCTACGCGTATGACCTGGCGAGCGACCTCGATCTGCACCGCGATCCCGGTCTGCTGCGGGGGTACCAGGCGGTGATCGTCGCGGGCCACAACGAATACTGGTCCGTGCCGATGTACCAGGGGACGGACGACTACCTGAGGGCCGGGGGAAACCTGGTCGTGCTCAGCGGCAATTCCGTCTTCTGGCGCGTCTCCTTCGACGCGGCGGGCACGGTGATGGAATGCCGCAAGGCGGATGCACCCGGCGCGCGGGTGCCATCCGACCGGCGCGGCGAGGCCTGGCACAGCCACGACGGGCGCCGCGGCGGCATGCTCCGCGACTGCGGGTGGCCGGGCGTCGAGCTGATCGGCGTCGACCTGCTCGGATTCAACAGTCCCGCCGTCGCCGCCCAGTTCGGCCCCTACGTGGTCGAGGATCCGGACCACCCGCTCTTCCGGGAGCCGGAGGATCTCGGGTTGAAGCGCGGCGACCGGTTCGGTGCCGGGCCCGACGGTATCCGGATTGCGAATGCACACGAGTTCGACATCCGTCCGTCGACCTTCGTGCGCCTGCAGGAGCAGCCGGCGCCGGCGGGAGGAATCGTGCCGCCCGATCCCGCCGGCATCACCCTGCTCGCCCGCGGCGAAGTCTATTGGAAGAAGGGCGGCTCCGCGTTCGACTACTTCGGACGGAAGATTTCCCCCCGGACGGACCAGGGAGGCGAGATGATCTACTGGGAGCGACCGGGCGGCGGGCGGGTGTTCAACGCGGCCACGATCGCGTCGGGCTGGGTGCTGGAGGTCGATCCCAGGATGGCGGGCCTCCTGCGCAACGTGCTCGCACGATTCGGCGTGAAGCGCTGACGCCGGCCGCGCCACGGCAGCCGAATCCGGCGAAGGGCCGCATGGAAAGGTGGAGCGGCTTGTCCTCAAGCCGCTGC
>CALFZM010000411.1 GCA_937952235.1 uncultured Opitutia bacterium | reverse complement strand
CTATCCTCTTCGTCGGCAGCGTCAGATGTGTATAAGAGACAGGTCATACGCGGCAGCGGCGGCTGGGCAGCGTGGATCGAGAGCGGGGCCCGCGGCGAGTTCTCCGGGACACGGATGACGGACAACCACGGCGGCGTGGTCGCCTACAACAGCGCAACGGGGACGAGCATCGTCTCGGTCGTCGATTGCGTCATCTCGGGCGGGATGTACGGCGTCTGGACCAACAACTACACGACCGGGGCCCGCCTCACCGTGGCGCGGTCCGTCATCGAGGGCACGACCTACGCGCTCAAGGCCTCCACGCCCGATGGCGGCGTGTCGGTGGTCACGGTGAGCGGCAGCACGATCACCGGCAACGAGTACGCCTGGCACCGCGAAGGCGTGGGCTCCCTCATCCGCACGCTGGGCGACAACCAGTTCAGCAACAACACGACCTCGCTAGGTGCGCTCACGCCGGTGGCCCCGCAGTAGGCGCGGTGCGCATACCCCCGCGCCTGCGTTAGGGGTATCGGCGGGGCCCGGGAGAAGGCGGCGGTTTCCGTCGCCAACCGGCGACGAAACAGGCCTCGGCAGCAAACGGGTGTGGCGGGAATGCCGAAAATTCCGCATTCCGGCGGAAATTCCCGTGGAGACAGGGTGTTGCGAGAGGGAAATCCTGTAGAATTTCAGGTCATTGAAACCCATTCTTCAGGCATCCGGGAGGTTCCACCACGTGACGAAATCGCTGATGAAGTACCTGTTGGGCCCCCTCGCATTCCTCGCCGCCACCGCCTTCGCGGCCCCGGCGACCACCTTCAAGATCACCCCCCTCGATGCAGCTCCCGCCGCCGGCGTGCCGACCGACGTGGTCGTGGACGCCGTCGACGGTTCCGGCGCGCGCGACCTCGCGTTCACGGGCAGCGTCACCCTGGGCAGCTCGGACGCGACCGCGATCCTTCCCGCCGACTACACCTACGTCGCCGGCGACCAGGGCCGCAAGATCTTCACGCTCACCTTCCGCAAGTCGGGCTCGCAGACCGTCACCGTCTCCACGCTGCCGCCCACGACCTTCATGTCCGGCACGAGCGACGCCATCGCCGTGAACGGCGCCCGCGACAGCCAGCGCGAACCTGCCCGTCAACGTGACCGTGACGGCGAAGGACGCCTACGCCAACACGGCCAACACCTACACCGGGATCGTCTCCATCACCAGTTCGGATCCGCAGGCCGTGCTCCCGGCCAGCGCCGCGCTCGCCGCGGGCACCGGCACCTTCGCGGTCACCCTGAAGACGGTGGGCCCGCAGACCGTCACCGCCACTGGCGTGGGCCCCGTCACGGGCACCAGCGGCAACATCACGGTGGCAGCCACGCCGCTCCTCACGCCGGCGCCCGGCAACCTCGCCTTCGGCGGCCAATCGATGCAGACCACCTCGCCCTCGCTCGCGGTCACGATCTCGAACTCGGGCGGCGGCCCGGCGACGGTCACCTCGATCACGGCGCCCGCCCACTTCGGCGTTACGCACAACTGCACCACGGTGAACCCGGGCGCCTCCTGCACGGCGAACGTGACCTTCACCCCGACCGCCGAGGGCGCCCTTTCCGGCAACCTCACGATCACCGGCAACGCCGGCACGCAGACGGTGGCGCTCACCGGCACGGGCGAGAAGTCCCTCGTCACGCACTACTACCGCTCGATCCTGCGCCGCGCGCCGGACGACGGCGGCAAGACGTTCTGGAACGCCGAGGCGGCCCGCCTGCAGGCGCTGGGCCCCAACGTGAACGAGGTCTGGTTCGCGATGGCGCAGTCGTTCTACACGAGCCCGGAGTACCTTGCGTTCAACAGGAACGACACGGAGTACGTGACCGACATCTACAACACCTTCTTCAACCGCGGCCCGGACACCGCCGGCCTCACCTACTGGACGGGCCAGCTCGCCTCCGGCATGCCGCGCGAGGTGGCGCTGGTGTCGTTCATGTTCTCCAACGAGTTCATCACCTTCACGCAGGGCATCTTCGGCAACGTCGCCGTGCGCGCCGAGGTGGACATGGTCACCGACTTCTACCGCGGGGTGCTTTCGCGCCTGCCGGACGACGCGGGCTTCGGCTTCTGGGTGCAGAAGTTCCGCATCGCCCAGTGCCAGGGCGCGGCGTCGGTGAACGCGGAGGCGGAGGCCATCTCCAGCCAGTTCGCGCTGGGCGCCGAGTACACCGCCCGCAACCGCACCAACTCGCAGTACGTGGGCGACCTGTACAACGCCTTCCTGCGCCGCGGCGGCGACCTCACCGGCGTCCTCTTCTGGATCGGCAAGCTGCAGGACGGCTCGATGACCCGCGAGCAGCTGCGCCGCGAGTTCATGGCGAGCCCCGAGTTCCAGGCGCGGGTGGCAGCGGTGATCGCGGCGGGCACCTTCCCGGGCGTCACCTGCGCGCCTCCGGGCACGGACGTCGACATCAACAACAATCCCATCCCGTCGCCCACCGGTGCCGCGGGCGCCAACATGTGCGAGTTCTACGGCCAGCAGGCTCCCTTCCCGGGCGGCGGGCCCGGGCCCTGCGGCGCCTACGAGATCCCGGCCGGCAACTGCTCGAGCGGCATGACGGGCGCGGAGGCGATCACGAAGGCGTGGCAGTACAATCTCGAGGACTACACGGCGACGAGCCCGCGCAACGGAAACTCGATACGGGTGGGGTTCCCGCGCAGCCACGCGATGGTCTTTCGCTTCAAGACGGGCCCGGCATCCTCGTTCGGGAGCCTTCCCACGGCGGATCCGAACCTGCTCCGCTTCCTCACGATCGGCATGAGCGAGCAGGTGAACCGCGGCCCGTCCGCGCCGCGGTTCGTGACGATCTCGGAGACCCGCTGCGACTTCGACTACTCGAAGACGCTTTCCGGCGGCACGGCCAACGGCTGCTACATGAACCTGACCGGCGACGGCAGCATCCTCGGCAAGGTCTGGGCGAACGGGATCCCCACGACCGGGACGGACTTCCCGTTCTGCGCACTCAAGCCGGATACGAAGTACTACCTGAACATCCGGTGGGAGGACGCGGGCTCCATCGCCAATCGCGGCCGCATCAGCTGCCCGGCTGGCGTGTTGAGCTGCGGACAGGCCATCGGCTTCAACTAGCGGGCCGCGCGGCGCCCGGGCGCCCCCGGCCGGCGCCGGCTTCCTCGAGAGGGGAGCCGGTGCCGGCCTGCCTCCCCGCGAGAAACGCATGATCCCTGCGAAGGCCCGCCTCGCTAGGCTCGTCCTCGCCGCCGCGCTGGCGCCCGGCACGGTCGCGGCGGGCGCGCTGTTCCAGCC
>CALFZM010000410.1 GCA_937952235.1 uncultured Opitutia bacterium | reverse complement strand
GGGTGGTGAAAAACGCGGCCGGGTTCGACGTGCCCAAGTTCTTCGTCGGGGCCGCGGGCCGCTTCGGCGTCATGGCCGAGCTGACGTTCAAGGTCTTTCCGCGCCCGGTCGCGCAGCGCACGCTGCGCGTCGACGCGCCCGATCCCGCCGCCCAGGTGCGGATGCTGCAGGAGGCGGCCGGCACCCGCTGGGAAATCGACGCCCTCGAGGCGCCGGCCGAGGAATCCGCGCTCTGGATACGCCTGGGCGGCCCGGTCGCCGCGCTCGACGCGCTGGCCGCGGAGATCGCCGCACGCTGGCCGGCCCGGACGCTGGCCGAGGCGGAGGCCGCGGAGTTCTGGTCGGGCCTGGCGGAGTTCCGCTGGGCGCATGCCGGCGGCCCCCTGGTTAAACTCGCGGTTTCCCCCGGCCGGCTCGACGCCGTCCGCTAGCTGGTGCGCGCCACCGCCGGCGCCCGCGGCTGGTTCGGCAACGGCGGCAACACTGCCTTTCTTTCATTGCCCGCTGGCGCCCCTTTGCCCGCGTTCGCCTGGCCGGGAGTCGTGCTGTGCGGCGCCGGTCCGCTCTGGGTGGGCCCGGCCCGCCGTTTCGAGGTGATGCGCGCGGTGAAAACCGCGTTCGATCCGCAGAGTCGCTTCCCGAATCTCGATGACTGAAACCAACCTGGAGTCTTACGGCAGCGCGCAGGCCCGGACCGCCCGCGGAACACCCGGACGACGCGGAAAGCGGGGCTCCGATGCCGTGTCTTACGTGGGCTCCGGGGCCCGCCCGCCGATCATGTCGGCCTTCTCTCTCTGATGCTTCACGCGATCAAACCGAACGAGCACGGTCCGCTGGGCGATCCGATGGCCCACGCGGTGCAGACGTGCGTGCACTGCGGCTTTTGTCTCGCCGCCTGCCCGACCTACCAGGAGCTCGGTCAGGAAATGGACACGCCCCGCGGCCGCATCGTCCTCATGAAGCAGGTGCTCGAAGGCACCCTGCCCGCGACCGCCGCGCAGGCGCACATCGACCGTTGCCTCGGGTGCCTGGCCTGCGAGCCCGCCTGCCCAAGCGGGGTGCCGTACCGCGATCTCATCAGTCCGTACCGCGCGCAGGTGCAGCAGCAACTGCCGCGCACAACCGGCGAGCGGCTGCGGCGCTGGCTGGCGGCGCAGACCATCCCGTTTCCCGGCCGCTTCCGGCTGGCGCTCGCCGGCGCCAAGCTGGGCCGGGCGCTCGGTGCCCTGGTGCCCGGGGTGTTGCGGCCGATGCTGACGCTCGCACCCAAGTCGATCCCGCCGGCGGTGCGACTGCCGGTGGTCTCGCCGGCGAAGGGCGAGCGCCGCGCGCGGGTGGCGCTGCTGGCGGGCTGCGCGCAGCAGGTCCTCGAGCCCGACATCAACGTCGCCACGATCGACGTGCTCACGCGCAACGGGGTCGAAGTGCTGATCCCGCAGGCGCAGGGCTGCTGCGGCGGACTGGCGTGGCACACCGGCGATCTCGCGGCGGCGCAGGCGTTCGCCCGGCGGAACCTCGATGCGTTTCCCGCTGACGTCGACGCGATCCTCACCAACGCCGCGGGCTGCGGCTCCGCCCTGCACGAGTATCACCTGATCCTGCGCGGCACGCCGGACGAGGCGCGCGCGGAGGCGTTCCGCCACCGCGTCGTGGATGTAAGCGTGTTCCTGGCCAGGCTGGGGCTGCGGGAGAAACCGGCGGGCTGGAGCGAGCCGCGGACGGTCGCATATCATGACGCCTGCCATCTCGCCAATGCCCAGGGGGTGCGCACGGAACCGCGCGCGCTCCTGCGCGGCATACCCGGCCTGGAGCTGCGCGAGCTGCCCAACGCCCACCTCTGCTGCGGCAGCGCGGGCACCTACAATCTCGACCAGCCCGCGATCGCCGGGTCGCTCGGGCGGCAGAAGGCGGAGGCGGTCGTCGGGACCGGCGCGACGCTCGTTGCCACCGGCAACATCGGCTGCCTCACTCAGGTGCGCACGCATCTCGCGAAGCTTGGCTCGCCCGTCGAGGTGCGCCATACGATGCAGGTGCTGCGCGACGCGTATGCGCCGCCCGCCTCCCGCCCATGAATCCTTCCCGGCGCCGCTTCGGATCCGTCCTCCTCCTGCTCTTGTTCGCCACCCTGCCGGGCCTCGCGGCCGAGCCCGCGGTCATCTCGGTGCTCCGCGCGGACAAGGCCCGGCTCGCGGCCATGATGGCTGGCGATGGCGAGGCCCTCGGCCGGCTGCTTTCCGATCAATTGCGGTTCGTCCACTCGGACGGCCGGGTGGAATCGAAGGCGGACTACGTGAAGAACCTCATGGCGGGCGACACGGCGTACGCGGACGCGCGGACCTCCGGGATTGAAACGACGCAGGTATCGGCCGACGTCGTCGTGATCCTCGGCGCGCAGGAAATGCGCAAGCGGCTGGGCCCCGACTGGTCGACCATCAAGCTGCGCTACCTCGCCGTCTGGCGAAACGAGAACGGCGCCTGGCGCATGGTCGCGTGGCAGTCGGCCCGCCCGGCAGGCAGCAGTGTCGTCCCCCCGAAACCCTGACGACCGCGTCCGGGGGCGGCTTTGCAATCCGCACCCGTGCTCCCCGGAGGGCTCCGCTCGACGTCCGCCGGGCCCGGCGTAGGTCCGCCCCCTGCGTCTTTGCGCTTAGGATCCCGCTCTGAGCGGCTACGCTTTTTACTTGAGGCGCTCTAGGGGCGCGTAGCCGGCAGCCCGCGCAGGCGTTCGAGTTCCCGTCGCGCTTCGGCAAGATCCGGCCGCAGGCGCAGGGCCTGTTCGAGGGCGGCGATCGCGGCGGGAACGCGGCCCGACTCGGAGAGAAACCGGGCGCAGTTGAGGAATGACGCGGCGTTCGGCCGCAGCTGCAACGCCGCGCCGAAATGGCGGGCCGCGCCGTCGATATCACCGGTGCGGGCGAGCACAAGCCCCAGATCGTAATGCGCGTCGGGCGAATCCGGCTGGGCGCGCAGGACGGCGGCGTAATGGGGTATCGCCGCAGCGAAGAGCCCCTGCGCGAAGCGCAGCCGGCCCAGATTGCGGTGGGCGCCGACGTGCTCCGGCTCCAGCCGCAGCGCGGACTCGAAGGCGGCGAGCGCGCCGGCGTGATCCCCGCGCTCCAGCCGGACGACCCCGAGGTTGTTGTATCCGGCGGCGAAGGACGGAGCGAGGGCCACGGCCCGCCGGTACGCGGCTTCGGCCTCGTCGGGACGGCCGAGTTGAAGCAGGGCGTTGCCGAGGTTCTGCTCGGTGGCGGCGTCGTGGGGCGCCAGGGCAAGCGCCCGCTGGAAGTGCGGCACCGCGCCGGCGGCCCGCCCGCGCTCGTACAGCGCCAGGCCGAGACTCGCGTGGGCGCGGGCGTTGTCCGGGACCTGCGCGATCGTCTGCGTCCAGAGCCCGACTTCGTCCTGCAGCAGCCGGTTGCGGGCGATGGTCACGCCGGCCAGCGCGACCGCGACGAGGGTTGCGGCCGTCACGAACTTCCGCCCTGCCAGGCGGTGTCCGGCGACCACCGCCGCCACCACGATCGCCGCCAGCGGCAGGTACATCCGGTGCTCGGCCATGGTTTGCGCCACCAGGGGCACCACGCTCGAACTGGGAGCGAGAATGCCGCAGAACCACCAGCCGAGAAAACCTGCCGCGGGCCGCCAGCGAAGCCCGGCGAGAGTCGCGAGGGCCAGGGCGGACACGATCGCCAGGTGCGGCGCGACCGCGGCCGGCCCGGCCACGACCGCGGTCCCGTAGTCGATCACGAGAGGGGCGGGCCAAACCGCCAGCACCAGGTAGCGCACGATCGCTTCGCATTGCTTCAGGGCGTAGGACCACCAGGTGATGCCTAGGCCGAATCCTGCGGCGGTTCCGCGCGCGCCGCCCATCTGCCAGAGCAGCGCCGCGAGGACCAGCCACGTGGCCGCGAGACCGAGGTAGAGCCGGTGGCGCGCGGTCCACGCGGACCGGAAGGAGCCGGCGAGGAACGTGCGGTCGTAGAACAGCACGAGCACCGGTGCCGTCACCATCACTTCCTTGCTGAGCATCCCGAGCGTGCACGCGACCACGGCCAGACGATTCCAACCGGTGCGATTCGTGTCGGTCGCTCCCCGCAACACGGCGTAAAGCGTGAGCAGGTACCAGACGCCGACGAGCAGCTCGGTGCGCTGGATGACGCAACTCACCGCCTCGGTCTGCAACGGATGGAGCAGCCAGAGCAGCGCCGAGAAGAAACCGAGCGCCGCCGCTGCGCCGCCGAAGCGGGGCCGCAGGCCAGGGAGGAGCAGCGTGCGGCGCACGAGGCCGAACAGGAGCAGCCCGCACGCGGCGTGGACCAGCAGGTTGACGGCGTGGTAGCCGGCGGGAGCGGTGCCGCCCGCGGCGTAGTTGAGGGCCAGGGACAGGTTGACCAGCGGACGCCCCGCCATGCCGGAGCCGTCGGCAGGAGGCAGCAGCACCCGGTCGAGCCGGGCGAGGTCGCGAATCGACGCGTTGTGCGTGATCGCCGCGTGATCGTCGAAGAAGAACGGGATGGCGAAGCTGCCGTGGTAGGCGACGACCGCGGCGGCGACGAGGGCCAGCCCGGCGAGCGGGAACGGAGACGACGCAGCAGGTCTCAACGCCGTGAAGCGCGGTCCGCCCCTTTACTTCCCTCCACCCGGGATCATCCCGGGCCAGAGGTAGGCCTGCCCCATCACGAAGAGACCCACGAGCACCGCAAGCGTGACGCTGTGCCAGAAGACGCTGCGAAGCACCGTGCCCGCGCTGGGGCTGTCGGGGTGTCCCCCGGTCGCCACGCTGGCCACGACGATGCTCTGGGCGTCGATCATCTTGCCCATCACGCCGCCGGAGCTGTTGGCGGCGCAGGTGAGGATCGGGGAGAGTCCGAGTTGCTCGGCCGTCACCTTCTGCAGGTTGCCAAAGAGCACGTTCGACGAGGTGTCGCTGCCGGTAAGCGCCACCCCCAGCCAGCCGATCAAAGGCGAGAAGAAGGGAAACAGCCACCCGGATCCCGCCATGACCAGGCCCATGGTGGTGTCGGTGCCGCTGTAACGCGTCGTGAAACCGAGCGCCATCATCACCGAGATCGTGAGCAGCGACACCCGCACGCGCATCAGCGTCTGACCGTAGATCGCCAGCGCGCGGCCAAGGCCGACCTTGAGCGCGAGCGCCGAGGCGATGGCGGCAAGCAGCAGGGCGGTGCCAGTCGCGGAGAGCAGGTTCAGGCTGAAGATCGCCTTCTCGGCAGTGGGCACCGGAGCCACCGGCGGCACCTTTTGGACGGCGAGGTGCAGCGCGGGCACCTCGATCTGCGGCGCGAACCAGGCGTTGAGCTGGCTCTTCACCTGCGGCAGGCCCCAGGCGAAGACGAAGACGGTGAGAAAAATCCACGGCAGCCAGGCTTTCCACGCCGGGCCGGTCGCGGCTCGCTCGTCCTTCACCGCCGCTGCAGCGGGAGGATTCCGCTGCTCCTCCGCCGGTCGCCAGAACTGCATCAACACGACCACCGCCGCCATCGAGGCCGCGCCGGCGATGATGTCGACGAGCCAGGGACCGTGGAAATTGCTCACGAGGAACTGCACCGCGCCGAAACTCGCGCCGGCGACCAGGCACGCGGGCCAGACGGCGATCATGCCGCGCCAGCCCACTTGCGCCGCCACCAGCCAGAACGGGACGATGAGCGAGAAGAACGGCAGTTGCCGCCCGACCATCGCGCTGAGCTGCAGCAGGTCGAGTCCGGTCAGCGGCGCGAGCGTCACCAGCGGCGTGCCCAGCGAGCCGAAAGCCACCGGCGCCGTGTTGCCGATGAGGGCGAGCTTCGCCGCCTCGAGCGGCCGGAAGCCCAGGCCGATCATCAGCGCGCCCGAGATGGCCACCGGCGCGCCGAACCCGGCGGCGCCCTCGATGAACGCGCCGAACGCGAACGCGATCAGCAGCGCCTGGATGCGCCGGTCGCCGGAGATGCCGGCAATCTGCTTCTGCAGCACCGAGAATTGCCCGGTCTCGACCGAGAGCTGGTAGATGAAGATCGCGTTGAGAATGAGCCAGCCGATCGGCAGGAGGCCGAATGCCGCTCCATAGCCGGCAGAGGCGAGCGTGAGCGAAACCGGCATCCCGTACACCACGATCGCCACCGCACCCGCCACCACGAGGGCGATGATCGCCGCCAGGTGCGCCCGCACGTGCCAGAAGGCGAGCAGGCCGAGCAGGACGACGACGGGCAGGGCGGCGATCAGCGCGGACGTGCCGATGCCGCCGACGGGGGCGTAGTTTTGTGACCAGGTCATGGGGTGGAACGGCAGCGGACCGGACCGCGTCGGAGCGAGTCACGCGCGCGCGCGTGAAGCGAGGGATTTTTTTCGTCACCCCGGGAGCGCTGCCGTCCCCGGCCGCTGCCCGAGCCTTGCGGCCGGGGACGGCCGCGCTCCCAGGGGGCCCTCAGCGGCCCACGATCAGCGGCGCCAGCAGCACCGCCAGCATCCCGAGCGCGAGAAAGTTGCCCTTGCGCACATCGAAGTCGGCCGCGATGCGCGCCCAGGGGAAGTGAAACACCAAACGGCCGAACGTCAGATCGAACGCGAGCATGAGCGTCAGCCAGAGCCCGCCGACGAGCCACTGCTCCAAGCGGGTGCGCGCGCCGATCCAGTCGCGCGTGAGCCAGGCGATGAGGAGAACGAGGGCCGAGCCGGTCACGACGCCGAGTTGCCGCGCGCGATGATCGCCGAGATGCCGGTTGAGGAATCGGACGCGCAGGATGCCCTGCGCGACTTCAGCGGCGGCGATGATCAGCCAGACGACGAGCGCGCGGAGGATCATTGGGTCAAGGCAAGGTCACGCGCAGAGGCGCGGAGGCGCAGAGGACCAAGTGGGTTTCTCTGCGCCTTCGCGCCTCTGCGCGGGATCCGGCTTGGGCAACGGGGCTTCACAACCCCTGGTTGTCTGCCAGCCAAACCAGCGCCGCGAGCGCGCCGGCGCCGAGGTGGAGCTCGCGCGGGTTCACCTTGTCGAGACTGTCCTGCGTGGTGTGGTGATAGTCGAAGTAGCGCTGCGAGTCGGGCAGCAGGCCCGCGACGGTGATGCCCTGAACCAGCAGCGGTCCGATGTCGGCTCCGGCCGTGCCCTTCATGAAGACATGAATGCCGTACGGCTCGAAGAGCGCGCGCCACCTCGTGGCGGCGCGTTCGTGCGCATCGCCCTGCGTGCTGCCCAGGTTGAAGCCGCGCGGCTGGAAGCCGCCGTTGTCCGTCTCGATCGCGAGCAGATGTCTCTCCTTCCGCTCCCTCACCCGGTTCACATACGCGGTCGAGCCGCGCAGTCCGTTCTCCTCGTTGGTGAACAGGACGCAGCGCAGCGTGCGGCGGGGCTGCAGGCCGAGCGCGCGATAGAGCCGCAGCACCTCGATCGACTGCACGACGCCCGAGCCGTTGTCGTGCGCGCCGGGCGCGATGTCCCATGAGTCGAGGTGGCCGCCCACGAGGATGATTTCGTCGGGATGCTCGCGGCCGCGAATCTCCGCGATCAAGTTGTGCGACTGCGCATCGGGCAGCCACCGCGCCTGGATCTTCAACTCCAGCCGGGCGGGCCCGGCGCGCAGGGCGGCGCCCAGCCGCTCGGCGGCGATCGTCGAGAGCGCCGCGGCGGGGATCCGGGCGGAACCGGCGGGGAAGCTGGTGCCGCCGGTATGGGGATGATCGTCGAGGGCGTGGGTCATCGAGCGCACCACGGCGGCGACCGCGCCGAGGGCGGCGGCCGCTGCCGGGCCGCGGCTGCGCTGATCGACGGCGAGCCGGTAGGCCTCGGTGCCGCGCACGACGGCCGGATCCATCGGGCGGTTGAAGAACACGATCCGGCCCTCGACCGCGCCGCGACCCAGGGCCGCGAGTTCGGCGATCGACTTCACCTCGAGCACCTCCGCGGTCAGGCCGGCCGCCGGCGTCGCCACCGAGCCACCGAGCGCGACGAGGGCCAGCGGTTCCGCCGTGTCACCCTGCAGCAGGCGCGCGCGCTCCGGCGCGCCGCGCTCCCAGTGCGGCACCATCACCTCCTGGCGCTCCAGCGTATCCACGCCGACGCGACGCAGCGTGCCCTCGGCCCAGTCGATGGCCGCCGCCAGCGCGGACGAACCCGACAGCCGCCCCGGGTGCCGGCCGACGAGCTCGCGCAGGTGCGCGTAAGCCTGGCCGCGCGCGAGCGCCTCGGCAAAGATCCGCTGCAGGGCGGCCTCGGCCTCGGTCGACGCCGCCGCGGCCTCCGCCGGAACGGTGGACTGGGCCCGCGCGAGCGGGGTAAAGACGGCCGCCAGCGCGGCGACGAGGGGGACGAAACGCACGGGTAGCATGCGGCAAGGTTCTCCGTCCGGCGGCGGGCAGGCAAGGTCGCGCGGACCGCGGCCGGGAGCGTGCCGGCCCGGCACGTAACGCGATGGCCCCAGGCAACAGCCCGGACGGAAAGAGCGGAAGCCGTGGCCTTTTGGAGCTTGTGTGCGCGGGGCCGCCGTGACTTGAAGACGTTCCGTGCCGCCGGAGAACGCAGAGCAGGGTCGCTGGTTTGCCGAAGAAGTGCGACCGCACGAACCGGGCCTGCGGCTGTGGCTGCGCCTGCGGTTTCCGGCGCTGCAGGACGTCGACGACGTGATCCAGGACGCCTATGTCCGTCTGTTCCGGGCGCGGAGCGCGGGGCGCGTCGCCTGCACCAAATCGTATCTCTATTCCATCGCCCGCAACGCGGTGCTCGACCGGTACCGGCATGAACGCGTCGTGCCGATGGAGCGCATGACAGAAAACGACGGGCTGGCCGTCTTGGATGACGAACGCCATGGGGCGGATGCCGTATGTCATGACGAAGAACTCGCCCTGCTGGCCGAGGCCATCCAGACGCTGCCCGACCGTTGCCGGGAAATCCTGCTGCTGCGCAAAGTTCAACGGCTGTCACAGCGTGAAATCGCGCTGCGGTTGGGCATCTCGGAGAACACCGTCGCCGCGCAGGCCTCGATCGGGGTGCGTCGCTGCATCGCCTTTTTCCGCGAGCGCAATGTGAAGCGCTGACACGACCGAGCACGAAACCCCGCCATGCCTTCCCCTCCCGATCCCTCGTCCCCGTCCGACGCCCGCCGGCTCGTCGCCGAGGCCGCCGCCGCCGAATGGTTGCTGGCGCTCGACCGGGGGCTGTCCGCGGACGAGCAGCGCGAGTTCGACGCCTGGGTCGCCGCCGACGCCCTTCATGCCGAAGCCTGGGACGAGGTGCGTGCGATGTGGGCGCGACTCGACCGGGCGGAGGAACTGGCCCGGCCGGTGCCATCGCCGGCCCCGCCGGCGGCCCGAAAGCGACGTCACCGGCTGGTCCTGGCGGCGGCGGCCGTGGTCGTGTTTGCGGCCGGCCTATTCTGGCGGGAGGCATCCGTCGAACCTGCCCGCCCCGTGCGCGTGGTGCAGATCGCCCCGCGCCTGCAGACGCTGGCCGATGGCACGGAGGTGGAACTGAATGCCGAGGCCGAGATCCGCAGCGAGTTCACCCCGGCGGTCCGTCGCGTGCAACTCGTGCGGGGCGAGGCGCACTTCA
The DNA here is from genome assembly GCA_937952235.1 of uncultured Opitutia bacterium. Taxonomy (GTDB): domain Bacteria; phylum Verrucomicrobiota; class Verrucomicrobiia; order Opitutales; family Opitutaceae; genus ER46. Next base: position 15,168 of record CALFZM010000410.1, on the reverse strand, counting down.
AGGTGAAGAAACGGCCGGCGCACCCGTTCGAGGTCGACGCCGGCGGGGTGGTGGTGCGGGCGCTGGGGACCGCTTTCAATGTCCGGCTCGCCGACCGTCGCGTGGGCGTGCTGGTGACGGAGGGGCGGGTCGAGGTGGTGCCGACGACCGGGCCGGCGCCGCTCGGCATGGCGCCGGCGGCGGCCGCCGTGCTCGAGCCGCGGCAACAGGTGATCCTGCCGCTCGCCGGGGGGGAGACTCCGGACGTGACGACGCTCTCCGCCGCCGACGTGGAGCAGACGCTCTCGTGGCAGGGCCTGCGGCTGCGTTTCGAGGAGATGCCGCTGGCCGAGGTCGCGGCGGAGTTCAACCGCTTTGCCCCCGCCCGCGGGCGGCCGCGGCTCGTGGTCGCTCCCTCGGCGGCGGAGGTGCCGGTCGTCGGCACGTTTCGTGCAGACAACGTCGACGTATTCCTGCGCTTCCTCGAACGTGGCTTTGGCGTGAAGGTCGAGCCGCGCGGCGATGGCACCATCGTCCTGCGGCAGGGACCGTGACGTTCCACAGGAACGGAAAGTGAACTTTCTTCGGTCCGGCTCTAACAGAGACGTTCGTCTGGGGCGTCTAGATTTCGAGCGCGCACTGCCCTGCGCCTCGTTTTCCCACCCGTCCCATGCGTTCCTCGCTGTGCCACCGACTCCACCGTCCCACCGCGGAGAATCCTCTCCGGCGTTCGCGGCTCGCGTCCTCCACCTCCTCCTTCCCGCGGTCATGAGCCTGCTTCTTGCCACCCTGCCGCTGCGAGGGGCCGAGGCGGCCCGGACCTTCGCCATCCCCGCCGGCGATGCGCGTACGACGCTGGCTCAGTTTATCGAACAGTCGGCGGTGCAGATCGTGTACTCGCCGCCGCTGGTTCGGGGCATCCAGACGCACGCCGTCCACGGGTGGTTCGAACCGCCGGTCGCCCTGCGCCGGATGCTCGCCGGCACGAGCCTCGTCGTGCTGCACGACGAGTCGACCGGCGCGCTCAGCCTGGCGCGTGCGGAGTCCGCGGCCGCCGTGCTTGCCATCCGGGCCGGAGCGACGCCCGAAGCGGCGCCCCCGGTCGCGAAACGCGGCGCGCTCGCGACGCTGGCCGCGTTTCTCGGCCTCGCGTTCGCCCCGCTTGAGCCGGCGCGCGGAGCCGAGCCGGCGATCGCCGCGGCGCCGGCCGCGGAGGCGACCAGCGTGCTGCTGGGGCGCGTCAGCAACGCCGCCACCGGCAGCTATCTCCAAGGTGCGGTGGTGCGACTGGAAGGCACCGCGTACGAGGCTCTGACCGAGCGCGGTGGCGGGTTCGAACTTCGCGTGCCCGCCGGCGAGTACTCGCTTGCCGTCTCGTATACCGGCCTCGACCTGCAGCGGGTGGCCGTGACGGTGCCGCGCGGAGCCCAGGTGCGGAGAGACGTCGCGCTCACCGCCGATATCTACCGGATGAACCCGTTCACCGTCACCGGCGAGCGCGAGGGCAACGCCCTGGCGATCACGCTGCAGCGGGAGTCGCTGGGCGTGCGCAACATCGTCTCGACCGACGCTTTCGGCGCGCTCGCGGGCAATCCCGCCGACCTGCTCATGCGGCTGCCGGGCATCGAGGGCACCTCCACCAGCGGCGACACGCGCTACATCCGGATCCGTGGCATGCACGAGTCGCTGAGCAGCGTCACCGTCGACGGCAACCGGGTCGCCTCGGCCAACGGGGCCGGCACCGACCGCGTGATGGAGTTTCATCCGACGGGCGCGGACGCCATCGAGCGCATCGAGGTGATCAAGTCGCCGACGCCGGACATGGACGGCGATTCGATCGGCGGCGCGGTGAACATGGTCAGCAAGTCCGCGTTCGATCGCGCGCCGGGCCGCCAGATCAAGGCGTCGATCGGCGGCATCTGGCGTCCGCTCAGCCAGCGCAAGGATCCCATCCACGAGAATTTCACCTTCTCCTATGCGGAGGTCTTCGGCGGCCGGCTGGGCGTCGCCTTCAACTTCGCGAGCCGCGTGCACGGCACGCCGGAGGACATCAACAACGCCGGGTGGCAGACGCTCGCCAACGGCGTGACGGGACCGCGCTTCAACAGTTCGTTCTCGTTCGAGAACCTGCAGTACTACGACCGTTCCGGCCTGGGCGGGGGGCTGAAGGTCGATTACAAGCTGCAGGAAAACCAGCGCGTCTTCGTCAACCTGAAGTGGGATCGCTACGAGGAACACGCGTTCGCCCATGGCGGTGCCTTTTCGACCACGGCGTCGCTCGCGACCGTCGACGCCGCGGGCAATCCGACGGGCGGCGGCGGCATCATGCCGGGCTACGACAACCGGACCACCGTCTGGCGCGGCAACTCCACGCTCGCCAACGGCGCCCCCCTGGCCGCGCCCAGCGCCCTCAACACCTACACGCGCACCACCGAGCGCAAGAATACCATCGCCCAGGTGACGGTGGGCGGCGAGCACCGCTTCCCCGGGCTGCTCGTCGACTGGAACGGCTACCAGTCGCGCGCCAAGGTCGGTTACCCGGGCAACAAGCGCTTCGATCTCTTCACCCGCGGCTTTGGGCTGCAGATCGACCGGGTCGACGAGCCGTACTACCCGTACGTACGGCAGACTTCGGGCCGCGACATCACCGACATCGCGAGCTACGACAATCCGACCAGCAACACCTACACGATCAACCTGCGCAAGACGGCGTGGGACCAGTACCGGGGCTTCTCGGGCAACGCGAAGCGGGAGTTCGCCACGGTGGTGCCCTCGTCGTTGAAGATCGGATACCGCTATCGCGGCCAGCAGCGCGACGGCGTGAATACCGCCTATCGCGGGAATTACGTCGGCCGCGACGGCGTCATCGGCCTCAATCCGGCAACCGGACTCAACGATGACAATCTCGCGCAGTTCGTGCTCCCGCTTCAGGATCCCGCGGTGCGCTATTCAGACCGCTACCGGCGATATCCGCGGCTGCCGTTCCCGCGGCGGATGGGGTTCGCCGACGGCCCCCGCGGCTACCGCGGCGAGCCGGCGTTCAACATCGACTCCGCCTTCCAGCGCAACCGGGAGCTCTTCCGCGACGACATCGCCTTTAATCTCCAGCAGAACCTGGAGGGCTACACGCGCTTCCAGGAGGACATCAACGCCGCCTACCTGCAGGGCGACGTGCAGCTCGGCCGGCTGGGCATCCTTGCCGGCGTCCGGGTGGAACGCACGGAGACCTATGGTCGCGGCGCGGGCGCCACGATCACCGCGGAGGAGCGCGCGCGCCGGGCGGCCTGGGTCGGTCCCGTGACTGACGCCGAGCTGGCGCGACGGACCCTCGCGCAGTACGGCACGCTCACGGAGGCGAACGGCGAGTACCAGAATGTGCTCCCGGGCGTCCATTTCCGCTACCGCCCTTCGCGCCACCTCGTCGCCCGGCTCAGCTACGCGACCAACATCGGCCGGCCCGACATCGGCAATCTCATCGCGCGGACGACGGCCAATCCCGACAATTTCACCGTGTCGGCCAATAATCCGAGCCTGAAGCCGCAGACGTCGGACAACTTCGACCTCAGCGTGGAATACTACTTCCGCCCGGCCGGCGTCCTCTCCGCCGGCGTCTTCCTCAAGGAGCTCAAGAACTTCATCTTCACCCAGACCGGAGCGACCGTCGGCAACGGACCCGACAACGGCTTCAACGGCGACTACGCCGGCTACGTCCTGACGACGAAAGTCAACGGCGGGTCGGCGAAGATCAAGGGCTTCGAGTTCAACTTCAGCCAGCAGTTCACCTTCCTGCCCGGATGGCTCGCCGGTTTTGGCGCCTTCGCGAACTACACGCGGCTCGACGCGGAGGGAAATTACAACACGGGCAACTCCATCGCCGTCCAGCCGAACGCCGAGGTCGCCGGCTTCAACCCGCAGCTGGCCAACTTCGGGGTCTCCTACATCCGGAACAAGCTCACGGTGCGCGTGCAGTTCAGTCATCGGGATCGCTACCTGATCACTTACAGTCCCACGGAGTCGGCCAAGACCTACGCGCGGAAGCGGAACACGTTCGATCTGAAGACCGGCTACCAGATCTCGCGTACGTTCGATGTGTACCTGAACGTCGACAACGTGCTCAACGAGTACGACCGCGCGCTGGAATTGTTCGGGGGTTTTCCGACCTCGGTCATTCGCATCTCGCCGATCTTCCATTTTGGGGTGAATGCTCGATTCTGAGGCGGCCATCCCACGTCGACCCTCCGATCACCGATGAAAACGAAACTGCGGCCCGGTGGAGCGGCCACTCCCCTGGCCGACGCGGGCGAAGCCGTCGAGCGTCGGCTGCGGGGAGGCTGCCGCCTCCTGCTCGACGGGGGCAGCCCGCCCTGGGCGCGCCGGAAGTAGGATCACCGCATGCCAGACCTGCCGCTCTGGGGTGTTGTTCGCGTCGTTCTGGCCAGCGCGCTGGCGGCCGGGAGCGGACTGGCGGCGGCTGAACCGGCCGCGCTCGCCGGCACGCGTCTGCTCGAGGGCAACGAGGATCGATCGGCGGCCATGCGGAGCGCGCTGCGGACTTTCTACCAGCGGCAGATCGACGCCTCCGTAGCCGGCCGCGCCGCACGCTGGCAGCGTGATTTTTCTTCGCGTGCGGCATTTGAGGCCGCGGTTGAATCGAACCGCTTGCGGCTCCGGCGGATCACCGGAGTGGTCGAGCCGCGACCGGCGATCGAAGGCGGCCCGGAGTTGATCGCCACCGTCGGGCGACCGGCGCTGCGCGCGCAGACCGCCGCTTTCACCGTGCATGCGGTGCGCTGGCGGGCTTTCGGCGAGGTCTGGGCCGAGGGCCTGTTGCTCGAGCCGAAACGTGCCGCCGTGGCCCGGATCGTCGCCTTGCCGGACGCCGACCAGACGCCCGAGTTGCTCGCAGGCCTGCAAGCTGGCGATGGCACGACGGAGCCCTTCGCGGCGCGGCTGGCCGCCGCGGGGTGCCAGGTGCTCGTGCCGGTGTTGATCGATCGCAGCGACGAGTTTTCCGGAAACCCGGCCGTCGCCTTCACCAACCAGCCCCATCGCGAATGGATCTGGCGTCAGGCGTATCAGCTCGGCCGGCACATCATCGGTTTCGAGGTGCAAAAGGTGCTGGCCGCGGTGGACTGGTTCGAATGGCAGAATGACCAATCGCGCCTGCCGATCGGCGTAGCCGGCTACGGAGAGGGCGGCCTGATCGCGCTGCACAGCGCCGCGCTGGACCACCGCATCGGCGCCGCCCTGGTGAGCGGATACTTCGACTCGCGGCAGAACCTCGCCGAGGAGCCGATCTATCGCGACGTGCTCGGGTTGCTCGCCGAGTTCGGCGACGCTGAGCTCGCGGGGTTGGTGGCGCCGCGCGGACTTGTGGTCGAGTACAGCGCGGCGCCCCGCGTCAGCGGCCCCCCCGAGGTTCGTCCCGGCCGCCGACTGTCCGGAGCGCCCGGCCGGATCGTCACACCCGATCTGGCGCGAGTGCGCGCTGAAGTGGCCCGGGCGGAAGCTTTCTTCGCCGGCCAGCAGATCATCCGGCCGCAGATCGCGTTGATCGCGGGTGGCAGCGGCGGGACGGTGCCGGCGGGCTCACGCGCGGCGTTGGCGGCGTTGCTGGCGCAGCTGGGGGTGAATGCGTCGCTGCCCGAGGCCGGGCCGGGCGCGACGGCCGCCGGGAAGCCGGACAGCGCCGCGCGCGCGCGCCAGCAGCGTCAGGTCGCGCAGCTCGTCGAGCACGCGCAGGCCCTCATGCGCGTGTCGGCAGGCGTGCGGGAACGTTTCTGGGCCGACGCCCGGCCGGTGAGCGCCGACGCCTGGCCGGCCGCGGTCGCCAGATACCGGGAGAAGATGTGGGACGACTTGATCGGCCGCCACCCGGATCCCGTCGAGCCGCCCGCGCCGCGCACCCGGCTTCTGGCCGACCTGCCGCGGGTGTCGGTCTACGAGGTGGTGCTCGACGTCGATGGCGGACTCTTCGCCTGGGGAAACCTGCTCGTGCCGAAGGACCTCAGGCCGGGCGAGCGCCGGCCCGTGGTCGTCTGCCAGCACGGGCTCGAGGGCGTGCCGGCCGACGTGGTGGACACCGACCCGGGCAGCCGGGCGTATCGCGTCTATCAGGGCTATGCGACGCGGCTGGCGGAGCGCGGCTTCGTCACGTATGCGCCCCACAACTACTACCGGGGCGGGAACGAGTTTCGCGCGTTGCAGCGCCTGGCCCACGCGGTGGGCAAGACCCTGTTCGCCGCCACGACCGTGCAGCACCAGCAGCACCTGCGGTGGCTTTCATCGCTGCCGTTCGTCGATGCGCAGCGGATCGGCTTCTACGGCCTCTCGTACGGCGGCAACACCGCGGTGCGCGTGCCGGCGCTGCTGGAGCAGTACGCCGTCGTGATCGCGTCGGGCGACTTCAACGAGTGGGTCTACAAGAACGTCACCGTCGACCATATCCACAGCATGATGTACAACAACGTCTGGGAGGTGTACGAGTTCGACCTTGGCCACACGTTCAATCACGCGGAGATGGCGATGGTGATCGCGCCGCGGCCGTTCATGGTCGAGCGCGGCCACGACGACGGCGTGGCGCGCGACGAGTGGGTCGCGGGCGAGTTCGCGAAGGTGCGCCGGCACTACGCGAAACTCGGCATCCCGGGGCGCGCGAAGATCGCGTTCTTCGACGGACCGCACCGGATCGACGGCGCGGAGACGTATGCGTTCCTGCACGAGCACCTGCGCTGGCCCGGCCCGGGGCGATGATCTGGCATTTCAGATCCGGGATTACCCACGACCTGCAGCTCTTTTCTCCTCCGACCATGAACCCACGCCTCGCCACCCCGCCTCTCGTGCCCCGCCGCAGCTTCCTCGCCTCCGCGGCGCTCGGGGCGGGCGGCCTGTGGTTGCGGTCCCGCGGTCTCGCCCAGGACGCGCGGCGCGAACTCGCCGCCGACACCGATCGCGCCCTCATCGCCATCACGCTCGACATGGAGATGTCGCGCAACTTTCCCGCCTGGGAGCAGACCCACTGGGACTACGAGAAAGGCAATCTCAACGAAACCACCAAGCGCTACTGCGTTGATGCAGGCCGGCGGGTGAAGGCGCGGGGCGGGGTGATTCACTATTTCCTCGTTGGCCAGGTGCTCGAGCACGAGAGCGTCGATTGGTTGAAGGCGATCGCCGCCGACGGGCATCCGATCGGCAATCACACCTACGATCACGTGTACGTCCTCGCGAAGAGGCCGGAGGACGTGCAGTTCCGTTTCAAACGCTCCCCCTGGCTGATCGCCGGCAAGTCGGCCGAGGAGGTGATCCGCGAGAATATCGCGATGACCACGCGGGCGATGCAGGCGCGGGTGGGCGTTGCCCCGGCGGGATTCCGCACCCCGGGCGGTTTCGCGACGGGACTGCACGGTCGGGAGGATGTGCAGCGGATGCTGCTCGATCTTGGGTTTCCGTGGGTGAGTTGCTTCGTGCCGCGGACGGAGATCGGGCCGCCGGGCGGTGCCGCCACGCCGGAGATCGTCGCCGGAATCGTCAAGGCGCAGGCTGAGGCGCAACCGTTCGTCTATCCCACGGGACTGATCGACATTCCGATGAGCCCGATCAGCGACGTGGCGGCGTTTCGCACCGGCAAATGGAAACTCGAGAGCTTCCTCATGGCGATCCGGGCCGGCGTCGAATGGGCGATCGAGCATCGCGGGGTGTTCGACTACCTCTCGCACCCTTCGATCCTGTGTTACGTCGATCCCGAGTTCAAAGTCATCGATATGATCTGTGACCTGGTCAGGAAGGCCGGTCCGCGGGCGGCCATCGTCGACTTGGACACCATTGCGCTCCGAACGAAGCTGCGCGCGGCGCGTCGATGAGTGGTGCGTTCCAGGTGGAGCAGCCTGCCCCGAGGCTGCTGGAGTGGATCGCGACGGTGCGGGTATTGGTCCGCATCTGGAAGGAGCCTGGGTACAGGCTGCTTCTCCTGGCCGCAATGGGTCTTGCGGTGGCGACATCGGGCCGGGGCCAGGGTTTTGCGCCGGCGGAAGCGGTGGAGCGTATGACCGTCGCGTCCGGCTTCGCCGTGAACCTGGTCGCGAGCGAACCGATGATGGCCCAGCCGGTGTGCATCGAGTTCGACGGCCGCGGGCGCCTGTGGGTCGTGCAGTACCTGCAGTATCCCAACCCGGCCGGACTCAGGCGCGTGAAGGTCGACCGCTATTTCCGCACCGTGTACGACAAGGTGCCGGAGCCGCCGCCGTTCGGCCCGCGCGGGGCGGACCGGGTGACGATCCTCGAGGACACGGACGGCGACGGTGCCGCGGATCGGGCGCGAGACTTCGTCGACGGTCTCAATCTCGCGACCAGCATCGCGTTTGGCCACGGCGGAGTGTTCGTGCTGCAGGCGCCCTACCTCCTGTTCTACCCGGACCGGGACGGTGATGATGTTCCGGATACGGCGCCGGAGGTGCTGCTGGCCGGCTTCGGGATCGAGGACGCACAGTCGTTTGCGAATTCGCTGCTCTTCGGCCCCGACGGCTGGCTCTACGGCTGCCAGGGGAGCACGGTCACGGCGAAGGTGCGGGGGCTCGAGTTTCAGCAGGCAATCTGGCGCTATCATCCGGTGAGCCGCCGCTTCGAGCTGTTCAGCGAGGGGGGCGGCAACATGTGGGGGCTCGACTACGACCAGGATGGCGAACTCTTCGCCAGCACCAATGGCGGCGGCGGCGTGCCGGCGTGGAGCATCGATGCGCCTGCGCCCTTTCCCGGGCGTTACGTGAGCTTCCGGATGATCCACATGGTGCAAGGAGCGTATTACGCCAAGAGCTTCGCGAAACACGGCGAACTGCACAATCCGTACGCGTTCGGATATTTCGAGCGCGTGCCGGCTGCGGCGTACAAGGGGTTCCACGTGACGCCCGGCGGCACGATCTATCAAGGCGACACGTTTCCTCCGGAGTATCGCGGCCGGTTCGTGGCGAACGACCTTCTCGAGCACACCGTGCAGTGGAGCGCGCTCGAACCGTGGGGCACGACGTTCAAAGGCAAATTCGACGGTCACCTGCTCGTCGCCAACGACACCTGGTTCGCGCCGTCGGACACGATGCAGGGTCCCGACGGAGCGGTGTACGTCGCGGACTGGTCCGACCAGCGTATGTCTCATCCCGACCCGGATGCCGAGTGGGATCGCAGCAACGGCCGCATCTATCGCATCCAGGCGCAGGCCGCGGCAGGAGGTTCGGCGGCGCAGGCCTTTGCGCGTATCGTACCCGGCGGCTCGATCGGGGGGCTGTCCGGGCCGGAACTCCTGGCCCTGCTGGAGCAGCCGAACAACTGGTACGTGCGACAGGCGCGGAGCGAGCTGACCCGCCGGCGCGATTCCACCCTGTATCCGAGACTTCGTGACTTGGTCGAGGCCGGGGGCGACCGGCAGGTCGCGCTCGAGGCCCTGTGGGCGCTGCACACCAGCGGAGGTGCGGACGAAGCTTGGCTGCGGGTCCAGTTGCGGCACGTGTCACCTCGTCTCCGACGGTGGGCGGTGCGCCTGCTGGGCGACCAGGAGCGCCTGGCACCGGAGACGGAGGCGGCGCTGCTCGCACTGGCCGCGGCCGAGCCCGATGGGAAGGTGCGCGGTCAGCTGGCCGCGACCGCGGCCCGCCTCCGCCCGGAACCCGGGCTCGGCATCGCGCAGCGCGTGGCGGTGCAGGACCGCGATGCCGCCGACCCGTTTGTGCCCTTGCAGCTTTGGTGGGCGGTGGAGCGGCACGCCGTGAGCGGGATGGATGCCGCGGTCGCGCTGTTCGCCGGCCCGGCCGCGTGGAATTCCCGGCTCGCCCAGCAATCGCTGCTTCCGCGGCTCGTCCGCCGGTACGGAGCCGAAGGTACCGCGGCGGCCCTTCGTGCCGGGGCCGCACTCCTCGCCGCGCAACCGGCGGGCACCGACCGTTCGGTACTGCGGGAGGCGCTCGAACAAGGACTCCGGCAGCGGGCGGCGACCCGCCGACTGGGGCTCGACGATCTGCCGCCGGCGCTGGTGCGGCAGTTGCTGGCCGAATGGACGGCGGAGACGCAGGACGAGGGATTGTTGCGCTTCCTCGTATGGCTGGGACACGGCCCGGCGCGCGCGCGCACGCTGGTGCTGGCCGGAGATCGCGCGCGTGCTGCGGTTTCGCGGGCTGCGCTCGTCCTAAGTCTATCGGACCCGGCCCGAACGGAAGACGCCGGGCGATTCCTGGCCTGGGTGGCGGGGGACTCGCCCGAACCGGTGAAACTGGCCGCGATCGAGGCGTTGCAGGCGTTCGAGCTTCCGGATGTGGCCGCCGGCTTGTTGCGCGAATACGCCCGGCTCGGTCCGGCGCTGCAGGCGCGGGTGCGGTCGGTGCTGCTCGCGCGCCGGACAGGTGCGGCCGCGCTGCTGAATGCAGTCGACGCCGGTCGGATCGCGGCGCGCGATGTGCCGCAGGCGGAAGTCCGGGGTATCGCGAAGTTTGCCGATCCGGCCCTCGACGCGCTGGTGCGGCGGCATTGGGGCAAGGTGAACGATACGCCGGAAGACAAGCTTTCGATCGTGCGCCGGTTCAATAACGACCTGAACCTGCAGCGCGACAAGCCGCCGGGAGTGCCAGAGCGAGGGCGTGAGCTATATCGGCAGCTTTGCGCCGCCTGCCACCGCCTGCACGGTGAAGGAGGCGCGATCGGACCCGACCTCACGACGGCCAACCGGCGGGACAAGGATTTCATGCTGACCAGCCTGGTCGATCCGAGCGCGGTCATCCGAAAAGAGTACTTGAACTACACGGTCAGGACCACGGACGGACGTTTGCTGCAAGGCTTCGTGGCCGAGGAATCGGCCGGTGGTGTCGTGCTGGGCACGGCCACCGGGGAGCGCACCGAAGTCCCGCGGGATCGTATCGCCTCGATGGAGGATTCCGGCACGTCGCTGATGCCCGAAGGCCTCTTGAATGCACTTACCCCGCAGCAGCGACGGGACCTGTTTGCATGGCTTCAGTCGGACGGGGCCGGGGGCAGGTGACAAGTGAGGCGGGAGAACTGGCTAGTCCGGCAAACCCGCGGCCCAACGGATGCCATTGAGCAGGAGTCGCTGAAAGGAGGCGTGGGCGAAATCGTCTGGATGTCCGAGGGGAGTGAAAAACGTCCGTCCGCCGTCCGCACGTATCCACGTCCAGGCTACAGGCTCCGCGGGAAAGCCGTCGACCGAGCCCGTGAGCAGCGGCATGGCGCCGGGCTGGAGCGGGCTCACCTGGTTCAGTTCCATCTTGGAGGTGAAGGGAAGGACGACGCCACGCAGGAGGGGATGCTCCGGCGCGGTGGCGGTGACGGTCGTGGTCAGCTTGACCGAACGGTGCCCGGTGTAGATTCCGCCGATCACCGCCGCGCCCCACGCCGGCCAGGTGTCGCCGCCTGGCGGGGGGGCACTTCCCGGCCGCAGCGTCCACGCATGGCTGGCGGTGGCGATGCCGACGATGGGTTTGCCAGCGCCCACGTGGCGGCGGATGACGTCGAGTTGCTCTCGCGGCGGTGCACGTCGCCAGACACTGACGAGGAGCACGTCGGCGGCTTGGACCTCTGCGAATGACGTGAAGCGGTGGGAAGGGTGGCTCATCGCGCCGTCGACCACGGACACGACGAACTGGGGGGCGAGAAACCGATCGGCAAACGCTGGCAGCGTGCGGTCGGTCGCGTAAGACTGGCCGGCGATGAGCATTACCAGCTTCGGCTGAGGAGATGCGTCAGCCTGGCTGAAGGGAATTGCGAGCAGTGCGAGACCCGCGAGGAGCCAAGCCATACCGGTCCCTTCAGGAGACCCAGCCGAAGCGATGGGTTTGCGCTGCGGTGAATTCGGACGTTGGGCGATCGCGCGCGCCGCGAAGTACGCGTAACAACGGCAAATAACGCTCCCGTGTCTCATCGGTTCGATCTTCGGGAGTTGTCGCCGTCGGCCTTAGAACCACCGCTTTTTCCGCAGATAAATGAACATCAGCAGCGTGGTGAGCAGCGTGAGGCCGAGTGCGACCGGATAGCCGCGCTCCAACTCAGGCATGGTGCGGAAGTTCATGCCGTACCACGTGCCGATGACCATCACCGGAATCGTGATCGCGGTGAGCGCGGTGAGAAACTTGATGCCTTCGTTGGCCTCGAAGGCAGCCTTGTTGAGGTAGATGTCGAACGCCATGAGCAGGCGCTCGTGGTATCCGGCCACCGTGTCCTCGAGGCGCGCGAGATTATCGCGCAGGTCGCGGAAATAGGGCAGTAGTTTGGCTCGAACGAGTTTGCTGTCGCCACGGGCGAGCCGATCGATCACGTCGCGTTGCGGCCGGACAATCGTACGCAGGCGCGTAAAGTCGTTGCGGACGTGGAGCAGCTCGTTGACGAGCGTTTTTTGTCCGGAGGCCCTGGCGAGCACATGGTCTTCCAGTTCTTCCAGCTCGGCCCGCAGCTCCTCGATGACGGGCGCGTAGTTGTCGACGATGAGGTCGATCAGCGTATGCGCGATCCGGTCGGGACCCCGCGGCAGCACGCCGACATTCTTGCTGAAGCGGTCGACGAGTGTGGAGACGGAGCGGAGGGGCGCGGTGTGAAAGGTGACGATGTAATCTCGGCCGAGAAACAGATCCAGCTCCGTGGTGTTGAACTTGTCCGTCCGCGTGAAATCTACCGCGTGGGTGACGATAAAGAGGTAGTCGTCGTAGTCCTCCACCTTGGGCAGTGAGTTCGGCGCCACGCAGTCTTCGACGGCCAACGGGTGAAACTGAAAGACGATCTCGAGGATGGTCTTGATCTCGTCGGCGGTGGGATTGTCGAGATCCACCCAGAGCAGGAGCCCCTTGTCGGAGCGCACGAGGCGCAGTGCCTCCAGTTCAAGATCCTGTCCAACCAGTTTGCCGTCGCTGAAAATGAACGAGCGGATCATGGAAAGCAGGGGCTGAAGCGCAGTTCGACGAGGGGCAGGCGACGGCGGAGATGCGAATGTTCCCCCATCGGTGAAACCGTCGTCTCGATTCGAACCTAGAGGCCCAGCTTGGCTTCGGCGGCCGCAATGGCCGCGATGAAGCCTTCGGGAGTGGCGGCGTTAAGGAACGAAGCGCGGTCGGCGGGATCCTTCAGAATCTTGCAGAGGGCACTGACGACTGCGAGGTAATCGCCTGGCTTGGTCTTCGGCGTGCCAAGGACAAAGAATAGGCGCACGATTTCTCCATCGGCGTCGAATGGAATCCCCACTTCGGCCCGGCCAACGGCGAGGACAATCTTCTTCACGTGCTCTGTGCGTGCGTGGGGCAGGGCGACCGCGTTGCCGAGGCAGGTGGTGTCGAGCCGATCTCGGGCGAGCAACTCGTCGTAGAATCCGCTGAAGTTGGCGACGTCAGGATGGCTCTCGAGCAGTCGCGCGATCTCGTTCAACGCGTACTTTGCACGTGCAGTAGAATGCGCGAGGGGTCGAGAAGCGAAGTGATGCGGCCAGCCATGCGACGAAGGAATCACAGGACAGCTAAGGCCGCTGGTGGTTGGCAAGGGTGGAGTTGCCCCGCGCGGTACGCAGAAACGCCAGCGCAAGGATGCCGCATCCGACCCGCGGCGGTGGTCACGTGGATCCGATGGACGGTTGTACCCTCCCAACGTGCGCCGCGGCCAGACCGCTCTCGCGTCGGGCGAAGGTACGGGTGGCTCGTTGACGAGCGCGACAGATGTACCGGTCTGATGGCCGTGAACTGTAACTCCGCGAGCCAGCACTTGCGGCTAAGATTCTGTCTGCCGGGAAGGGCGGAAAACGCAGCGATCGGGTATTCGGCAAGGGAAGCACGCGGTCGCCGCGTAGCTCTCGGCGGTTTGGTCGTCCACAGCTCGGCAATCCCTCGTGTTGCGAGGAGCCGTCGTCCGAATTCCAGTGCGCACACGCGAGCCGGCGGCGTCCGTGTGCGATCCGACGGAACCACGGGAGCGCTGCAGGCCTTGAGCGGGCAACCGGACGGCGAACTCCCTCCGCGTAACCGTGTCCCGCGGACCAAATGCTCCGCGTGTTCGCCGGAGTCCGACCTGGAAGCACGAAAGAACGGTGCCAGCAGCCTGCGCGATCTTTGCCGCAGCGACGACCGGCGGTTGGGGCAAGTGGTAGCGTTGGCGGCAAGGTGCGGCCGACTGAGAGGGAATGGCGAAACAGCTTCGGAACCTGGATCCGCTGGGTATCAAATTGCATCGCGTCCTCGGAATGCCACCCCGGGGTCGGACTTTGGTGCTGAGTACCGGCATTCCGTCTACTGTGCGACCGGCAAGCGAAGCGGAGTCTGAAGCGGACTGAGGTGCCCTAATCGGCAAGCCCTGAGCCGCGCGAAGAGAAGATCGTGCGATTCACGCGAGGAGCGGTCGCTGCATCCCGTGTCTCAGTCGGGAAGTGGCTTGCGCAGAACTCCCGCTTGCGTCGTGAAGGTCTCCCAAGAAACGAGAAAACCGTCCCGCCGGCCGAACAGCGAAACGAGCTGCCCTTGCGCGAGGACGACGAGCAGGAAATGCCTGCTGGTTTTTGGGGAGAGCCACCGCGGACCTCAGAGATGCGAATTAGCAGCTGAGCGGTGGCAGAGCTGGGTGTTCTCGCCTCCCCCTCCGGAAGATAGAATCGAAGTGTATCCAGAGCTTGGATGCGCTAGGATCTCGGACGCATTCACTGATGGCATTTATCGAGGCCGTTCTGTGAAAGTCGTAAACCATTGTCCGTTAGATGCTCCCGAAATCCCCTGCCACATCCAAAAAAAACTTCTTGAGCGGCCTCGCTGCTCGCGCATGGTCCCCCTCCCTTCAGTTTGAGCGGCGTTCGCAGGACAACTGCGCTGCTCCCTCAACCTAGAAGTCTGATGTTCTTTCACCGACTCCGCGCAGGCATCGAAAAAGTGAGTTTTTTCGAAGAAAAAACTTGAATCGGCGAAGTGGAGTCTCAATGGTCTTCCTTCCCGACAGACGAAAGCACTGTTGTTCCAAGTCGGGCGTTCTTAAAAGTTAGATCTGCCGGTGAAGCTGACACGCAGCAAAATTAACGGCTCACGGCTGTTGGTACCTGCGCTTGCAGCGCTAAAATATTTCGCTCTTTGAAATTTACTTTGTGCGATTGATTGGGACCCCCAATCAAAAATTAAGTATACATCAGTTTTTACACTGATAAGTAGTTCATGAATCACTAGGTTCATAACTCTTCTTTTC
>CALFZM010000409.1 GCA_937952235.1 uncultured Opitutia bacterium | reverse complement strand
ACGTGGCCCGCGTGTGAATCCCCTGACGGAGTTCCTCTCGTCGCTCGGTCTCACCGGCGTCGGGACGTACCTGGCCGTCTTCCTCATCGCGTCGCTCCTCATGGTGTGGCGGCTGGAGGCGCTGCTCGCGCACGGCCTCGAAGGCACCGCGCTGGGCACGCTGGTGATGCCCTACTGCTCCGGGCTGGGAAACCTCATCTTCGTCGGGCTGGTCGCGACGCGACCCGACCAGGCCGGTGAGGTGCTGACCAACTGCCTCGTCAACAACGCCACCAACCTGACGCTGCTCCTCGGCCTTCCCGCTCTCCTCTGGGGCCTGCCGCTCGGCCCAAGGAAGGTCGCTGGCGGCGCCGCACGCGGGAAGGCCGCCGCGAAGGCGGGAGCCACCGCGCAACTCACGCGGCTGTCGCTGCTGCTCACGCTCGCGGCGGTGGTCTTCTTCAGCGGGGCGACCTGGGCGCTCGCGGCGGACGGACGGCTCGACGCGCTCGACGGTCTCGTGCTGATCGGGCTGTTCCTCTTCTGGCAGTGCTTCCACGTGTTCGACGTGCTGAAGCACAATGTCCGGCAACGGCGCCATTTCGGCCCGCTCTTCTACCTCGACCTGATGTTCGTGCTGGCCGGCGCGGCGGGGCTTTACGTGAGCATCGACTGGCTCGTGACCTGGCTCTCCGCGCAACAGGGAACCTTCCTCAACGCCACCCGCCTGGGCTGGCTCAGCGGCTGGCTCATGGTCGTGCCGAATGCGCTGCTTGCGTTCTACTACGCCGCGCGCCGCCGCGCCGACATCGCGTACGCGTCCCAGGTCGGCGACGGCCACATCTGCATCCCGCTCTGCCTCGGCCTCGCCGCCGTCCTCCAGCCGATCGACGTGCCGGCGTTGTTCGCCCCGGGGCTCGGCCTGCTCGTCGGCGCCGCGGTCGTGCACCCCGGCTGCGTGCTGCTCGCCGGCGGCCTGCCCCGCGCGCTCGGCGCCGCGCTGATCGCAGGCTACGTCTGGTTCGTAGCGACTGGCTTCGCCTGATCGGCCTCCGGTCGCACCTGGGGCGCCGCTCCCTCTCCGCACCGGGCGCGAGATCGTTCCGGCCCGCCGGCCCGAGCCAGAGCACATCAAATGAAGTCGTAGCCGCTCAAAGTGGGAACCTAAACGCAAAGACGCGAAGGAGAGCGAAGACTCGCGAAGGAAAACTTGGCGAAACTTCGCGTTCCTTTGCGACTTTGCGTTTTGGTTTGGGCTACAGAGTCATTGAAACGGCGGTAGGGCGGGGGTGCGCGTCAGACGGCCTGCAGCGCCCGCAGCTCGACCGGGTCGGCGCGGAACTTCTCGCTCAGGTCGAACAACACCGCCTGCGCGCCAAGCCATTTCACGTCGGCGCGGATCTGGTCCAGGGTCTTCACTGTGTGGTTGAGCACCAGGTAACTCGTGGGACCCACCTTCATGAAGGCGTCGTAACAGGTGTCGGCGGCATCAGGGACGAACTCGATGTCACCCTCGGAAAACTCCCTGCCCGCCGTGATCCGGCGCAGGGGTTCGGCGTCGGCGGGCAGGTTGCGGCGAAACACCGCGGCGCGGGGACCGCGATAGGCGACGACTCCACCGCGCTTCACCGGCACGGCCAGGATCGCCCATTCGTCGAATACCGGCTGAAGGTACGCCGCACGCATGCGCTCGACCGCCGTATGAATGTGGTGACAGGCCGTATCCAGGTCCATTGGACGCGAGAAAGCGCAATGGCCGCTCCAACGCAAGCCGCACTCCGTCCGGCGGAAGATTCACAGTTCGTTGAATTTTCGGCTGCGGGGTCCCGGGCCGCCGGGGCTGCGCCGGAACGCAGCTATCCACCGACAGCCATGCCTGGCTTGAAGCCGCCGGAGCGGTTCCCGCTGCGGCCGGGGAAAACTCCGGAACACCAGCGCGATGCGCCGCGCCGCGACTCAACCGCGGTCAGGCGGAAAAGCCGCTGGTGATGTAGTTCTTCAGGTGCTCGGCCTCGGCCCGGTGGGCTTCGGCTATCCACCGCGTGATGTCGCCGATCGAGATCGTGCCGACCAGCCGGCCGTGATCTACGACCGGAAGGTGGCGGCACCGCTTTTCGGTGAAGAGCACCATTGTCTCCTCGATCGTCGACTCCGGCGTGATCGTGAGCACGCCACGGGTCATCACCTCGGCCACGAGCGCGCGCCGCGGGTCGAGTCCGCCGCCGACGACGCGCCGGAGCACGTCGCGCTCGGTGAAGATTCCCACCAACTCCCCGTGCTCGAGCACGAGCACGGAGCCGATGCGCTGACGGTTCATTTCGGTGACGGCCTCACAGACTGTCATCGACGGGGAGACGGAAACGACGCTGCGCCCTTTCCGGTCGAGGATCGCGGAGATCGGAGCATTCATAGGGGTTACTCGGGGGTAGCCCGAAATATGCGCGCACGCGACGGGGCTGCAACCCGAAAGGCCGGTTCGCGGCGAGGATTTTCAGCTTCCCAACCGTGCCCGCCGGCCACCACGAACGCTCGGCCCGCCGTCCCGGTGCGTCACCGGCCGAAGAGCTTGTCGAGCGAGTTCAGGCTCTTGAGCGGTCCGGCCTTCTTCCCAGTCACGGGGCGTGCGACGATCGCCTTCGACGCGGATGGCGCGGGAGCGCTTCGTGGGGCCGCTCCCGGCGCCAGGGCGGCGAGGGCCCGGTCGAGCTTGACCGCGGACACCGGCTCCGCCGTGCCGAGCTCCTGCGCAAACAGGCTCACGCGAAACTCCTCCACCAGCCAGCGGAAGGCCTCGCCACCCGCCTGCGCGCGCACGCGCTCCGCCGCGGCCGCATAGGGCGCGAGCTGAGCCGCACGCTCGGCGTCCTTGCCCGGGTGCTTGCGCGCCCGCTCCGCGCGCAGTTTCATCGCCTTCAGGTAGCGCGGAAACTGGGCCAGCTGAGCATAGGGCGTCGTCCGCAGGAACGCGGCCGGCACCAGGGCGGCGAGGTCCCGGGCGAGCCAGGGCGGCGCCTCCGGCCAGACCAGCAGTTCCTGCCGCAGGCCAAGGATCTCCCTCAGCAGATCGACGAAGCGGGGAACCAGGCCGCGCAGGTCGGCCTTCGCCTGCTCGAGCACGGTGCCGAAAGTCGCGGCGTCGAGCGGCGCCACCGTCCGTCCGGTCACCCAGCGGCGGATCGAGGCGAACGCCTGCTCCTGCAACTCCTCCACGGGCGCCAGCAGCGTCGTCAACGTGCCCAGGGTGCGCAGCGCGCGCAGGTCCCGCTCCGTCCACATGAGGTCGTGGCCGAGATGCCGCTCGAGCAGCAGCGCCACCGCCTGCCGCGTCGCCGCCGCCGCGTCCTCGGGCGTGCGGAACAACCTCCGCGCCACGCCGTCCCGGCCGGGCTGCAGGCCGGGAAACGCATACACCGGCGCCCCCGCCTGCTCGGTGACGAGCACGCGGTCCGGCACGGCGCCAAAGCCCCACGTCGCCGTCTCGGGTGTCTCCCATTGCGCGCGCGCCGCGCGCCAGGCCGCGGGATCTTCTCGCGCCACGGCGACGCTCGCCTCCCGCGACTGCGACACCAGCGCCTGCCGCAGCTCACCCAGGTCGCGGCCCGCGGCGAGTTCCCGGCCTCCGCCATCGACCACCCGGACCCGCACCCGCAGGTGCCCGGGCGGGGGCTTGTCGGCCCACACGGCCGGGTCGAGCGCGAGGCGGTCCCGCTCCGCGATGACGGCGGCGAGCGCCTCCGGCAGCGTCTCGCGCCGCCCGGTCAGCCGGTCCCGCGCCGCCACAGCCGCCGCCAGCGCCCGCGCCGTCTCCGCCAGCGGCACGAACCCGCGCCGCAGCTCCTTCGGGAGCGCGCGCAGGTAGTGCTCGACCTTCGCCTCGAGGTGGCCCGGCACCGCCCAGTCGAGCGCGGCGGGCGTCAGCGCCTCGGCCTCACGGACGCCCACCTCGAGCGTCACGCCGTCGTCCGCCTCGCCCGGCTTGTACGCGTACTGCAGCGGCAGCGCCCGGTTCTCCAGCGGCAGTGCGGCCGGATACGCGGCGGCGTCGTGCGCGATCGTCTCCGGATCGCGCAAATCCTCCGCCGACATCATCAGGAAGCGTGGCTCGGCGCCGCGCCGTTGCCGCACGAGATCGACCAGCTCGGCGGCGGAGCTCACGCCCTCCTCCGGCACACCCTCCGCTCCCGGAAGCAGCCGGGCCGCGTAGAAGCGCCAGGCCGCCTCGTCGAGATTCAGGTAGCCGCTGTCGCGGGCGCGCGTGAGCAGCTCCTCCAGCTTCGCGCGCACGGACCGGTTGTGCGCGATGAAATCGAGCGGGAACGTCACCGTGTCGTTCACCAGTCCCTCGCGGATGAAGATCTCCGTCGCGTGCCGCGGGTCGATGCGGCCGTAGCTCACGGCGCGCGACTCGAGTTCCAGGCCGTACAGCCGGGTGCGCTGCCGCACCATCACGCGCCCCTTGGCCTCATCCCAGAAAGGCTCGCTGTGGGCGACCCGCACGAGGTGCGCGCCGAGTTCCAGCGCCCAGGCCGGATCGAGCCGGGCCACCGTGCGGGCGTACAGGCGGGTGGTCTCCATCATCTCGGAGGCCATGATCCACCGCGGGGTGCGCGCGCGGGCCTCGGCGCCCGGTTTCGGGGCGGCGGCCTTCCGCTTCGGCTCCTCGCGGCGAAAAAGCGCCGAGCCGGGAAACAGCGTGACGCGCCGGTCGTGCGTGGCCTTGTAGCCGCCGTTTTCCTCGTCGAGGTGCGCGATGTTGCCCAGCAGCCCGGCCAGGATGCTGCGATGGATCGCCCGGTAGGCGGGCGTGCCGAAGGCAAGGGGATCTTCGCGCGAAGGGGCCCCGCGGCGTCCGCCCGGCTCCGGTGCCGGACCGGCCGGCGCCAGGGCCGTCGTCAGGCGAAAGTCCTCCCGCTCGCGCAGCGTATCCAGCAACTGGGCATGCACGTCGCGCCACTCCCGCAGGCGGGTGTAGCTGAGGAAGTGGTCGCGGCAGAAGCGGCGCAGCCTGGCCTGGGTCAACGTCTCGAACTCCTCGTGAAACGCCTCCCAGATGTTCAGCAGCGTGAGGAAGTCGGAGTCGGGATGGACGAACCGCCGGTGAGCGGCGTCCGCCTGCTGCTGTTTGTCCAGCGGACGCTCCCGCGGATCCTGGATCGAAAGTCCCGCCGCGATCACCAGCACCTCGCGCAGCGCGCGCTCGGTCCGGCCCTGCAGGATCATGCGCCCGACGGTCGGGTCCACCGGCAGCCGCGCCAGCTCGCGGCCGATGGGCGTCAGCGCCGTTGACAGCGCGGGCGCCGGGCGGGAGGCGGGGGACGAGGGACCGGCGCCGGTGACGTCGGTCGCAGCCGCGGACGGCGCGCCCCCCTCGCCCATCGCCGATCGCCCCTCGGCCGCGGCGCGCTCCAGCGCGCCGAGCTCCTCGAGCAGCGCGTAACCCGCCCGGATGGAGCGGGCCGCGGGCAGGTTGATGAAGGGGAAGCGCTCGATGTCGCCGAGGCCGAAGGCCTTCAGGCGCAGGATGACGTCGGCCAGGTTGGCCCGCTGGATCTCGGGCTGAGTGAAGCGCGGCCGCTCCAGGTAGTCCTTTTCCGAGTACAGCCGGATGCAGACGCCGTCCGCCACGCGGCCGCTCCGGCCCTTGCGCTGGTCGGCGCTCGACTGGGCGATGGGCTCGATCGGCAGGCGGCGCGTCCGCGCCTGCGGCGCGTAGCGGCTCACGCGGGCAAGGCCGGTGTCGACCACGAAGCGGATGCCGGGGATGGTGAGCGAGGTCTCGGCGATGTTGGTCGCGAGGACGATCTTCCGCCGCTGGGTGGGCGCGAACACGCGCTGCTGCTCCGCGTTGGAGAGCCGGCCGAAGAGGGGCACGATCTCGCTGTCGCGCAGCCGGCGGCCCTCGAGCAGGTCGCGCACCTCGCGGATGTCGCGTTCGCTCGGGAGGAAGACGAGGACGTCGCCGGCGGCGCTGTCGCGCAGGATGCGTTCCACGGCCTCGACCGCGCCGTCGATGTAGTGCAGGGCCTCCGCGCGGGCGGACGCCACGGCGGCGGGGTCGTCGCGCTCCTCGTTCTCGTCGTTGTCGGCGTAGTCGCGCCCGAGCTGGTCGAGCGGGGCGTAGATGACCTCGACGGGAAACGTGCGACCCTCGACCACGATCACCGGCGCGTCATCGAAGGCCGCGCTGAACGCGGCGGTGTCGATGGTGGCGGACGTGATGACGATCTTGAGCTCGGGCCGCCGGTGGCGGAGCTGGCGCAGGTGGCCCAGCAGGAAGTCGATGTTCAGCGACCGTTCGTGCGCCTCGTCGATGATGACGGTGTCGTATTCCCGGAGCATCGGGTCGCCCTGGACCTCGGCGAGCAGCATGCCGTCGGTCAGGAACTTGATGACCGTCTGGCCCGTCGTCTGATCGCTGAACCGGATCTTGCACCCGACCTCGCGGCCCCACGCCACGCCCAGTTCCTCCGCCACTCGCCGCGAGATCGAGAGGGCGGCGACACGCCGGGGCTGCGTGCAGGCGATGCGCCCGAGGGAGCCGCGGCCGGCCGCGAGACACATTTTCGGAATCTGGGTGGTCTTGCCGGAGCCGGTCTCTCCCGCGAGGATGACCACGGGGTGCGCCTGGATCGCGTCGGTGATTTCCTGCGCGCGCGCGCTGATCGGCAGCTCGGGCGGGAACTCGAGGCGGAACGGAAACGGGCTCGGACTGGCGGGCGGCGGCGGCACGAAGAGGCTTGAGCTTCCGGGCCGCGGCGGGAATGACAAACCTTCCATGCAACCGCCGCTGCTGCCCCAAGAAACGCTGACGCGCGTGCTGCGCGTGGCGCGCTTTGACGGCGGGGGCGCCCTGTTCCTGGGCGGACTCTTCGCCCTGCTCGCGGCCTCCGGCGGCGAGCGACCCTACGCGGTCGTGGGCCTGCTGGCCGCCGGTGCCGGCGCGATCGAGCTCCACGGCGCGGGCCTGCTGCGCGCAGGCGAGTTTCGCGGGATGAACTGGCTGATCGCCAGCCAGGCGCTGCTGCTCGGCGTCGTGCTGACCTACTGCGCCCTCCGCCTCTGGTTGCTGCCCCTGCCGGACGTGCCCGATGATCTGCGCGGAGTGCTCGCGATGAACGCCCAGCAGTGGGGCCTCACCGTCACCGAATATCAGCGCGTGTTGAACCGGATCACGATCGGCGCGGTCGCCATCGTCGCGCTCGGTTTCCAGGGCGGCATGCTTTATTACTACCTCCGACGGCGGGCGGTCATCGCGCCCGCTTTCGGCGAATCGATCGATTGAGCCGGGCTGATGCAGTTGGCCTTCGCATCAGCCGTGAGAACGGCCGCACCGAAGGGTGGAGCGGCTTGTCCTCAAGCTGCTGCAGACCGGTTCCTCGTACGTCAGCCGCCTGGGGACAGGCGGCTCCACCCCAGGTGAATCGTTCCACCGGCGACGCGCGGGAACCACGCCCGACCTTGCGCCGGGCGGGTCCCCGCGTACGGTGCCGGGCATGTCGCGGGACCGGTTCATTCAAGCCAAGGAGAAATGGGCGGAGAAGCAGAAGGCGCGGGGCGTGACTGCCCGCACGACGCCCTCGCGCGACCGGCTGCCTCCGGGGCAGAAGCTCACGACCGGTTTCCCGGTGCTCGATCTGGGCGTGCACCCGCGCATCCCGCTCGCCGATTGGAAGCTGAAGATCGACGGCGCCGTCGCGGCACCGCGGACGCTGAGCTGGGCCGAGCTCGGGGCGTTGCCGCAGGTCGAGGACGTGAGCGACTTCCACTGCGTGACCACGTGGAGCAAGTTCGACTGCCGGTGGGGCGGCGTCGCTTTCACCACGCTCTACGAACTGGTGCAGCCCACGCCGGAAGCGCGGTTCGTCTATTTCACCGGGTACGACGGCTATTCGACGAACGTCGCCCTCGAACCCTGCCTCGACGACGACGTGCTGGTCGCCACGTCGTTCGACGGAGCGCCCATCACGCTCGATCACGGCGGGCCCGCGCGCGTGATCATCCCCAAGCTCTACGCGTGGAAGGGCGCGAAGTTCGTGAGCGGCATCACGTTTCTCGCCGAGGACAAGCTCGGATTCTGGGAGGTGCGCGGCTACTCGAACTCCGCCGACCCCTGGACCGAGGACCGGTACGCGTGAGCGTGTCGGCCTGCTTCAGGCTGCGCCCCCCTCCGGCGCAGGCAGGTCCTCGGGTGAGTTCCAGTTGGCAAACCACCCTGCTTCCGCCGGCGCGATCTCGCGCACGCGCAGGAGGCCGGCGGCGACCGCCCGCTCCGCGACGGGCTGAAACGCCCGTTCCCCCCGCGCGAGCGTTTCCCACGCGAGCCACTTGAACTCGCGCGGGTAGACCGCCGCGAGCGGCTCGAACCGGCCCTCGCGGCGTCCGATCGCGCCGACGCCGGGCGCACACTCCGCGAGCAGCGTCGCGAACCACGCCACCGGCAGCGCCGGCAGATCGATCGCGAGGACCGCCAGCCAGGGATGGGCGGCCCGCTCCAGCGCCGCGGTCGCCCCCACGAGCGGACCGCCGCCCGTCAGGGCATCGTGCACGACCCCGGCAAAGCCCGCCGCCCGCTGCGTCCAGGCCTGCCCGGGGCGCGCGGAGAGCAGGATCTCCGCCGCCCCCGCGGCGGCCAGCACCGCGCGCTGCCGTTCCCACAGCGGCACGCCGTCCACCTCGAGCAACGCCTTGTCGCGGCCCATCCGGGACGAGCGACCGGCAGCCAGCACGACGCCACTCAAGCTCCGTTTCATCCGGGCAGCCTAACGCCCCCGAGCCCCGCGCCGATGCGAAACGCCGCCGCGCTCGTCGCAGGCACTTACCGTTGGACAACCCCGCGGGCCGCGCCCAGCGTCGCCGCCAAGATGGCCGAGACCTCTAGCTCCCTCGCCAACCGCATCCTGCTCGGTCTCGTCGTCGGCGCCATCCTCGGCGTGATTACGCTGGGGATTGGCAGTTTCGCGCCGGGTTTCGTCGCCGCGATGCGCACGGTGTCGACCCAGGTGCTCGATCCATTCGGACAGGTCTTCCTGCGACTGCTGTTCTTCGTCGTGATGCCGCTGGTGTTCGCATCGCTCGCCTCGGGCGTCCTGCAACTGGGCCGGCTCGACCGCCTCGGCCCGCTCGCCGGGCGCACGTTCGGGCTCTTCGCCCTCAACATGGCCATCGGCGTCGCGCTCGGGCTCGTGATGATGAACGTGCTCGATCCGGGCAGCCACCTCGATCCCGCCGCCAAGGCGCGGCTGATGCAGGAGTTCGGCGGTGCGGCGCAGAAGCACGTCGAGACCAGCACGACGGCGCCGCGGATGTCGTTCGCGCTGCTGGTGGAGATGTTCATGCCGCGCAACCTGCTCGGCGCCGTGGTCGGGCAGACCAAGACGTCGATTGGCGACGTGCTCCCGTTGATCCTGTTCGCCTTGCTCGTGGGCGCCACCGGCACGCAGCTCGCGCCCGAGAAACAGCGGAAGCTGCAGGAGACCCTCGACCTGGTCGGCGAGTTGATGACGCGGATCGTCAACCTGGCGCTGCGACTCGCGCCCTACGCGGTGCCGGCGATGATCTACAGCGTGATCGTGAAGATCGGCCTCGACATCCTGATCGCCCTCGGGGTCTTCGTGCTTGGCTGCGTCGCCGTGATGCTGGTGCACCTGTTCGGCACCATGTCGGTCTGGATCAAGTACTGGGCGAAGCGCAGCCCGTTGCAGGTGTGGCGCGACCTGCGGCCGGTCCTGATCACGGCGTTCTCCACCAGCTCGAGCAACGCCACGCTGCCCGCGGCCCTCGCGTGCGCCAAGGACACGCTCAAGCTGAGGCCGAGCGTGGCCGGCTTCGTCCTGCCGCTCGGCGCGACTATCAACATGAGCGGCACCGCCCTGTACGAGGGCTGCGTCGTCCTGTTTGTCGCCCAGGTCTTCGGCGTCGACTTGTCCGCGGGGCAGCAGGTGACGCTGCTGTTCCTCTCCGTGCTGAGCGCCGTGGCGGTCGCCGGCATCCCCGGCGGCTCACTGCCGCTGATCGCCGGCCTGCTCGCCACCTTCGGCATCCCGCCCGAAGGCATTGGCATCGTGCTCGGTGCGGACCGGATCCTCGACATGACCCGCACGATGGTGAACGTCGGCGCCGACCTCGTGACTGCGACGATCGTCGACCGGCAGACTCCGGCGGAGGTGCCGGAGGCAGCGACCGCCGCAGGGGCCTGATCGCAGGCGCGGGGTGCACCGCCGAGGCCGGAGTTCCGCGGAGGCGCCGCGCGCTCTTCCGCGCCGCGGTGTCACGCCGGCACCCGGTCGCGGCTGAATTCCTGGCCTCCGATGTGGACGCGTTGCACGCGGAGATCAGCATCGAGGCAGAGCACGTCGGCCCGCTTGCCGGCGGCGAGGCTGCCGAGGTCGGAATCGAGTCCGACCCGCTCCGCCGGCGTCAGGCTGCCCATGCGCACGGCGTCGACGATGCCGCAGGAGGTCGCGGTCCACATGTTGCGCACCATGGTGTCCATGCCGACGATCGAACTCGCCAGCCCGCCACCCGGGATGAAGCCGACGCGCCCGTCGCTCTCGAACCAGTCGTCGTCCGCCTCCGCCCCGAAGCGATAGCGGCCCGGCGGCAGGTCGAGCGCCCGATTGGCGTCGGTGACGAGGCAGAGGCGTTTCGCACCCTTCATCACGTAGGCGAAATCGAGCAACTCGGGCGCGAGGTGGCAGAGATCGGCGATGACCTCCGTGCTCATTTCGGACCGCATGAGGACGAACTGCTCCATGCTGCCCTGGCTCGGCGTGCCCAGGCGCGTGCGGATGCTCGGCACCGAGCTCATCGCGCACCAGAAGTGGTCCACGTGCCGCATGCCCGCATCGTAGGCGCGCTGCATCTCCGACCACGTGGCATTGGAGTGGCCGCAGGTGGAGAAATAACCGCGCCGCGCCGCCTCGCGGAAGAACGCCTCCATGCCGGGCAGCTCGGCCGCACACGTGGCGATCCGCACGATCCCGAGATCGAAATGCGCCCGGTATTCCTCCGGATCAGGATCCCGCCGGCCGGAGACGAGGTGGCAGCCGACCTTGTCCTCGGCAAAATACGGCCCGTAGAAATGCACTCCCCCCACGCGCGCGCCGTCGGCGACCGTCGCATGGTCGCGGACGTCCCGCGCCGCCCGCAGCATCGCGTCGATCCGTGCCGGCGAGCCGGTCGTCGTGGTGGGGAAGATCGTCGTCGTCCCGTGCCGCGCGTGCGCCCGGTTGGCGGTCACGACCGCGGCGCGGGTGCCATCCATGTAGTCCGCGTTATCGCCGCCATGCACGTGGAGATCGACATAGCCCGGCGCGACGTACCCGGTGCCGACATCGATCACCGTCGCGCCCGCCGGCGCGGCCAGCTCGCCGGCCACGCCCACCGCGTCGATCCGGTCACCCCGGCAGATCACGATGCCGTGCGAAAGCAGCCGGTCGGGAAGAATGACGTTGCCGGTGAAGACGACGGGGGCGGGCGCATGCATGACGGTGGCCGTGAGTTGGCGGATGCGCCGGCGGGTTGTCACTCTCCGAGTCCCGGGGCGGTGTTCGCCTCGAAAGAAGACGGGCGGGTTTTTCGCGACGACGTGACCCCGTCGCTCATTCGCCAGGTGGAGCCGCCTGTCCCCAGGCGGCTGACGTGCGGCGGTTCCGCCCGCAGCGGCCTGGGGACAGGCCGCTCCACCAGGGCTGCCGCCGATTCCAGGGTCCGGCGATTCACATTCCCGGATTGCCGCAGGACAGAACGGCACATCGGATGCTGTCACCCCTTGTTACCCATGAAGCTTTCCCGTCGCTCCCTGCTTTCCGGCGGCCTGGCCGCAATCGCGGCCGGGCCCGCGATTCGCATCGCCGGCGCGTCCACCGGCTACACCGGCACAGAACTCGAAAAACGCCTCGTCCGCGGAGAGCGCGTTACAAAAGAGGACCTGCCCACCCCGTCGCTGCTGCTCGACCTCGAGGCGTTCGAGGGGAACGTCGCGCGCATGGCTGCCCACGCGAAGGCGACCGGCATGGCGCTGCGGCCGCATGCCAAGACGCACAAGTGCGTCGAGGTCGCGCGCCGCCAGCTCGCCGCCGGCGCGCTCGGGGTCTGTGTCGCCACCATCCGGGAAGCGGAAGCGATGGCCGCGGGCGGCATCCGCGGGCTGCTCATCACGTCGGAAATGGTCGGGCCCGAGAAGATCGGACGGCTCGCCGCGCTCACCCGCCGCGCCCCCGACACGATGTCGGTGGTCGATTCGCCGGTGCACGCCCGGCAGCTGAGCGCCGCCGCTGCGGCGGCGCGGGTGACACTGAACGTCATGATCGACATCGATCCCGGCGGCCGCCGCACCGGCGTACCGGCCGGCGCGCCCGCGAAGTCCCTGGCACAGGTCGTGGCGGCGTTGCCGCACCTGAAATTGCGCGGCATCCACTCCTACGCCGGCCCGTCGTCCCACGTCACCGGATACGAGGCCCGGCGGTCGCACTCCCGCCAGGCGATGGCGCCGGCGATCGCCACCTGGCACGAGCTCCGCCGGGAGGGGATGCCGCTGGAGATCCTGAGCGGCGGCAGCACGGGGACCTACAACATCGACCCCGAGTTCGGGGCGATGACCGAGCTGCAGGTGGGTTCGTATGTCTTCATGGACGTCGACTACCGCCGGATCGGAGGGAAGAGTGGCGCCGTGTACGAGGATTTCGCCCCCGCGCTCACGGTGCTCGCGACCGTGATCAGCCAGAGCTACGCGGAAAGCGCGACGATCGACGCGGGGTTCAAGGCGTTTGCGACCGACCGGAAATTCGGGCCGGAGCCGAAAGGGTTCACCGGGGTCGAATTCGGCTGGGGCGGCGACGAGCACGGCATCCTGAAGCTGGTGCGACCGAGCCGCTCGATCGGGCCGGGCGACCGGCTGGAATTCATCGTGCCACACTGCGACCCCAACGTGAACCTGTATGACCGGCTGATCGCGACGCGCGGCGACCAGGTCGAGGCGGTGTGGCCGGTGGCGCGCGGGTACGGATAAAAAAAGCCCCCGACGGCATGTCTGGGGCAAGCCATCGGGGACCTGGAATCTTCACCGTCTGCGGAAAACAAGGCTCCGTCGTCGACTGGGGCTGCGCCCCGGCAAGATCGAGCACCGACTGAGTGGCCGGGGCATGTGCGGTCTGGTCCGAGGACGGACGAGCCTTGCTTCGCCCTTTGGGCTTCACAGGGCACGCTTCGGCGTAGCTGCGCGCAGGCAAAGCATGGTGCCCGGGAGCGGACTCGAACCGCTACGCTGTTAGGCACAGGCTTCTGAGACCTGCGTGTCTACCAATTCCACCACCCGGGCAGGCGGGGGACGGGCAAGACACACCGGGGGCCCGCCCGGTGCAAGAAATTAAATCGCGCCGCCCGTGCGCCTCGTTCTGCGCCTGCCGTCCCTCGAACACCCCGAGGAGGAACTCAATTCCCCCACGGCTTGCCGCCGCAGCGGGCTCGCGTCAGCCGCCTCGGACAGGCCGCTCCAACGCACCGGAGGTTCGCCGCACGCCATCACGGCACCTCATAGACCTCGACGATGGCGACGCCCGTGGTGCCGCCGACGCCGCTGACTTCGACCGTGTAGCTGCCGGGCTGGAGCGTCGCGACCAGCGCGGCGTCGCGCGACGCGGCCGGGAGGGCGAACGCGCCGACGGCGGAAAACGCGGCGGTGAGTGCGGCCGTGCCGCCCCAGTTGTCGTTGTCGGCGATCCGCGTCGCACCGGCGCCGAACAGGACCAACTGGGGATCGGCCACGACTCCAGCCACGTTGAACGGCGCCGCGCCGAGCGTGGGCCCGACGGCGCGGATCAACACCGTCCTTGGCTGGGCGCCGCCGACGACGAAGCCCGCGGTGAGCCCGGCGCCAAGGTGCTTGAGCACCGAGACATTCACCAACCGCGGCGTGGCGGCGGTAAACGCGTTCGTGGGCGTGGCATCGTAGATCTCCGCGATCACCGTGCCGGTCCCGTTGCCGGCCGCGGAAACCCGCACGGAGTTGTCGGGCGAAACGATGCTGGCGACCGTCGCGGCATCCAGCGAAGCGGGCCCGGTGAAGGCAAACGCCCCCACGCTCGCCATCGCGGCGCTGATGGTCGTCGCGCCGCCCCAGTTGTCGTTCTCGCCCGCCCTGGCCGCGCCCGCGAACAGCTCGATCCTCGGATCGTCGAGCGTGCCGCCCACGCCCAGCGCGGCGAGGGAGGGGCCCGCCGCGCGGATGACGAGCGGCTTGGCGCCGGCGGTGCCGGCGCCGCCGACGACGTAGCCCAGCGTGAACGACTCGCCCGCGGCGGGAATCGTCGTGAGGAGCGAAAGATTGATCAGGCGCCCCGCGATGGACACGGGGAACGTGACGTCGGCGGCGTTGCTCGTGCTGGCCCCCGCCACGTTGGTCGCCACCAGGGTGTACCGGCCGAGGCTCGCGGCCTGGAGGTTCGCCAGGGCCAGCGTGGGCGTCGTGGCGCCGGGAATGTCCGCACCGTCCTTGCGCCACTGATACGCGACGGGGACGTTGCTGGGCGCGGTCCCGGAGGTCAGCGTGACGTTCGCGCCCGGGGCGACCACCTGGCCGACGGGGTGTGGATCGATGACGGGCACGACGACGCTCGTGCGGACCATGCTGCCATCGGCGACGTAGAGGTTGCCGCGCGGATCGGCCGCGACGGCGTGGGGATCGTTGAAACGGGCCGCGTCACCCAGGCCGTCGATGCCACCGCCGAGCGCCACCCGCCCCGCGACGGTCGTCACCGTGCCGTCCGGGGCGATGCGGCGGACCAGCACGTTGCCGGTGTCGGCGACGTAGACATAGCCGCTCGGATCGACGGCGACGCCGGTCGGATTGCGAAAGCGCGCGGCGGGACCCGGACCGTCGGCGGAGCCCTCGACGCTGCCGGCCAGGATCGAGACGTCGCCGGACGGGGTGATCTTCTTGATCAGGTGCGTGCTGTTCTCCGAAGCGTAGAGATTGCCCGCGCCATCGACGGCGAGCCCGAGCGAATTCGACACGATGAGGATGGCGCCGGTGGAACTGCGGAGCGTGGTGACGACGCCGGCGGGACTGATCCTGCGGATACGATTGTTGTTGTTGTCGGCGACATAGAGATTACCGGCGCCGTCGATCGCGAGGCCGGTCGGGAAGAGGAAACGTGCGGCGGGGCCGGCGCCGTCGGCGTTGCCACCGGCGCCGGTGGGGCTGCCCGCAAAGGTGCTGACCATGCCGGCCGGCGTGACCTTGCGGATGTTGTTGTTGCCGGAATCGGCGACGTAGACGTTGCCGGCGGCATCGGCCGCGATGCCCCGGGGTTGCCGGAAGCGCGCGGCAGGGCCGGTGCCATCGGCGGAGCCGAGCATCTGGGGCTGGCCCGCCAGTGTCGTGACCACGCCGTAGAAGCTGACCTTGCGAATGACGCTGCTGCCGTTGTCGGCCAGGTAGATGTTGCCCGCGCCATCGAGGGCGATGCCGCGCGTGGAACGGAAGCGGGCGTTGGGGCCGGTCGCGTCGAAATCCCCCTGCTGCACCGCGCCGGTGACCGTGGTGATATAGAAGGCCGGGCTGTAGACGCTCTGGGCGTGCAGCGTCGGACCGCTCGCGAGGGCGAGCAGCACCCCCAGGCGCCCGCAGGCGGCAAAGATCACGGATTCCTGCCGGCGCCGCCCAGCGGATGAAGCGCGACCGGCGAGAGGGGAGGATTTCATGGGAAAACGCGGAGCGAGGAACGACGCCGCCCCCGGGTTGCGCCCCGGCGGCGGGCACGGCGGGACTTCCCGCGTGCACGGAATATGGTGCAATGCCCGTCCGCGATTACAGGATTTCGGCGAAAAACCTCCGGCAGCCTGCGAACGGAGCGGGATTACCCCGTGGCCGGACTTCACGCAAAGCGGCACCCGCACCCAGCCGGAGGCAGGGGAACGCGGGCCCCGCCGCATCGGTGCCGCCCCCCCCTACCAATCCAAGCCGCGCGCCGCGAGCTCCCGGCGCAACGCGCGCAGGTCCCACAACGTGAACAGGCCGTTTTCCCAGCAGAGCGCGAGTTGTCCGCCGTCAGGGGAAAACGCCAGGTCGGGCACGTAGCTGCCGGCGCGGGCCGTCTCGAGCTGCGCGACCAATTCGCCATCCGCGGTCCGCAACACCCCGATCGTCCCGCCGCGCGCGATCGCCAGCCAGGCGCCGTCGCGCGAAAACGCCGCGTTCTTTCCCGCACCCTGGAAAAACTCCGGCAGGACCGGGCCGGGCGACCAATCGCTCGCCAGGCGCAGGACCGATTGGTGGGGGCTCGTCCCGAGGACGACCCAGCGGCCGTCGGCGCTGGTGCGCACGTGATAGCCGCGCGTTTCTGGCAGGACGCGCAACGGCCGGCCGGTGAGGGTGTCGTGGATCACGAGCGCGGCCTGGCCCATTTCAAACGTGCTGTTGGCGAGCACCTCGCGATCGTCCGCGAGAAACACCGCGCGGCCCGCCCCGCGCAGAGCCCAGCGGACGGAGCCCGCCGGCTCTTCCAGCGGCACCACCTTCACTTCGTGCCGCCAGAACGAAACCAGCGCCGCGCGTCGGCCATCGTGCGAGAGACCTCCGAGCATGAAGCCGGTCTCCGCGTCGATCGTGGCCGGCGCGCCCAATCGGGGAGGCCGGCCCGGCTCGTGGACGACGGGCACGCGCACGAGTCCGAGTTCGCGGCTGCCGCTCAGGAGGCTGCGCTGGTCGCGGGAGTAGCGCACCCCGCCATGATTGTTCGCGCTGCCGAGCCGGCGTTGGGCGACGAGCTCGCCCGTGGCGGCGTCGCGCAGATGGACGGCGCCCCAGACGGCGGCGGCGATCCATCTTCCGTCGTCGGAATAATCGACGACCGAGCCGCCGTGGTTGGTCACGTTATCGTAGCCCAGGGATGCTTTCGACGGCACGGAGGTGACGACCGGCGACGCGTCGAGCGCGTAGAGATGTGCCTCGGTGAGACTGGACTTCACGATGCGCCTGCCCGCCCGATCGATCGCGATCTCCGGCTGCCCGCCAAGGCTGGCCGACAGCATCGGCCGGGCCGTGGCCGGATCCCAGAGCGTCACCACGCCGCCATGGTTGGAGCTGATGAACGTGCCTTCCGGACCGAACAGTCCGTGATTCGCCCGGGGATCGCTCACGGAGCGGAGCAGTTCGCCCGTTCCGGCATCGTACTGTTCCAGCCGCTTGCCGGTGACGAGAATCGAGTCGCCGTCCCCCGACCAGGCCAGCGTCTGGAACCCGGCGGCGAGCGGCAGCCGGCTGATCTCGGCGCCGGTGCGGGCGTCCACGACCAGCAGGAAAACCCTGCCCGTGCCGCCTCCGGAGTCAGGCACGCCCCGGCCGACGGCAAGCCGCGCGCCGTCGTGGGAATACGCCACGTGGGTCGGTTCGGCGGGGAGCGCGAACCGTCGCCATTCCCGGCCGTCGGCCGTGGCGTGGAGGGCCACGGCGTCGGGCAGCGCGCTGGCGAGCGTGGCGCCGTCCGGCGAGAAGGCGTCCGGCTGCCCGTAGCGCCCCACGGCGTCACGCAGCGCATAGGGTCGCTCCGCCAGGACGAAAACGGGCGGTTCGCGGTCGTCGCGCCACACCAGGACGCGAGCCTCCGCATCGCGCACGACGAGGAAACGGCCATCGGGGGAAAACGCGGGGGCCGTGCGCGGCGCGGCGGACGCCCCGGAAAACGTGTGCAGCCGCGCTCCGTCCGACAGCCGGTGCAGGGCGTATCCTTGTCGTGGATTCTCGACCACGTAGCGGTCGTGGTCCGGGGCAAAGGCCACGGCCTCGATCGGATTTCGGCGCAGCGGCCAGGATCGCAGCCACCTGAGTTCGGGCAGCGCGAGCGCGGCGATGACCTCGTTGCGCGCGTCCGACCCGGGCCGGATCCTCGCCGCCGCCTCCGCCGCCGCCAGCGCTTCGGCGCGCTGTCCTTGCTGGCCCGTCAACCGGAGCGCCCGGCTGCGCGCGAGCAGCGCCTCACGGAGTTGCTCGCGCGTGCGCTCCTCGGCGGCGAGCGCCGCCTGCCGCGCCGCGACCGCGTCGGCCCGGTCGCGCGCCATCCGCCATGCCACGAAGGGGCCGCCGATCGCCAGCGTCAGGAGCAGGACGCCGGCGAACGCGGAAACGGCGGCGAGGGCAGGCTTGCGCCGGCCCCAGCGGGCGAGCTTCGCCAGCCGGCCGAGCGGCCGCGCGCGGAGCGGTTCGCCGCGTCGGAATCGCCCCAGGTCCTCGCGCAACGCTTCTGCCGATTCGTAGCGCGCGACGGGCGCCTTCTCCAGGCATTTGAGGCACAGGGTCTCGAGATCGCGCGGGACCCGCGGGTTGAGCGCGCGCGGCGACGGGGGCTCGTGCTGCGCGATCTGGGCCAGCACGGCGGCGGCGGATTCGCCCACGAACGGCGCGCGCCCGGTCAGGCAGACGTAGAGCACGGCACCCAGGCCATAGAGGTCCGAATGCACGCTGGCGCGGTCGGCGCCCGCCACCAGCTCGGGCGCCAAGAACGCGGGCGTGCCCGCGACCTGGCCGGGAGCGGTGAGGTCGCCGGCGCCGGACAGGGGGGCCGCAAGCCCGAAATCGGCCAGCTGCGGCTCGCCCGCGTCGTCGAGGAGGATATTCGACGGTTTGAGATCACGATGCACCACGCCCGCCGCATGCGCATGCGCCAGGGCGTCGGCGAGCTTGCTGACCAGCGCGACGGCCTCGGCGGGGGCGAGCGGCCGGCCGCCCAGCCGGGCCTGCAAGTCGCCCCCGGAGAGAAAATCCATCGCGAGAAACGTCGTGCCTTCGGCTTCGCCCAGCGCGTGGACCGCCACGATGTGCGGGTGCCGGAGCTGCGCGATCGCCCGCCCTTCGCGCAGCAGCCGCGGCGCGAATCGCGGATCTGCCCCGGCGGGAATCAGTTTCAATGCCACCAGGCGACCGAGGGCGAGGTCCCGGGCCAGCCACACGACGCCCATGCTTCCCCGACCGAGCTCGTAGAGGGCCTCGTAGCCGGCGACGAACGGTGCGGCCGGAGTGCGCGCGGGCTCCGTGGCGCCGGAGGCGTCCCCGAGGGCCAGCGCGTGCGTGAAGGCGCACCGGGCACAAATCGGGTGCGGCGTCGCGGCCAGGGGCGTATCGCAGGTCGCGCAGCGCATGACGAAAGTCACGCCGCCATGGCGTCGAGCAGGCCGCGCAGCTCCAAGTCGAGGTGGCGGCGGTCGACGAGCGTCTCGGCGATTTCGCTGCGGATCAGCTCCGCGAAGCGACGCGAGCAGCGATGAATGCTGACCGCGATCTGATTGCGGGACAGGCCGAGCTCGGCGCCGAGGCGCTCGTAGTCGCCCGGGGCGGGCGATCGCGTGAGGTAAGGGCGGAGGGCCGCGAAGCGTGCGGCGGCGCCGGCCTCGGCCTGCTCGGCGGCGAGACGTTCCAAGGCGGCCTGCAACACGCAGTCGGCCCACGCGCGCTCGTAGGCCCGGGCCGGGTCGAGCTCGGCGGCGGCAAGGGCGGCCAGCTCGCGTTCACACCCTTCCGTGTCGAGGGAGATCCGGCACTGGCGGCCGCCGCGTTTCAGGGCTTGGTCGTGACGCCGCCGGTTGGCGAGAAAGTTGCGCATCAACGTCAGCAGGAAGGCCCGGAAACTCCCGCGGCTGGGGTCCGCTTTCTTCAGCCATTCGCCCGCCAGCAGGCGGCCGAAGAACTCCTGCGTGGCGTCTTCCGCGTCGCAGTGCGGCAGTCCGCTGCGCCGGGCGAAGACATAGGCCGGACGCCAGTAGCGGCGGCAAAGCCGGTCCAGCGCCGGCCCGCTCTGCTCGGCGGCCGCAGCCAGCACCATGCTCCATGCCGTCGAGCCAAAACCTTCCGCGCCGAGCTGGCTGCTGAGAGGCATGGACGGTATCAACGCCGGAATCACGGCCACGTCAACGCGGGGCGCGACCCGGCCTCCGGCGAAGCGGCCCTGCGGCGCAACCGCACCGGAGGTCGAACCGCGCGTCCCAGCGTGCAGCCGCTATGCCAGGAGCGAATCGATCCCCGCGGCGCGCTGCCGCGCGAAAATAGATTTCCCCTCGTTTTCGCGCGCCGCCAGAGTGCGGGCCTCCCATGAAGAAAGACGCCATCCTCGCGAAGATCAAAGCCGAGAAAGTCATCGCGCTCATCCGCGCCGATTCGCCCGACGGGCTGCTCGACTGCGCCAGGGCGCTCGCGGCGGGCGGGCTGACCAGCATCGAGCTCACGATGACGACTCCGGGCGCGATCCGGATGCTGGAAAAGGCGACGGCCGAGCTGCCCGATTTCCTCTTTGGACTTGGTACGGTGCTGGATGCCGAGACGGCCCGGATGGGCATCCTCGCCGGCGCCAAGTTCGTCGTCACGCCGGCCCTCCGGCCCGACGTCATCACGCTCTGCCAGCGCTACAGCGTGCCGGTCTTCAGCGGCGCGTTCACGCCCACCGAGATCATCAACGCCTGGGAGGCCGGCGCCGACGCGGCGAAAATCTTCCCGGCGGAATTCTTCGGCCCCGGCTACATCAAATCGGTGAAGGCGCCGCTGCCGCAGGTGGAGATGGTGCCGACCGGCGGCGTGAACGAGAACAACGTGGGCGAGTTCCTGAAGGCGG
>CALFZM010000408.1 GCA_937952235.1 uncultured Opitutia bacterium | reverse complement strand
CTTCGTCGGCAGCGTCAGATGTGTATAAGAGACAGCGTTGAACACGGGCGCGCCCGCCGCGGTGCCGTTGTCGTTCATGAAGACGACGAGCGTGTTCTCCTCGATGCCCCACTCCTTCAGCTGCGCGAGCACGCGGCCGATGTTCTCGTCGATGTTGTGGATCATGCCGAAGAAATGCGCGATCTGCGACGACGGCACCTTGCCCCCGTAGCGGGCGGCATCCTCGGGCCGGGCGGTGTAGGGGGCGTGCGGGGCGTTGGTGGGAATGTAGGCGA
The DNA here is from genome assembly GCA_937952235.1 of uncultured Opitutia bacterium. Classification (GTDB taxonomy): domain Bacteria; phylum Verrucomicrobiota; class Verrucomicrobiia; order Opitutales; family Opitutaceae; genus ER46. The sequence goes on along the minus strand of CALFZM010000408.1, from coordinate 27,190 downwards.
AGAACGGTTTCCCGCTGCGGCGCTGGGCATCCATCCACTGCGTGGCCTGGCGATAAAAGACGTCCGTGCAATAGCCCTCGGTCCGCACGAACTTCCCGTTGTGCAGGATCGCGGGATTGAAGTAGGTGTTGCCCGGCGCATCGCCGCACGAGCCGGGATAGGACTGGCCGATGCCGCCGCCCCCGTGGATGAACATCTCGTCGAAACCGCGCGCGGAGGGCAGGTAAGCCTTCTCGTCACCCAGGTGCCACTTGCCGAAGATCCCGGTCGTGTAGCCCGCCTGCCGCAGGACCTGCGCGAGCGTGGTCGCCTCGAGGGTGAGCCGCTCCCGCTCGAGGATCGTGTGCGTGATGCCGTTCTTGAACTCGTGGCGGCCGGTGAACAGCGCGCTGCGGGTGGGAGCGCAGGTCGGGCTGACGTGGAAGTCGTCGAACCGCACGCCCTCGGCGCGGAGGCGGTCCATGTGCGGCGTCTTCAGGATCGGATTTCCATGGGCGGAGATGTCGCCGTAGCCCTGGTCGTCGGTGAAGAAGAAGACGATGTTGGGCTGACGGCCGGCGAGGGCGGCGTGGAGCGGGGCAACGACAGCCGCGACGAACCACAGGGCGGCGAGGAGGCGGAGGGGGGTCACCATGCAGGCAGCGAAGCACGAGCCGTCGCTCCGACGCCAGTCCCGACTTGGCATCGCCCGCGCCGGAAGCCTTGCTGGCGGACAGCCGGGAGCGCGGCCGTCCGCGGCCGCCGCCGGCCCGGGGCGGACGACCATCCGCGCCTTCAGCCATGACCCGCCGAGACTTCCTGCTCGCCTCCGTGCTCGCCGCGACGCGGCTGCCCGCCGCGCTGCCTTCCCCGCCGGGAGATGTCGGCGTGAACACGTCCTCGTTCGCCCGGCAGGTGCGCGCGACCGCGGCCGACCAGCGCATCGATCCCTTCGACCTGCCGCAACTGCTCCGGGACGAGCTCGACGTGCGGGTGATCGACCTGGTGCACACCACGCTCGGGACGCGCGAACCGCGCCCGCTCGAGCGCTTCCGGGCCCGCGCCGCCGCCGCCGGCTGCGTGATCACGAACCTCAAGGTCAATGCCCACGACCTGCCCTTCGATGGCGACGATCCCGCCGCGCGGCGCGCCGCCCTCGCCGAGTACCGCCACTGGATCGACGCCGCGGCGCTGCTTGGCGCCCGCTGGCTCCGGCCCTATCCCGCGAGAACCGCCCCGCGCTGGGAACACCTGGTCGACGGCTACCGTGCACTTGCCGAATACGCGCAGCCGCGCGGCATCACGCTGCTGGTGGAGAACTACCTCTGGCTCGAACGGCAGCCCGACGCGATCCCACGGCTCGTGCAGGCGCTGCCAGGGCTCGTGGCCGCGGCGCCCGACACCGGCAACTGGCCGGACGAAACGACGCGCCACCGCGGGCTCGCGCTCGCGTTTCCCCACGCCGTGACCGCCGACTTCAAGGTGCGCGAGCTCGCCGCCGACGGCAGCCATGCATGGTACGACCTGGCGGCGGCATTTGCGGTCGGCCACCGGGCCGGCTTTCGCGGCCCGTGGTGCATCGAGCACACCCATCCGGATCGCGCGATGCTGCTCCGCGAGCTGCGCGAGATCGCGGGGAAGCTGCGGGCGTGGATGAAGGGTTGATCCTCTTCGGAGCGCGAGCCACCCGTTCCAAGGTGGAGCAGCGTGTCCCCACGCTGCTTTGAGGATGCCCCCCTCTTTGCCTGTTGGCGCAGGAATCCAAACCAGCAGCGTGGGGACACGCTGCTCCACCTATGGACCCACCCTGATCGCCGCGGTCGCTTTCGCCGGCAGGTCGAAGCGCACCGTCACGACCACGTACTTGCCGTCGTCGCTCGCGACAGCCGACTCGGCTCGCCCGCCCTGCGCGCGATACCGCCCCGCCGGCAGCACGAAGACGGCCCGGGCATCGGGAAACGCTTCCTCGAGTTCGTTGCGGACCTGCGCGGTGACCGCGCGGTGCGTGCCGTCATTGCCGGGGGAGTACACGAGGCCGACCGGCGCCGCGCCGCGGCGGGGAAACGGCCAGGGCGCCGTGGCGTGCCCGCGGTAGGTGAATGACACGGGCCGGCCGCCGCGGAAACGGATGACGCGGAAGCTCTCGCTGTTCGACTTGCCCACGCGCACGGTCGGCGTCGCCCCGAAGGTGGCCACGGCGGGCCCGGGCCCGTGCGCGTAGTGGATCAGCGCGATGCCGTGCCGGTCGAGGAAGGTGGCCACCGGCGCGTTGGCCTCGTAAGCGTTGAGGATCTTCAACGGCACCGCGGGCCGGGCCGCGAGCAAGGCGTCGACGTCCGCCACGCCGCGGTCCCAGGCTCGGCCGAAGTTCACCACGGTGAAGGCGGGGCCAAAATCGACCGCGCCCACCGGATCGCCGAACCAGGGCCCGGGTTCCGGTCCGCGGTGATTGCCGAAATTGATCACGAATGGCATTTCCAGCCCGTACAGGGCACCGGCGGCGTAGGCGGGATTGGCCTCGTTGGAAACCAGCACCAGGTCGGGCGCCAGGAGGTTGGCGACGGCCACCAGGCGGGCGACGTACTCCGCCTGGTCCTGGCCCCAGGTATCGAGGTGCCCCCAGCTCACAAAGACGGGGTCCCGGGGAAACTCCGCGACCACCGCGACCGACCGCGGGGAGGTGAGGACTTCGACGCCCTGCCCGGTCCCCAGCGTCACCTCGAGGTCGTACGTCCCGGGCGGCGTGTCCGGGGACACCGTGACGCTGCCTTCGCGATGATAGTAAAACGCCGCCGCCTGGTCCTCCGCGAAGGCCGCCGGCCGCGAGATCGTCGCCGGGCCCTGCCGGCGCACGAGCCGCACGCCGCGGACCTCCGACCGGTGGCCCTCGAAGCGGGCCCGGAACGCCTCGCCCGGCCGCCGCACCGCCGGGTAGCCGTAACCCGGATACGTGAACGCATCCTGCGGCACGTCCCGCTCGCGCGCCAGGTACACCGGCGGCAGCACGGTCTCGCCGCCATCCGGGACGTCGATGCCTTCCGCGCGAAAGGTCCGCCAGCCGGACGCCCTCACCTCGAGCGCGTAGCCGCGCCCGGCCGGCAACCCCGCAACCCGGCAGGCACCGGTGAGGTGATTGCGTTGCAGGGTGTCGCGCACGACGCGGCCCTCGCGCGTGACGATTGCCCGCACGTCGACGAGCGCATGCTGCCTCTCGGCCGCCACGACGAACGCGAGGTCACCCGTGGCGGCGGCGGGGAAGCGAAAGCCGCGGATTCGGACGCCCACCCCCGCCGCGTCCGGGCGATGGACGAGCCGGATCCGGCCGCCGCCCGCGTCACCGGCCCGCCGCAGCGTGAGTTCGCCGGCGGCATCGCGCGGCCGGATCGTCCGGATCGAGCGCCCGTCAAGGAAGACCTCGAGGGCGCCCAGTTCGGGCGGGCCGTAGTGGTTGGGCGGCGTCAGCGTATCCAGGCAAAGCACCAGCCCGCGGTCCCCGGCCGCAACCTCGAGCGCGGCGCCGTCCTGCGCGGTCACGAGGGCGGCGTCGGCGGCATACCGGTGGCTCGTCCAGCGCCACTCGCCGCTGCGGGTGACGCGCGCCGCGTCGTTCGCCGGGCAGAATTCGTCCGCCGCCCGGGCCGCCAGGAGACCAAGCCCGGCCAGGCACAGGGCCGCCCGCCACGAGGATTTCATGGCGGAGACGATGAATGCGGACGCGGGACGGTGGAAAGCGCGATCCGCCGTGAGTCCGCCCCGGGGCTCAGCCGAGCACCTGCGGGTTCACGCAGTTCGGCGGACGCTGGCCGGAGGTTGCCGCGAGCAGGTTCTCGACGGCGATCAGGCCCATCTTGGTGCGCGTGCCGATCGTGGCGCTGCCGAGGTGCGGGGCGAGGACGACGTTCTCGAGGTCGAACAGCCCCGGGTCGAGCTGCGGCTCGCGTTCGAAGACATCCAGGCCGGCGCCCGCGATGGTGCCGGACCGGAGGGCCTGCACCAGCGCCGCCTCGTCGACGACCGAGCCGCGGGCGGTGTTGATGAGGATCGCGGTCCGCTGCATGCGGGCGAGCGCGGCGGCGTCGATCAGGTGGTGCGTTTCGGGCGTGTAGGCGACGTGCAGCGAGATGAAGTCCGCCTGCGCGAGCACTTCTTCGCGGGGAAGGTACGTCGCCCCCGTTTCCGCCTCCTCGGCCGGCGAGAGCCGGGTGCGGTTCCAGTACACGAGCCGCATCTCGAACGCGCGCGCCCGGCGGGCCATGGCCTTCCCGATCCGCCCGAAGCCCAGCAGGCCGAGCGTCGCACCCGTGACGTCGGCGCCGAGCAGCTGCATCGGCTCCCAGCCGGTCCACTGCCGCGCGCGCACCTGCCGCTCGCCCTCGCCGAGCCGGCGCGCGCTCGCGAGCAGGAGCGCGAAGGCGAGATCGGCCGTGGCGTCGGTGAGCACGCCCGGCGTGTTGGTCACGGGCAGGTTCCGCGCGGTGGCGGCGGCGATGTCGATGTGGTTGTAACCGACGCCGAAATTCGCGACCACCCGCAGCGTCGGCCGGCCGGCGTCGAGCACCGCGGCGTCGATGCGGTCGGTGATGTTGCAGAGCAGCGCGTCGCACCCGCGCACGCCGGCCGCGAGTTCGGCCGCCGTGGCCGCGCGGTCCCCGGCGTGGACGCGCAGCTCGGTCTCGGTGGCGAGCCGCGACATCACGGCGGGAGGGAGGCGGCGGGTGAGAAAAACCTTGGGTTTCATGCGCGCCTGCTTCGTTGAGGGCGAAGCTCCGCTTGGCAACCACCGCCGCGGCCTTCGCCCAACAGCTAATAGGCCCCCGGCCCATACCCGCCGCGTTCACCCTCCAGTAGGATGTCGTCCCTTCACTCGCCTCCTCCCGCCATGAAATCACTCGCCGCCCTCCTCGTCACCGCCGCCTCGGTCGCGGCCGTCGTCTTCGCCCTCACCACCTATGTCGGCCAGCCCGTCGAGGCCGCCACGCAGGCCGCCGCCCAGAAGGCCCGGCTCGAGCACGGCCGCTATCTCGTTCACCAGCTCGGCCTCTGCATCGACTGCCACTCGCCGCGCGACCAGAAAGGCGCGTTCCTGGAGGACAAGCACCTCACGGGCTCCCCGCTGCCGTTTGCCCCGACCGTGCCGATGCCGTTCGTGCCCGTCGCGCCGAAGATCGCCGGCCTGCCTGCCGGCTACACGGCCGCGGACATGACCCACTTCCTGATGACCGGCGAGCGCCCCAACGGCCGCCCGGCCGTGCTGCCGCCCATGCCCCCGTATCGCCTGGACCGTCGCGATGCCGAGGCCGTCACGGCCTACCTGCAGTCGCTGGCGCCCGCCGCGAAGTAAGGGGATCGCCCGCTTTTCTCCGCGCCTCCGCGCCTCGGGCGAAGCGGGCGCGAGGCAGGGATGGCATCGAGCCAGGTCTCGCGCAGAGCCGCAGAGGCGCGAAGGAAAGGCCCACGATCGTATCGACATCGTGGATAGCTTCGCTGATGACTCTCGCGCCATTGCGGGCGCACCGCCCCTCACCGTGGCGCGCATGACTCCCCGACTGATCTTCGACGTTCACCTCGATCTCGCCTGGAACGCCATCGAGTACAACCGCGACCAGCGCTGGACGCAGGAACGTCTCCGCCGGCGCGAGATCGGGATGACCGACCACGGCTTCCGCTCGCGGAGCACGGTGTGCTTTCCGGAAATGCGCCGCGGCAACGTCGGGCTCTGCGTCGCGACCCAGCTCGCGCGCTACGTGCCCTACTTCGGCCGGCTGCCGGGCTTCGCGAGTCCGGAGCAGGCCTGGGCCGAGACGCAGGGCCAGCTCGCCTGGTACCGCGAGATGGAGCACTGCGGCGAACTCGTGCAGATCCGCAACCGCAGCCAGCTCGACGCCCACCTGGCGCGGTGGCTCGGGGCGCCGGCCGCGCCGGAAGAGAAGCGGCCCATCGGCTACATCCTCAGCCTCGAGGGCGCCGACTCGATCGTCTCGATGAAGCACCTCGAGCGTTCGTACGCCGACGGCCTCCGCGCGCTCGGGCCGGTGCACTACGGGCCGGGCGTCTACGGCCACGGCACCGACGACGAGGGCCCGCTCACGCCGCGCGGCCACGAGCTGCTGCGGGAAATGGAGCGCCTCGGGATCATCCTCGACGCGACCCATCTCTGCGACGAAAGCTTCTGGGACGCGCTCGACCGCTTCCACGGTCCCGTGTGGGCGAGCCATTCGAACTGCCGGGCGCTGGCGAACTGGAACCGCCAGTTCGACGACGCGCAGCTGAAGGCGCTCATCGCGCGCGGCGCGGTCATCGGCATGGCCTTCGACGCGATCATGATGGTGCACGGCTGGGCGCACCTGCGGTCCAAGCCGCAGGATTTCAACCTGAAGCTCGAGAAGATCTGCGAGCACATCGATCACATCTGCCAGCTCGCGGGCAATGCGCGGCACGTCGGCATCGGGACCGACCTGGACGGCGGCTACGGCACCGAGCAGACGCCGATGGACCTCGACAGCATCGCGGACCTCGCGCGGCTCGACGGCCTGCTCGCGGCGCGCGGGTACAAGCCCGGGGACATCGAGGGGATCTTCCACGGCAATTTCGTGCGCTTCCTCCGGACGAACTGGCAGTGATTGAAGCCGCCGCCATGACGCCGTCGCGAGTGCGCGGCCGGATCATCGCCGTCAGCATGGCGATGGCGTTCATCCTGTACCTCGACCGGATCTGCCTCGCGGAAATCGTGAAGGCGGTGTCGTTCCAGCAGGAGGTCGCGCTGACGAAGGAGCAGATCGGCCGGGTGCTCGGGGTCTTCTTCTTCTCGTACGCGCTGTTCCAGGTGCCGGCCGGCTGGGCGAGCGACCGCTTCGGAGCCCGCTGGATGCTCACCACCTACATCCTGCTGTGGTCGCTCTTCACCGCGCTGACCGGCCTGGTGAGCTCCTATCCGGCCTTGATGGCCATGCGGCTGCTCTGCGGCGCGGCGGAGGCGGGTGCCTATCCGACGAGCGGCGCGCTGATCCGGCGCTGGATGCCGCTGGCCGAGCGGGCGCGCGCGAGTTCGATGATCACGCTCGGCGGCCGCATCGGCGGCACGCTCGCGCCGTTCCTCACCGCCTGGATGGTGGTCTCGCTGGGTCACTGGCGCCCGGTGCTGTGGATCGACGGTGCCATCGGCGTGGTCGTGGCCGCCGCCTATTGGTGGGTCGTGCGCGACCGGCCCTCGGACCATCCCGACTGCAACGCCGCCGAGCGCGCGCACATCGGCACGCCGCCGGTGGAGCCGCCGCTGCCCACGCGTGAGCTGGGCCCGGTGCTGTGGGCCTTCTGCCGGAGCCGCAGCCTCTGGCTCAACGCCGGGATGCAATTCCTCATCAACATCGGCTGGGCGTTCCTGATCACCTGGCTGCCGACCTACCTCAAGGAGGCGAAACAGGTCGAGCCGGTGGCCGGCGGTCGCATGGTCACGCTCGTGCTCGCGTGCGGCATGCTCGGCCAGATCGCCGGCGGGCTGCTGGCCGACGCGTCGGTGCGGCGCTTCGGGCTCAAATGGGGCCGGCGCCTCCCCCTGAGCCTGTCGGGCACGCTGGCCGGCACCGCGTACGTCGGCTGCCTGTTCGCCGACTCGGCCTGGGGCGTCGTCGGGTGCTGCATGGTGGTCTCGTTCGCGGTCGACCTGGGCACGCCGGCGGTGTGGGCCTTCCTGCAGGACATCGGTGGCCGCGTGACCGCCGCCGCCGCCGGCTGGGCCAACATGTGGGGCAACTTCGGCGCGTCGCTCACCGCGATGATGGTGCCGACCCTGCTCGCATACGGGACCACGAGCGAGGAAGGGCAGCGCTACGTCTTCATGGCGTGCGCGAGCTCGCTGTTTCTCGCGGCCATCGCCGCGCTCGGTCTCGATGCGGCGAGGACCGTATGGCGCCCGGCCGGCGCCCCGGACGGAAAGTGAGGCTTACGGCGCCCCGCTGCTGTTCGCAACATTGGTTTTTTGTTGCCCGAGTGCCGGCGAGCGTGACTGTGAGCAGGCCGGCCGCCCGCGCGGGTCCGGCGCTTCACCCCGCCGCACCGTCCGTCGTTTGTCCGCCCTCGCCTCCACCGGCATGAAACGCCTTCTCCTCCTCGCCCTTGCCCTCGCGGCCGTCTTCGATCTTCACGCCGCCGCTCCGAAGCCGCCCAACGTCGTCTTCATCCTGACCGACAACCAGGGCGCGTGGTCGCTCGGCTGCTACGGCAACCCCGACATCCGCACGCCCCACATCGACCGCCTGGCGGCCGAAGGCGTGCGCTTCACGCGGGCGCTGAGCAGCAACCCGGTCTGCTCGCCGACGCGCGCGACCTTCCTGACCGGGCTGATCCCGTCGCAGCATGGCGTGCACTCCTTCCTCGACCCGCAGTACATGATGGGACCGAAGGCGTACAACACGCTGCAGGAGTTCACGTCCATCGGCGAGATCCTGCGCGATGCCGGCTACACCTGCGGGCTCAGCGGCAAGTGGCACCTGGGCGAGAACCTGAAGCCGAGCGAGGGCTTTTCCTTCTGGATCACCAAGCCCGACGGCTCCTCCCGCGAGTTCTACGACCAGGACATCATCGAGCACGGCAAGGTGTATCGGGAACCCGGCTACAAGACCGACCTCTGGACGCGCAAGGGCATCCAGTTCATCGAGGAGAACAAGGACCGGCCGTTCTTCCTCTTCCTCGCCTACAACGGCCCCTACAACCTCGGTCCGCTGATGCTCAATCCCGCCCGCAACCGGCACGCGGCGTACTACAAGGACAAGGTCTTCAAGAGCTTTCCGGTCGACGCGATGCACCCCTGGCAGCACGCGAACAAGCAATTCCACAACAAACAGGTCGCGATGGAACGCGTCGCCGCGGAGACCAGCGGCGTGGACGACGGAGTCGGCGACATCATGGCCACGCTCAAGCGCCTCGGCCTCGACGAGAACACGCTCGTCGTCTACGCGGCCGACCAGGGCTGGATGGGCGGCCAGAACGGCATCTGGGGCATGGGCGACCACACGCGGCCGACGGGCGCGCACGACCTGATGATGCAGATTCCGTTCATCTTCCGCCATCCCGCCCGCATCCCCGCCGGGAAGACGAGCGACCTCCTGGTCAGCAACTACGACTTTCTCCCCTCCGTGCTGGGCCACCTCGGCCTCCAGGCGAAGATGCCGGCGCAGCCGAAGTCCCCCGGCCGCGATTTCTCGCCCACGCTGGCGGGGCGCGCACAGGACTGGGACAACGTCATCTACTACGAGATGGAGACCACGCGGGCGATCCGCGTCGACGACTGGAAGTATGTCGCCCGGTATCCGAACGGACCGTACGAGCTGTACGACATGAAGCGGGACCCGCACGAGCGCTTCAACGCCTACGGGCAGCCCGGCATGGAGGCGAAGCGCACGGAGCTCGCCCGGCGCCTCGACGCGTTCTTCGCGACCTACGCCGACCCCCAGTACGACATCTGGAAGGGCGGCCGCTCGAAGGCGAAGCGGCACACGGAGTAGACTCGCCGGAAAACTACCCGGATGGACACCCCGGTCCGCGACAACCCATCGACGCCCTCCTCGCTGCAAGCCTGGTTTGCCGACGAGGTGCAACCGCACGACGCCTCGCTCAAGGCCTATCTGCGCGGAGCGTTTCCCGGCGTGCGCGATGTCGACGACGTCGCGCAGGAATCGTACCTTCAGATCTGGCGCACGCGGGCCCGCAAACCGATCCATTCCGCGCGCGGGCTGCTCTTCAAGATCGCCCGCCAGCTCGCCATCGATCTCGTGCGTCGCCAGCATGTGGCGCCCGTCACGCCCGTGGCCGACCTCGCGCACCTGCCGGTGGACGACGGCGCGCGCGGCGTCGCGGAATCGGCGGACGCCGAGGAGAAGTTCCGCCTTGTCGCGGAGGCGGTATTGGCGCTGCCTCCGCGGTGTCGTGAAGTGGTGATGCTCTACCGGCTCAAGAATCTCCCTCGTGCCGAAGTTGCCGTGCGGTTGGGCATCTCGGAGAAGACCGTCGACGAACAGGTCGCACGAGGCGCCCGCCGCATCGAGAAGTTCCTCCGCACCCGCGGGGTCACGGAGTTCTGCCGGTCATGACCCGCCCCTCCCGTCCTGCCTCTCCCCAGCCGGCCGACCCGGACCGTCGGTCCGATGCGCTCGACTGGATCGCGGCGACTGGTCGCACGGCACGGCTGCTGGAGGTGGTCGAGTCGGGCGTGCTGCGACGCCGGCGCCGGCGCCGGCTCGCATGGTCCGGCGCCGCGACGCTCGCGCTCCTCGTCGCCGGCGCGCTTTCAACCCGGTGGTTCTTGGATGACCAGGCTGGTCCGGTGGCCGTGTTGGCCCGGGCGGACTCCGTCGAGACCCGCGTGCTGGCCGATGGCTCGATCGTTGAGCTGGCGCCCGGCGCGGCCCTCCGCGTCGAGTTCGAAGCCGGAATCCGGCGCGTGCGCCTGGAGCGGGGGCAGGCTCACTTCGCGGTGGCGAAGGATCCGTCGAGACCGTTTGTCGTCTTTGTCCATGACATGGCAGTGCGCGCCGTGGGCACCGAGTTTGCCGTGCAAACGGGTCCGCAGGTGGAAGTGATCGTCACCGAAGGGCGCGTGGCCGTGGAAGCGGCGGCGGAGGTGCATCCCGCGTCCGCCGATGTGGCACCGTGGGCCACGCTCAGCGCGGGCCAGCGGGTCGTCGTGCCACCCCAAGCCGCGACGCCCCCCGCGGTCGAGCAGCTCTCCACCGCCGACCTGCGGCGTCGCCTGGGCTGGCGCGCGCCGCTGCTCGAACTCAAGAGGACGCCCCTGGCCGCAATGCTGCCCGAGTTCAACCGCCATGCTGGCGTCCGCGTCGAACTGGGCGACGAGTCGCTGGGCCAGCTCGAATTGGGCGGCGTGGTGCGCGCCGGCAACAGCGCCGCCCTCTTGGAGTTGCTCGAGGCGCAGTTCGGAGTCGTCGGCCAGCGCGAAAACGACGCCATCGTGCTGCGTCGACGCTGAGCGGGATTTTCGCGAGATTTCCGTAGGGAAAGACCGCCGGTCGTTCGCCTCCGTAGGCATGACCAGCCCCTTTCCTGACTCGGTTGCCGCCTGGTGCTCGCGGGTTACCCGGCTGCTTGGGCTCACCGCTCTGGTCGCCGCCGGCGTGGCCGCCGACTCCAGCCCGCGCCGCACGTTCGATCTTCCCGCGCAGCCTGCCGAGTCGGCATTGCCGCGCTTCGCGGCGCAGAGCCGGACGGAGGTGCTCTTCGGCAGCCAGGCCGTCGCAGGGGTGCGAACCAATGCCGTGCGCGGCGAGATGTCGGTGCGCGACGCACTGGCCCGCCTGCTGGCGGGGACCGGATTGAAGTACTCGGTCAACGAAACCTCCGGCGCCATCAGTGTCACGCGAACGTCGACGCGCGATTCCGTCCCAAACGGCGCGAGGGTGGTCGCTGGGGCAGGTGACCACCCGGAACCTCCCGCCTCATCCGTCGCTCCCGGACCTGCGGGCAGCGCGGGCGTCGGGACCGTTCGCGGCACGGTCGTTCATGCCACGCGCGGGGAATATCTCGCCCATGCCTCGGTCCGCATCGCGGGCACGCAATTTTCCGCCACCACCGAGCCCGACGGCGCGTTCCGCCTGGGCAATGTCCCGGCCGGCACGCACACGCTCGCCGTCACGTACACCGGGTTGAAGACGGAGCTGGCGACCATCGCGGTGTCGGCCGGCGAGACCGTCACCCGGAATTTCGAACTCGTTCCCGCCACCGCCGGAGCGGATGTCAGCGTGCAAAAGCTCGATGCCTTCGTCGTCCGGTCCGAGCGCGAAGGCAACGCCAAGGCGCTGATGGAGCAACGCCGCTCCATGAATCTCACCAACAGCCTGTCGTCGGACGCGTTCGGCGACGTGGCCGAGGGCAGCGTGGGGGAGTTTCTGAAAAACGTTCCCGGCGTCGACGTCCACTACGTCGGTCCGGACGCCCGCGGTCCGAGGCTGCGGGGATTGGATCCGAATTACGTGGGCGTGAGCATCGATGGCATGAAGCTTTCCAGTGCCGACGCCTCGCAGGCCACCAACGCCGGAGCCCGGTCCTTCAGTTTCGACCAGGTTTCGGTCAACAGCCTCGACCGGATCGAGGTCAACTACACGACCGCCGCGGACCAGGATGCGGACGCCCCGGCGGGGACGATCAACCTGAAGACCAAGCGCGCCTTCGAACGCAAGGGCCGGCGCCTCTCGTGGCAGGCGCATTTCATGGCCAACGGCGACGACTTCGACTGGCGCCGCAGCTATACGCCCAGCGACCGGAAATCCTTCAAGTTCCTCCCGGGGGCCATCCTCGAATACTCGGACGTTTTCCTGAACAATCGCCTGGGCCTCGTGCTGAATCTCAGCGAATCGAACCAGTACATCATTCAGAGCCGCGCCGACGCCAATTACGATTCGGTTCCCACCGCCGCCGATCCGCGCGAACATGTGATCACCTCGGTCAGCCTGCTCTCGGTCCCGCGATTCACGCGACGGTTCACGCCGTCGCTCACGCTGGACTACAAGGCGAGCCCGACGCTCGTGTTCGCGTTGAACGCGATGTACAATTACTTCGATTCGTTCTTCGACACCCGCACGGTCGCCTTCAGCGTGCCGGGCGGACGGGCGTCCGTTTCCGGCAACGGGCTCAACGATTTCACGTTCAGCAACGCCCAGCTCGCGTTGTCCACCAATCACGCCCACAAGTACGCGCAGACCCGCACCCTTTCGCCCCGCTTCGAGTGGCGTCCGGGAGACTGGATCGTCGACGGTGGATTCCACTACACGATCTCGACCAACCGGTATGTTTCGCTCCCGACGATCGGGCCGAACAACGTTCCCACGACCGCGCTCACCGGCCTCGGCCTGCGCCTGAGCCGCTCGTCGTTGACCGACATCGACTGGCAGATCGTGCAAACCAGCGGTCGAGACCTGTCCAACCCCGCCAATTTCACCAACCCCCGCGTGCTCGAGGACGCGCGGTTCGCGGAACAGGAGATCTACCAGGCCCAGTTCAATGCGCGCTGGTCGACACCCTGGCGGCTGCCGACCTGGCTGAAGTTCGGCGGCAAGGCGACCGAGGATTATCACCGCTTCCGCAATCCCAACGCCGCGCGCAACTGGAGCTATCGGGGCCCGGGCGGCGGCACGACGGGCAGCTTTGCGGGAGTCGCTTTTCCCGAGAATCGCTGGGAGGTGGAGAACGGAGCGACGGTGCGGTCGCTTTCCGGGTCGGGCCCGGTTTTTCCGAACCGCGCGGAACTCGCGCGGCTCTTCCGCGAGCGTCCGGAATACTTCGTCGATCTGTCGACCCCGGCGAACTTCTTCTCGGCCTACATCGACAACGTTTCCTACATCAAAGAGACCTTTTTCGCCGCCTACGGCATGGGCAACGTGCGCCTCGGCCGCGTCCAGCTCCAGGCCGGACTTCGCTGGGAGGAGACCCAGACCGCGCTGCGCGAGTTTCAGGCGCGCTCCGCGGCCGAGGTCCGCTCCGCCGGATACACCGGGGCGCCCGCCAACGGGCGCGCGACGACGATCGATGGCCTCACCTATCAGTTCATGAGCCAGCCCAAGGTCGTGAAAAAGACCAAGTACGACAACCTCTTCCCCTCCGCCAGCGCCAAGCTGCACCTGAGCGAGAGCCTGCAGGCCCACGTGGGCTACAGTTACACCATCTCCCGCCCGCCGATCGGCAACCTCGGGGGCGTGCTCCAGTTCAACGAAAACACGCTGACCGCCACCGTACCGAATCCCGACCTGCTGCCCGAAACGTCGCACAACTTCTCCGCCCGCCTCGCGTACTACTTCGAACCGATCGGCAACCTGGCCGTCACGCTGTTTCAAAACGACATCTCGAACAGCATCATGACGCAGGAGTTCACCTCGGACTACTTCGGCTACGGGGACGATCCTCTCTATTCCGGCTATCGCTTCATCTCGTCCGCCAACCGTCCCGGCACCCTGCGCGTCCGCGGTGGCACGGTGGAATACAGCCAATCGCTTTCGTTCCTGCCCGGCCTCTTCAGCGGCTTGAACGTTTCCGCCAGCTACACGCGCACCTACGCGAATGCCCTCCGCGCTCTAATGACCCCGCACATGATCAGCGGCACGGTGAGTTATCGCCATCGCGGCATCACCTTCGGCGTCGCTGGAAAATGGACGAGCGAAACGCCCGCCGCCATCAACGCCCTGATCGACTATCGCAAGGCTCGCACGATGATCGATCTCAACGGCGGCTACCAGCTCACCCAGCGCATGGGCCTGTTTTTCCAGATCCGGAACGTCTTCAACGTGCCGGAGTATCGCTATCGCCTCGAACCGCATTATCCCACGATCCACACGCGCGTCGGCACCTTCTACACCTTCGGCATCAAGGGCGTGTTCTGATCCGCGATGATGCCGCGAACCGGCAGGCCAGCGGGCGCAGGAAAGGCGCTGACGGCGTCCGGTACGTCCCGAACCGCTGCCCGCGGACAGGTGCCGCTGCAGGCATGGTGGCACGCACGGACCACCAAGCCTGACTCGTTCCGCCTTCCGTCCGAGCCTTCTCTTCCCCGCCGCCTCCTCGCGTTCTTCCCATGCACCCGTCCCGGTTGGTCCTCTTCGCCCTCCTTCTATTGCCCGACGCCGGCCTGGCCGCGCTTCCGCCCCCTGGCTTCGTGGCTCTCTTCAATGGCCGCGATCTGGCGGGCTGGCGCGGCGGCACCACCTACGATCCTCGCGCGCTTCTCGCGCTGCCCGCGCCGCAGCGGGATGCCTTGATCGCAAAATGGACCGCGTCGCTCACCCAGCGCAACGAGAAGACCGGACTGCCGCACTGGAGGGCCCTGGACGGAGAACTGATCAACGACGGCTTCGGCGACTACGCGACGACCGAGCGGGAGTACGGCGATTTCGAACTGCTGCTCGAATATAAGACGGTCCCCCGCGCCGATTCGGGCATCTACCTGCGCGGTTATCCGCAGGTGCAGATCTGGGACATCCATCAACCGCGGCGCAAGGCCCCCTCCGACCGCAATCCGCACCTCGGTTCGGGCGGCCTGTACAACAACCTGCCCAGGACGCCGGGCCGCGATCCGCTCGTCGTGGCCGACCGGGCGTTCGGCGAGTGGAACCAGGTGCGCATCGTCATGGTGGGCGACCGCGTCTCGGTCTGGCTCAATTCCAAGCTGGTCGTCGATCACGCGGTCCTCTTCAACCATTTCGACCGCCAGCGCCCGCCGGCCGAACAGCGGCCGATTCTCGAGCGTGGCCCGATCCAGCTCCAAACCCACGGCGGCGAGATCCGCTGGCGGAATATCTTCCTGCGCGAGATCGCTCCGGCCGAGGCGGCCGGTCTGCTCAAGGCCGGATCGCAGGCGTCACGCTAGAGCACCTTTTCAACTCCACGCTCACCCCTCATGCCTCGATCTTTCCGGGCGCCGTGCGCGCTCCTCGCCCTGGGCCTCTCCCTCTCGCCAACGGCGCCGTTCGCCGCCGGCGAACCGACGTCCGCGCCGCCCGCCGGGCCCACTCCCCTCAACCGGCGCTACCTCGCCCAGCATCGCGCGTTCTATCCGATCCCCTACGACACGCATCCTGCGTTCGTGCTCGATGCCGCCGGCAGGGGTTACGCCGTCTGGCACTCCTATTCCCCCTCGGGTGAGCACGTCGTCGGCCGCGAGCTGCCGTTCACGCGCGACACGCCGATGCTCGATGCGGCCGAGGGTGGTGGCATCTTCGGCCATCCCGAGCTCGCCGCCGGCGCCAACGGGGAGATGTGCGTGGCCTGGGCGGCCTGCAAGGACGGGCGCTGGAGCGTGCACGCCCGCCGCGGCGAGCAAGGGACGTGGTCGGCTCCGATCGCACTCTCCGCTCCCGCGGTGGACGCGCTCCACCCCACGGTGGCCGGGGTCGCGCCGGGTCTTTTCGCCGTCGCGTGGGTGGAGCATCGCGACGGACGCTTTCGCGCGATGGTCAGAACGGTGGGCGAGCACGCCGCTCCGGCGGTCGAAGTGGGCGCGACCGACACGGACTCGTTTAGACCGACGTTCGCCAAGGACGCTGCCGGCAGGATCTGGGTCTTCTGGGACAGCTACCGCGCGGGTCGCTCCACCATCCACGCGCGCACGTTCGCCCCGACGCTGGGCCCGATCGAAGACGTCTCCACCTCGCCCGATCGCTGCCTCAAACCCGTTGCCACCCGCAATGCCGCCGGAGAACTGCATGTCGCATGGCTGAAAGTCACCGACGTCACCGGAGGCACCGGTGTCTACGATCAGTTGCACTCGATCGAGGTCGCGCGACGCGTCGGCTCCAGGTGGCAGCGAGTCGCCGATGACCGCGGCGCGAGCGAAGTCGCTGTGCTCGCCCACGGTCTCCTCGCCCAGCTCGAGCCCAAGCGCGTGCCCACCGGCGGGTACCTCGGTCGCCGGCGCGATCCGATGCTCGTGCGCGACGGAGACGCCGTGTGGCTGCTCTGGGAGCGCAAGGTCCGCCATGCCGGCGACACGGCCAATGTCACCGGCGATCTCTGCGGCCGCCGGATCCTGGGCGGCCGTCCGGAAGCCCCTGTCGTGCTCGCGCGCGGCTATGTCGATTACCGGGTGGCGCACGACGCGGAAGTCCGCGCGGGGAGGATCGAGCTCCTGGCCTCGACGCTGCCGCGGGATGCGGTGCGCGAATATCACCGCGTCTCCGCCGTGCTGGCCGACGTGGCGCCGCTCGTCACCGAGGAATGGCAGGGTTGGAAACGCATCGAACTCCCTCCGCCCGACGCCGCCCCGACGCGACACGAAGTGGTCGAGGAGGGGCGTGCGTTCACCCTCGTGTGGATGGATTCGCATGTGCACAGCGGCCTTTCGGCCGATGCGGAGGGGGAGCCCGACGAGATCCTCTTCTACGCCCGCGATCGGGGGCGGCTCGATGCGCTCGTCATGCAGGAGAACGATCTGTTCGTCTGCCCCCTCACCGACGGCGAATACCAGACCGGCGCCTTCTACGCCCGGGCCCTGTCGCGAGACGGAAAATTTGTCGCCCTGCCGGGCTACGAGTGGACCCAGCAGCGTCCCAGCGACGGCACGGTGGCCTTCGACCAGCCGCGTTTCTGGGGCGCCAACTACCCGAACCATCGCACCGTCATCTATCCGCGCGCCGGCGGGCCGCTCGTGCGCTATACGGATGTGCGCGGCGACATCGGAAAACTTCACGCGGCCGTCGCCGCGGCGGGGGGCATCATGCACACGCAGCACGCGAGCTTCGATTTTCATCCGCACCCCACCGAAGTGGCGCTCGAAGTCACCTCGGGCTGGGGCGTCTTCTTCCTCAATCCGAGGAAGATTCACGCCACCCTCGCCGCCGGCCACCGCGCCGGCTTCGTCGGCACCAGCGACAATCACCGCCGCAGTCCCGGCCTCGGCGGAGGCGTCACCGGTCTCTACGTATCTGCGCTGACTCCGGACGCGATCCTCGAAGCCTACCGTGCGCGCCGCGTATTCGCGACCTCGGGCGCGCGCATGGCGATCGAAGCCCGCGCCAACGGTGTCTTGATGGGCCAGGAGACCCACTCCGGCGGCAAGGTACGCCTCTCGCTCGTCGCGAAGAGCACCCGACCGCTTCGGCGCGCCACCCTGATCCGCGACGGCGTTGATCTGCGGTCTTTCTCCCTCGAAGGCTCGGCCCTCGCGACGACGCTCGAACACACGGACACCGTGAGCGCCAGCGGCTCGCATTGGTACTACTGGCGCGTCGAGCAGGAAGGGACTTCCGAGCACTGGGGCGGCAACGTCGCCACGGGGCTGGGAAACCTCGCGTGGAGCACGCCGAATTGGGTCAACGTTTCAACGCCATGAGCACGTTCCATCGAGGCGGCGGGCTCCTCCTGCTGGCATGGTCCACCCTGGCGGCTTCGCTGGCGCAGACGGGCGACCGCTCCACGCTCGACCGCTCCGCTCCACCCGAGTCGTGGAAAATCCCGGACGCTCCCGTTCGTCCGGCGGAGGAATCGATCCGCCACTTCGACCTGCCGGACGGGTTCTCCCTTGAAATCGTGGCGTCCGAGCCGCTCGTGCAGGACCCGATCTCGGTCACGTTCGACGAACGCGGTCGCGCCTGGGTCCTGGAATGGCCCGGCTATAACTGGCCGGCGCGCGCCAATCTGCCGGGCATGGCCGCGATGGAAGCCCCGAAATCCCGCGTCGTGATCCTCGAGGACACCGACCGGGACGGTCGCATGGATCGTCGTACGGTCTTTCTGGACGGCATCGAGTGGGCGCGCGGCGTCCAGCCTTCCCGCGACGGAGCCTTTGTGCTCGCACTGCCTCGGCTCCTGTTTGCCCGCGACACGGACGGCGACGGCAAGGCGGACGCCTCGGCCACGATCGTCGATGGCCTGCCCGTCGCCGCCAATCCCTGGATCGCGCAAGCGGACATCGTGCGCACGCTCGACAACTGGCTCAACGGGTCGCGGTTCACGCGCCGGATTCGCGCCGCCTCGGGTCCGTGGCAGCTTGCCCCGCAGGTCAGCCGCCGCGGCCAGTGGGGCCTTTCCCAGGACAATTTCGGGCGCCTGTTCTATTCCTCCAATGGCGACCATCTGATCGCCGATCTCGTGCCCGGCCACTATTTCACCCGCAACCCGCACTTCCCGGCTTCTTCCTGGATCGATGTGCGCCTCACGACCGACCAGCGCACGTGGCCTCATGCCATCACGCCGGGTGTGAACCGACGCGGGCAGCTCACCGAGGACGGCCGGCTCCGCGAATTCACCGCCAACACCGGCCCGGTCGTGTATCGTGGAGACCAGTTTGGCCCGGAGTACGCGGGTAATGTGTTCCTCGGCGAAGCTGCCGGCCGCTTCGTCCGCCGCTCTGTCCTGCGCGAAACGGACTCCGGCATCACTGCCGCCAACGCCTACGCCGAACGCGAGTTCATCTTCTCCCACGATGAGCGATTCCGCCCCGTGGCCGCCGCCAACGGGCCGGACGGAACGCTCTACCTCGTCGACCTGCACCGCGGCATTCTCGAGGGATATCTGTTCCACACGAGTTTCCTTCGCGGGCAGTTCCTCGCCCGGAAGCTGTATGAACCCTTCAACGGCCTCGGGCGCATCTACCGGGTCGTGCGCACCGACCGTCCGCGGGGGCGGGCGCCAGAGGTGCCGCTCGATCGGCCCGCCGCGTGGGTCTCGTTGCTATCGCATCCCAACGGGTTCTGGCGCGACACCGCCCAGCGGCTCCTGGTCGAGCGCAGCGACCTTTCCGTGGTCGCGCCACTGCGGGACATGGCGCTCCACCACGCCAATGAACTGGCTCGTATCCACGCGCTCTGGACGCTCGAGGGCCTGGGCGCCGTCACGGCGGACCTTGCCGCCCCGGCGACGGAAGATGCCTCTCCGCGCGTCCGCGAAGCCGCGCTGCGCATTGCGGAACCCCTGCTGGGCGACGCGCGCGTCGCGGGTGCCGTGCTCGCTCGCACCGGCGACCCGTCGGCCGCGGTGAGACGGCAGCTTCTCTTCACGCTCGGGGAATTCCAGTCCCGGGACGCGTTGGGCGGATTCTCCCGCGTGCTTCTCCGCGATGGCGACCAGCCGGGGATCGTCGAGATCGCGATGTCGGGTCTCGCGGCCCGGGAACTCGCGCTGGTGAGCCACCTGATCGCCGATCCGTCCTGGAGTGCGGAGCACGCGGGCGGCAGGCGGCTCCTCGGTGCCCTCGCGCAATCGATCGGCCGGGCGAATCGCCCCCGCGAGCTCTCGCGCCTGTTCGCGGAAATCGGTGCCGCTACCGGGCCAAAGTGGATGCGAACCGCGCTGCTGGACGGGCTCGCGAGCGCGATGCTCCCCCGGGACAGCGCCGCCCGCGCGCTGCCGCTGCTGGTGCCGCTCGAGCGCGCGCCCGACGCCGAAATCCGGCAGCGCGCGGCGGGATTGCGACAGATCTGGAGCGCAGCGCCGGCGGAGAAGCCTACGAACGCAACGCGGCCGACGAACGCAGCGCTGGCGCGCGGTGAGCAGCACTTCGCATTGTGCGCGGCATGTCACGGGCCCGCGGGACAGGGCCAGCCCGGGATAGCTCCGGCGCTGGCGGGGTCAAAAGTGGTCGCCGAGTCCGACGAGGCGGTGGTTCGCAGCATCCTGTTCGGTCGCAACCTGGAGCGGAAGAACACCCCGTTTCCGGACATGCCACCGTTCTACGGCCTGCCCGACGATGAAATCGCGGCGATCGCGTCCTTCGTTCGCGCCCGGTGGGGCGGCGCCACCAAGCCGGTTCGCCCCGACTTCGTGCGCACCCTTCGCCAGTCCAAGGCCGGCGCGCCATGAAACACGTCCTGCTCTTCCTTGCGCTTCACCTCCTGGCAGCGCCCTTGCTCCCGGCCGCGACGACGGAGCTTCCGCCGCTGCGCATTTTCGTCCTCCTGGGCCAATCCAACATGGCGGGTCGCGGCACGCTTCCCGACGGCTCGACCGGTGTCGTTCATCCTCGGGTGTTCAAGCTCACGCGGGACCAGGAATGGATTCCCGCGACCGAGCCGCTGCACTTCGATTCCGCTCGCGCGGGTGCCGGACTGGCGGCGTCATTCGCGGCCACGCTCGCCGACGCGGATCCCCGGCTGGCCATCGGTCTCGTGCCCTGCGCCGTGGGCAATACGGCATTGTCCCGCTGGGAACCGGGCGGAGACCTCCTGGCCGCGGCCATCGCACGCACCAAGGCCGCCCTGCGTGCCGGAACCCTGCAGGGATTCCTCTGGCACCAAGGCGAGTCCGATGCCAAGGAACTCGCGCTGGCCTCGACATACGCCAGCCGTCTCGCCGCCACGATTCGTCACCTGCGCGCCGAATTGCAGGCGCCTGACATCCCCTTTCTCGCCGGTCGCCTCGGCGAATGGCTGCCTGCCACGACCCACCCTCACGCGGGCGTGGTCGACCAGCAGCTCACCGCCCTTCCCCGCCTCGTGCCTCGGGTCATCATCGTGGAGTCCGCGGGACTGACGCACAAGGGCGACTCCGTGCACTTTGACACGCCGTCCCTGCGTCGCTTCGGAGTCCGTTTTGCGACCAGCCTGTTCTGAACCGGAGCAAGGCCGCTGGCCAGGAACGGCCGCTCTGAAAGGCGAAGCGGCTTGTTCTCGAGCCGCTGCGGACCAGTCGGTCGAACGTCGGCCGCCCGGGGACCGGCGGCTCCACCCGGGTGAGGCGTTCCACCGCCCCGTCGCTGGCGGCGGCCGCAGGCGAGGAAATCACCGACCCGCTCCGCACGCCTCCCGGACGAGGGACCGCAGCCAGCGATGAGCCGGGTCGGCGTCGAGGCGCGGATGCCAGAGCAGCGAGACCGTGAACTCCGGAACCGCCACCGGCAGGGGGAAACTGTGCAGGCCGGCGCGCAGGTTTCCCGTGTGGCGTTCGGGCACCGTCGCGATGAGGTCGGAAACGCGCGCGAGCGCGACCGCGGTCGAGAAGCCCGCGACGAGCGCGACCGCCACCGTCCGCCGCAACGCGAGCTCCGCCAACGCCGCGTCGACCGGATCGTGCGCAGCGTCCCGCGCCACCGCGATGTGGCGGCCCGCCGCATAGCGCGCCGGCGATACCCTGCCGCTGGAGAGCGGGTGACCTTTCCGGACGACGCCGATGTAACGATCGCGGAACAGCGCCTGCACGCGCAATTCCGGGCCGGTCGCCGGCTCCACCACGCCGGTCTCGAGATCCACGGCGCCCTCGCGGAGCGGCCCGCTCTCCTTGTTCGGCTTCGCCACGAAACGAAGCTGCACCCGGGGCGCCTCCGCCCCCACCCGGGCAAGGAGCGCGGGGCCGAAGTTCTCCACGAAACCCTCGCTGGTTCGCAGCGTGAAAACCCGGGCGAGCGTCCGCACGTCCAGTTTGCCCGCCGGCCGCAGCATCGCCTCTGCATCCTGCACCACCTGGCCGACGCGGCCCCGCAGCTCGACCGCCCGAGGCGTGGGCACCAGACCCCGCCCCGCCCGAACCAGCAGCGGATCGCCCGTCGCGGCGCGCAGCCGCGACAACGCCCGGCTCATCGCCGACGGGCTCAAACGCAGCCGCTGCGCCGCGCGCGCCACGCTGCCCTCCGCGAGCAGCACGTCCAGGGTGACCAGCAGGTTGAGATCCGGCCGTGTCATGGCGGCGACTCGCGCCGGAGGTGAAGTGGCGTCCCGTGCACGAATACCATGCAGAGCGTGCGTCTTCCGCCCTGTCAACCGGCGCGCTAGACTGCAACGCATGAACCCAAGCGTCACGAGCCCGTCTGCAGCCGGCACCGGTCCGGTCTTCACCGCCACCACCGCGCCACGAGCCGTCGTCGGACTATCCCTGGCGATGTTGCTGTCCGCGCTCGGCACGAGCATCGCCTACGCCACCCTGCCCACGCTGGCCCAGGCCTTCGAAGCGAGCTTTCAAGCCGTGCAGGGGGTTGTTCTCGCCTACCTCGTGGCCGTGACCTCGCTGATCGTGAGCATCGGCCGGCTCGGAGACCTGTTCGGTCGCCGGCGCGTGCTCCTGGCCGGGATCTGGTGCTTTGCGGGGGGGTCGCTGCTGGCCGGATTCGCTCCCACGCTCGGCCTCCTGGTCGCCGCCCGCGCAGCCCAGGGCGCAGGAGCCGCCGCCATGATGGCGCTCACGCTCACCTTCGTCGGCGACCTGGTGCCGCCGGCCCGCACCGGCCGCACGATGGGCCTGCTCGGCACGATGTCCGCCCTCGGCACCGCCCTGGGTCCCTCCCTTGGCGGCATTCTCAGTGTCGTCGCCGGCTGGCGGGCAATTTTCCTGTTCAGCGTTCCCCTGGGCCTCGCCGCCTGGTTTCTCCTCCGCCATTCCCTGCCCGCAGACCGCCGCCCGGCCGGCGGGCGCCCGGCCTTCGACGGCGCGGGGACGGCGTTGCTGGCACTGGCGCTCGGCAGTTTCGCGCTCGCCGTGACGCGCCGGGGCCAACCGCTCCACCCGGGCCTGCTGGCGCTCGCGGGCGGTGCCGCCCTGCTCTTCGTGTACGTCGAGCGCCGCGTGGCGGCGCCGCTCGTCCGGCTCTCGCTGCTCCGGGACCGCGCGCTCCGCGCCGGCCTGGCCGCGAGCGGCCTCGTGGCAACCGTGATGATGACCACGCTGGTCGTCGGTCCCTTCTATCTTTCCCGCACCCTCGGGCTGGAAGCGGCGGCCGTCGGCCTGGTGCTCTCCCTCGGTCCGCTCGCCGCGGCACTCGCCGGCGTGCCGGCCGGACGACTGGTGGACCGGTTCGGTCCGCATCGCCTGACGCTGGCCGGGCTGACCGGCATCGCCACCAGCGCCGTGCTCCTCGCGGTCCTGCCGACCTCGCTCGGCCTGGCGGGATACGTCGCTCCAGTCGTCACCCTCACGGCAAGCTATGCACTGTTTCAGACCGCCAACCCCACTGCCGTGATGGTAGCCCGGCCGTCGGAACAGCGGGGCGTCGTTTCCGCGCTGCTCAGTCTGTCCCGGAACCTCGGCCTGATTTCCGGCGCCTCCGTGATGGGCGCCGTATTCACCGCGGCTGCGGGCACGCCGGATCTCGCTTCCGCCACCCCCGGTGCGGCGACGGCGGGCATGCGGGTCGCCTACGCGGTGGCGGCGACGCTGATCGCCGTGGCATTCATGTTGGTCACTGCCGGACAGAACCAGCCCAACGGCAACGCCCTCCCCGCCCAAGCCTCGGCGCGCTGAACCGCCCGGCCCAACTCGCAGGGTGGACCCGCTTGTCCGCAGGCGGCTGAAGTTCGATGGCTTCCTCCGCCGCGGGTTGAGGACCAGCCGCGGCGAACCGGTCCGTCGCACGCCAGCCGCCTGGGGACAGGCGGCTCCACCCCACCGGTGCCGTCCGGCTCAGTAATCCCGAAACGGTCCGCGGGGCTCCGCGGCATCCATCTCGCGACGCCACGCCTCCCAGCGGCCGCGTATCCGTGACAGCTCGCCGGGCTGCTCCGCCGACAGGTCCCTGGTTTCTCCCGGATCCTGGTCGAGGTCGAACAGGCCCGAGAAGCTCGGCGCCTCGACCCACTTGTAGCGCCCCACCCGCGCCGCGCGGGAGTTCCGGCTCTGCCAGAACATTTCCGTCCGCGGCGACGTCGCCCGCCCCTGCAGCACCGGCAGGATGTTCGTGCCGTCGAGCCGCAGCCAGGGCGGCACTTCCGCGCCGCTCACCGCCGCCAGGGTGGGAAGGATATCCAGCGCGGAGAGAAACGCCGACGTCGTCGTTCCGGCGGGAATCACCCCCGGCCAGCGCGCGATGAAGTTAACCCGCACGCCGCCCTCCCCGAGCCGGTCGATCTGCGTGCCGGTGGCGCGCAGGATGCCGTTGTCGGCGGTGCCCCCGCCGGTGCCATTGTCCGGGAAAAACATCACGAGGGTCTTCTCGTCGAGATCGAGTTCCCGCAGCAGCGCCATGATCCGCCCCACGCCGTCATCCATGCAGGTGATCGTCGCCAGATACTGGGTACGCTTGTCCTTCGGATCGCGGTTGGGATACTGCGCGAGGTAGCGTTGCGGAGGGTTGATGTCCCGCTGGTCGAGGTTGGCATTGCCCGAAGGCGCGTGGTACGGAAGGTAAAGAAAGAAGGGCCGGCGCTGGTTATCGCGGATGAAGGCGAGCGCCTCCCGCGTGAACAGCTCCTCGGAAAACCCCTCCTCCCTCACGAGCTGGTTGTTCCGGTACATCGACGGCACGCCGTAGCGCTCATGCGTCCAGTAATCGATGCCGGTCACCGCCAGCCCGTAGAAGTAGTCGAATCCACGCTGGCGCGGCAGGAAGCGCCGGGCGCGCCCGCTGTCCCACTTGCCGATCACGCCCGTCACGTAGCCCGCGCCCTGGAGCAGGTTGCCAACGGTGATCTCGCGCTCGTCGAGTCCGAGCGTCATCTCGGGCGAGTAGGCGTATTCGGCGGGCGTATACCGGTGCTTGTAGGTGACCAGCTCGTTCCGGATCATCTCGTAAAGGCCGTTCCGCTGCGGATAGCGCCCCGTGAGGATGCTGCCGCGCGACGGCGTGCACGCCGGCGAGGTCACGTAGAACTGCAGCCCCTTCACCCCTTCCGCCGCCAGCCGGTCGAAGTGTGGCGTGACCGCCTCCGGCGAGCCGAAGCACCCGAGGTCCCGATAGCCCTGATTGTCGCTCACGATGACAATCACGTTCGGCCGTTCCGGACGGACATCGGCCGCGGACCCGCCCGACCCGAACGGAAGCGCAAGAACCGCGAGGAAGAACGTCGACCGGTGCATGGCGTGGGCTCGAGTCTCGGGCGCTTCGCCACTGCTGGCAATCCCTGCCTGGGAGCGCGATCGTCACGAACCGCGCGTCGAGGCTGCGGCCGGGGACGGCCGCGCTCCCACGGGAAGGCAATGCTAACGCGGCGCGATGACCGTTCCGTCCGCCGCGACCTCCACGTCCACTCCGAGCCCGGATCCGACCGGCGGGTACGCCTGGTCGCCTTCGACCCGCAGCGGCGCCCGCAACACCGAGCCGCGCAGCAGCTGCGGGGCGTTCAGGGCCGCGGGATGGGGCAGGTTGTATCCACTGAACAGGTGCAGGCACGCCGCCAGCGCGACGTCTGGATCGGTCAGCCCACTGGCGAAGAACAACATTCCGTGTTCGGCCATGTACTCCACGATTCGGCGCGACTCGGTGAGCCCGCCGCAGCGCGACACCTTCATTGCCACCCCGTCGAGCAGGCCGAGCTGGTGAAACTCGCGCAGGTCCGCCAGCGACACGACGCCCTCGTCCATCAGGATCGGCAGCGCCCCTTGCTCGCGCAGCCGCCGGTAACCGGTCAGCGCGTTTGCCGCCAGCGGCTGTTCGAACGCCGCGATGCCCAGCCCGGCCAGCTGCGGCGCGACCGCGAGCGCGGTTTCCAGATCGTAGCCGCCGTTCGCATCCACCCACACGAACGCCTCCGGCGCGTGCCGCCGGATTTCCCGGCACACCTCGAGATCGAAGGCCACATCGCGGCCGACCTTCACGTTGAAATTCCGAAACCCCCGCGCGCGCGCCGCCGCAACTTCCGGCGCCACCTCCGCCACGGCGCGCACATCGAGGGTCCAGCTCAGCGTGACCGCGCCGCCCCGCGGCCGGCCCAGCGCCGTCGCCGCATCCTGGGAGCGAATACGTCCGGCCATATCGAACAGCGCCAGGTCGATCCCCGCCTTCGCGATCGGCTGGCCGGTGGAGAACGAGCCGGCGATCGCGGCATTCATCGCCCGCCATGCGTCGTCGGGGTCGAGCGCGTCCCGTCCCACCAGCGCCGGGCCGAGATAGAGGTCGATCGTCGACTGCACACTCTCCGTCGTCTCGTAACTCCAGGTGCGCGACGGCACGCTCTGGCCCCAGCCGACCCGGCCGGCTTCGTCCGAGATCCGGACCAGGACGGTGTCGCGCGTCGGCGGCTTCCCGTCGCGGGTCGTGAAGAACTTGAAGGTCCCCGCCACCGGGTAGCGGACGACCCACGTTTCCACGCCGGCGATGCGAGCGCTCATGGGCGGGCGGCCGGAGCGGGCCAGGCGAGGTGGCGGTGCAGGAACGCAAACGTGCCCACGCCGTGGATCTCGTGCGCCCCGTCGAAGAACTCGATCTCCGTCCGGTCCGGTTGGCCGAGCTGGGCGTAGAGCCGCCGCACCTTGGCGTATTCGTAGGCCACCCATTCGTCGGGCGCGACGCCGTCGCGGTGGCCGCGCTCGACCATGAACGGACGCGGCGCGATCAACCGCGCCAGCTCGGCGTGGCCGAACAGCCCGGCGAGGTTGAACGAGAACTGATCGTGTTCGGCGGTGAACGTGTACGCGGCCCGGAAATCCGTGGAGACGATCTTGCGCGGCCAGTCGTTGAACGCCGCGCTGCAGATCGAGAGTGCATATCCGTCGAGCATCGCCGGCAGCCGCAGCGCGGAGAGCCCGCCATACGAGATGCCGTAGAACCCGATCCGCCTCGCGTCGACCTGCGGCAGCGATCCGAGCCACTCCAGGATCCGCTGGTGCTGGCCGAGGATGTACGAGAACAGCGTCAGCCCGAGGGGATGCGCCCTGGCCTGCAGGCGCCGGAAGGCCTCGCCGCCCGTGTACGGATTGTGCGGCGCGAACACGATGAAGCCGCGCGCCGCCAGCTCGCGCGCATAAGCCCGGTACGTCGCCCAGTCCCGGCTCGTGCGATCCTCGTTGATCGTCTTGGCCGGCGTACCCTCCAGGCCGTGCTGCGCGACGACGACCGGACGCTTCTCGCCCGGCTGGAGGC
>CALFZM010000407.1 GCA_937952235.1 uncultured Opitutia bacterium | reverse complement strand
CCCAGGTGGAGCGGCGTGTCCCCACGCCGCTGGGAAGGACGCCGCCGTCGAACGTCAGCCGCCTGGGGACAGGCGGTTCGACCTACTGGGACGCAGATCGTCGTCCCGCAGGATCAGGGGCGCCTGAAAGCCCGTCGCTACGTGTGGCGAGGCGTGTTGCTGGCCTGGTTTGCCCGAGGTGGAGCGGCGTGTCCCCACGCCGCTGGGAGGGACGCCGCCGTCGAACGTCAGCCGCCTGGGGACAGGCGGTTCCACCTACTGGGACGCAGATCGTCGTCCCGGAGGATCAGGGGTGCCTGAGAGCCCGTCGCCACGTGCGGCGAGGCGTGCTGCTGGCCTGGTGTGCCCCAGGTGGAGCGGCGTGTCCCCACGCCGCTGGGAAGGACGCCGCCGTCGAACGTCAGCCGCCTGGGGACAGGCGGCTCCACCTATTGGGACGCAGATCGTCGTCCCGCAGGATCAGGGGTGCCTGAAAGCCCGTCGCCACGTGCGGCGAGGCGTGCTGCTGGCCTGGTGTGCCCAGGTGGAGCGGCGTGTCCCCACGCCGCTGGGAAGGACGCCGCCGTCGAACGTCAGCCGCCTGGGGACAGGCGGCTCCACCTGCGCCTCAGCCCAGCTTCTGCTTGAAGAAGGCGATCGTGCGCGTCCAGGAGAGCTCGGCCGCGGCCGAATCGAACCGCGGCGTCGTGTCGTTGTGAAAGCCGTGGTTCACCTTGGGATACAGGTGCATCGTGTAGTCGACCTTGTTCGCCTTCAGGGCGGCCTCGTAGGCGGGCCACCCGGCGTTGATGCGCGTGTCCAGCTCCGCGTAGTGGATCAGCAGCGAGCCCTTGATCTTCGCCGTCTCCTCGGCGGTGGGCTGGCCGCCGTAATAAGGCACGGCCGCCTTGATCAGGTCGGGAAGCTTCCAGGCGAGCGTATTGGAAACGGCGCCGCCGAAGCAGAAACCGACCACGCCCATCTTCCCGTTGCACGAGGGATGCGCAGCGAGAAACCGTGCCGCCGCGCAGAAATCCTCGATGACCTTGTTGCGGTCGAGCTTGCCCTGCATCGCCCGGCCTTCGTCCTCGTTGCCCGGATAGCCGCCTGACGGATACAGGGCGTCGGGCGCGAGCGCCACGAACCCGGCGAGGGCGACGCGACGGGCGACATCCTCGATGTAGGGATTGAGCCCGCGGTTCTCGTGCACGACGATGATCCCGGGCAACTTCCCTGAGCGATTCGCCGGCTGGGCGTACAGTCCTCGGCCTTCGCCGTGGCCCTGCGGGGAGGGAAACTTCAGGTACTCGGCCTTCACCCGCGCGTCCTCCTTCGGCACCTGCGCCGCGAGCGCATATTGCGGGCTCAGCATCTCGAGCAGGGCGACCGCGGTGAGCCCGCCGACGGCGTACTTGGCCGCGCGATCGAGGAAGGTCCGGCGGTCGATGTGGCCGTGCACGTAGTAATCGTAGAGATCCAGGAGTTCCTGATCGAAGTCCGACGCGGCTTTCCGTTCGAGGTTAGGCATGGTGGGGGAGGGGATGAGGAAGCGTTGGCCGTTTGCAGCCGAGATGTCGCGCCTGAAAATCACGCGGCTCCGCTTCGTCGCTGTCGGCGCAGCTTACGTTTTTGGCCCGCCCGCGGCGGCGGACCGTCCGTCAGACAAAATTAATTCGTTTCGAAATCGCCGGCAGTGCGAACGCGCGCGACGCCGTCGGGCGGACGCAGCTAAACAGGCATGCATCGTGCAGCACCGGCCGGCGATGAAACTGCCCCCTCTGTTCGCTCTCGCGGCGTTCGCCGCATTTTCCGTGGTGCCGGCCGCGCAGGCCGTGGTGATTGTCGTCACGGGCACCTTCTCCGGCGCCAATGAAGTTCCCGCGGTGCCCTCGGCCGGCACGGGGGAGGCGCGTGTGACGTTCGACGATGTGGCGCACACGCTGCGGGTGGAGGCGACGTTCTCCGGCCTCACCGGCTTCACGACCGCGGCGCACATCCACGGGCCGGCGGCGCCGGGAGCCAACGCGGGGGTGATCACCCAGACGCCTTCGTTCGTCGGGTTTCCCCTCGGCGTCTCCGCCGGCACGATGGACGCCACCTACGACCTGACGCTCGCCTCGAGTTACAATGCGTCGTTCCTCTCGGCAAACGGAGGTTCGGTGGCGGCGGCGGAGGCGGCCCTCGGGAACATCCTCGGCAGCGGGATGAGCTACTTCAATATCCACACCACCTTCCGCACCGGCGGGGAAATCCGGGCCAATCTGTTCACCGCCCCCGACGCCGGTTCCACCGCCGCGCTGTTCGCGGGGGCACTGGCCCTCGGCCTGTTTTTCGCCCGCCGCCGGGCGCGTTCCCTCGCTTGAGCGCGACGCCCGCCGGACGCGGGCGAAGGGTTCAGCCTACAAAGCGCCGCGCGTTGTAGAAGAGCTGCATCCAGGGCGAGTCCTCGCCCCATCCCTCGGGCGACCAACTCATCGCCACGGTGCGGAAGACACGCTCGGGGTGCGGCATCATGAGGGTGACGCGCCCCGTCGTGGTCGTGAGCGCGGTCATCCCGTGGGACGAGCCGTTGGGGTTGAGGGGATACCGCTCCGTTGGCTGGTGCCGGTGATCCACATAGCGCGCGGACACCAGGCCCGAGTCGCTCATCCGCTGTGCGGCCGCGGCGTCGGGGAACTCGGCGAACCCTTCGCCGTGCGCGACGGCAATCGGGAGGACGGAGCCTTCCATGCCGGCGAAGAGCACGCTCGGGCTGCGCTCGATCCGGAGCGAAACGAAGCGACCCTCGTAACGCTCGGACCGGTTCTGCACGAAGCGGGGCCACGCCTCGGCGCCGGGAATGAGCGTCTTGAGATTGCTCATCATCTGGCACCCGTTGCACACGCCCAGCGCAAAGGCGTCCGCGCGCGCAAAGAACGCCTCGAACTCCGCGCGCGCCCGCGGGTTGAACAGCACGCTCTTCGCCCAGCCCTCGCCGGCGCCCAGCACGTCGCCGTAGCTGAAACCGCCGCACGCGATGACCCCGCGGAATTCGCGGAGCGAGATCCGGCCGGACAGGATGTCCGTCATGTGGACGTCGACCGCCGTGAAGCCGGCGCGGGTGACGGCCGCGCCCATCTCGACCTGGCCGTTGACGCCCTGCTCGCGGAGGATCGCCACGCGCGGCCGCGCGGCCGCCCCGGCCTGCTTCGAAGCGGGAGCCGGGGACAGGGTGAAACCGACCACGGGCCGGATGCCCGGGTTGTCCCGCTCCAGCTTCAGCGCATATTCGGATTCCGCGCACGCGGGGTTGTCGCGCAGCGCGGCGATGCGGCGGGTGACGTCGGACCACACGGCGCGCAGCGCGAAGAGGTCGTCCTCGAAAACCACCCGGTCGCCCTGGCGCACGCGGAACGTGTGCGTCGCGTTGAGCCCGCCGAGCGGGTGCGTCGCGCCCTCGAGCCCGTGCGTCCGCAGCACCTCGACGACGGCGGCGCGATCGGCCTCGCGCACCTGGATCACGGCGCCGAGCTCCTCGCTGAAAAGCGCCGCGAACGGATCTGCGCCCGCGGGCAGCTCCAGGTCCACGCCGGTGTGGCCGGCGAACGCCATCTCCACCGCGGTCGCGAGCAGGCCGCCATCGGAGCGGTCGTGGTAGGCGAGCAGCCGGCGCTCACGGCCCAGTTGCTGGATCGCCGCCCAGAAATTCTTCAGGTCGGCGGCCGAATCGACGTCCGGCGGCTCGGCGCCGAGCTGGCTCACGACCTGGGCGAGGATCGAGCCGCCCAGCCGGTTGCGCCCGCGGCCAAGGTCGATCAGCAGCAGGGCGGTCGGTTCACCGCCGGCCGGAGGCGGACGAAGTTGCGGGGTGAGCGAGAGGCGCACGTCCTCGACCGCCGCGAAGGCCGACACGATCAGCGAGACGGGCGCGGTCATGCGCTTCTTCTCGGAGCCGTCCTGCCAGACGGTGCTCATGCTCATCGAGTCCTTGCCGACCGGGATCGTGATACCGAGGGAGGGGCAGAGCTCCATGCCCACCGCCTGCACGGCGGCGTAAAGGTCGGCGCCCTCGCCGGGAACGGCGGAGCCGGGCCGAGGCGGCGGCGTGGTTCAGCGCCACCGGCGTGCGCTCGCCCATCGCCATCGCCTCGCCGGTGTAGACGTCGAAGGCGGCGGCCGTGACGCCGCAGTCGGCCACCGGAACCTGCCAGGGTCCGACCATCTGGTCGCGGCAGACGAGGCCGCCGACGGTGCGATCACCGATGGAGATGAGGAATGTCTTGTCCGCGACCGTCGGGTGCGAGAGCACGCGGCGCACCGCCTCCCGGAGGTCGAGCCCGTCGAGCGCCAGCGGCTGCAGCGGCCGGCGTCGCGATTTCTCGCGGCGGTGCATGCGCGGCGGCTTGCCGAGCAGGACTTCCAGCGGGAGATCGATCGGCGTGTTGCGGAAGTGCGGGTCCTCGAGCACGAGACGCTTCTCCTCCGTCGCCTCGCCCACGACGGCGAACGGCGCGCGTTCGCGCTCGCAGAGCCGGCGGAAGACGTCGAGCCGCGCGGCCGGCACCGCCAGCACGTAGCGTTCCTGCGATTCGTTGCACCAGATCTCGAGCGGGCTCATGCCGGGCTCGTCGTTGGGCACCGCGCGGAGATTGAAGCGGCCGCCGAGCCCGCCGTCGTTGACGA
>CALFZM010000406.1 GCA_937952235.1 uncultured Opitutia bacterium | reverse complement strand
CCCTCCGCCCCGGCCGACGTCCCCGCCGCCTCGCACCAGCTCGGCCTGATGGACGCCGTGTCGCTGATCATCGGCATCGTGATCGGCGCCGGCATCTACGAGACGGCTCCGTTCATCCTCAGCTGCGTCGGGAGTCCGGGGGAGGCGATGCTCGTGTGGGCGCTCGGCGGCGTGCTCTCGGTGGTCGGGGCACTCTGCTACGCGGAGCTGGCCACGACCTATCCGAAGGTCGGCGGCGACTACTTCTTCCAGCGCCGGGCCTTCGGTCCGGGCACGGCGTTTCTCTTCAGCTGGTCGCAGCTTACCGTGATCATGAGCGGGAGCATCGGGCTGATGGCCTTCGTCTTCGCCGACTACGCGGTCCGGCTCTTCGGCCTGCAGCCGGCGGCCGCGCCCTGGCTGGCCGTGCTGTCGGTGGTGGTCCTGTCGGTCGCCAACATCGTCGGCCTTCAGGCCGGGCGCCGTACCCAGAATTTCCTTACCCTGCTCAAGGCGGTCGGGCTGGTGGCGATCGTGCTCGCCGGGTTTTTCTGGCCGCAGGAGCCGAAGCCGGCACCCGTGGCGCCGGCCGGCGGCGGGCCCGGCTTCGGCCTCGCGCTGATCCTCGTGCTCTACACCTACGGCGGCTGGAACGACGCGGCCTTCGTCGTCGCCGAGATGAAGGACAAGCGTCGCAGCATCCCGCGCGCGCTGCTCATCGGCACGGCCGGCGTCGCGCTGATCTACCTCCTGGTCAACGCCGCGTATCTCAACGGCCTCGGCTTCGAGGCGGCGCGCACGTCGCGCGCGATCGCCGCCGACGTGCTGCAGGGCCCGCTCGGAAGCGCCGGAGCCGGGCTGATGTCGGCGCTCGTGATGGTCTCCGCCCTCGGCGCCGTGAACGGCCTCATCCTCACCGGCGCGCGCATCTACGCGGCGGCCGGGGCGGATTTCCCCGCCTTTTCCCTGCTCGCCCGCTGGCACTCGCGGCGCGGGACGCCGTTCGCGGCGCTCGTGGCCCAGCTAGTCATCACGCTCGGGCTGGTCCTGCTGGTGGGCCACGACACCGGCCGGGCGGTGCTCGCCGCGCTGATCGGGGCGGCCGGCTTCGGCACGGTGTCGTGGGAGGGGCACGGCGGGTTCGACACGCTGCTGAAGTGCACGGCGCCGGTGTTCTGGCTCTTCTTCCTGCTCACGGGCGTGTCGCTTTTCGTCCTGCGCGCGAAGGACCGCGCCGTGGAGCGGCCCTTCACGGTGCCGCTCTATCCGGTGCTTCCGCTCGTGTTCTGCGGCATGTGCGCGTACATGCTCTATTCGGCCGTCGACTACGCCGGCGCGCTCTCGCTCCTCGGGTTCGCGCTCCTCCTGGCCGGCGGAGGCGTGTACTTGTGTTTCGGCCGCCGTCCGGCAACCTGACGTGGGGCGGCACCCGGCAGCCGCGCCTTTGCTTTTTTGCCTCATGCAAACGCTGAATGTCCCCTCCCTCCGGCCCGCCCTGGTGGCGCTGGCCGTCGCCCTGATCGCGGCGGGCTTGATGCCTTCCGCCCGAGCCCAGCTCGGTGCCCGCTCCACGGAGCAGTGGCTGAAGACCCTCGATGGCAAGGCCCGCGTCGAGAAGCTCCAGGTGGACAAGGCCGTCGCGCTGCTCGGGCTCCAGCCCGGCGCGGTCGTGGCGGACATCGGTGCGGGTTCCGGCGTCTTCACGCTGCCGCTTGCGCGGGGCGTGGGGGAGAAAGGCCGGGTCTACGCCGTCGACATCGACCAGGGCCTCGTCGATCACATCGCGCAGAAGGCCCGGGAGGCCGGCGCGAAGCAGGTCCGCACCGTGCTGGGCAAGTTCACCGATCCGAACCTGCCCGCCCGCGACGTCGAACTCGCCTTCATCTACGACGTGCTGCACCACATCGAGAACCGGGCGGAATACCTGCGCAACCTCGCCACGTACCTGAAGCCGGGCGGCCGAATCGCGGTGATCGACTTCCATCCCGAACTCGGGCCGCACAAGAACGACCCCACGCTGCAGATCACCCGCGAACAGACGAAGGCGTGGATGGCCGCCGCGGGACTGAAGGTGGTGGCCGAGCACAAACTTTACGACGACAAGTGGTACGTCGTGTACGGGCGCTGAGGCGGCTGCGCCCGGGCGTTGCGCGTGCGCGTTTGTGCGCGCTTGCGAGCGAATTCCGCGGTCCGGCGCACTCCGCGCTCGTCAGCGCGGGCGGGCACCTCTCATGTTGTCGCCCCGCATGGAAACCCAGAACTCCGCTCCGCCGGCCGACGCGGTCGTGGCCCGGCTCACCGCCCTGCTTCCGCCCGGGCGCGTGTTCTCCGGCGCGGCGCAACTGGCCGCCTACGAGAGCGACGGGTTGACGGCGTTCCAGGCGCGGCCGCTCGCAGTGGTGGTCCCGGCGACGGCCGACGACGTCGTGGCCGTGGTCCGGTTCTGCCACGCGGAGCACCTGCCTTTCGTCGCCCGCGGCAGCGGCACCAGCCTGTCGGGCGGCTCGACGCCGATCGCCGGCGGCATCGTCATCACGTTGAACCGGCTCAACCGCATCCTGCGGCTCGACCCGGCCGAACGGATCGCCGTGGTGGAGCCGGGGGTGATCAACCTGGCCGTGACGGCGGCGGCGCAGCCTTACGGGCTGCACTACGCGCCCGATCCGTCGAGCCAGTCCATCTGCACCATCGGCGGCAACGTCGCCTTCAACGCCGGCGGCGCCCACTGCCTCAAGTACGGCATGACGTCGAACCACGTGCTCGGGGTGAAGGCCGTGCTCGCGACGGGCGAGGTCGTGGAATTCGGCGGCCCGAGCCGCGAGCAAGTGGGCCCCGACTGGACGGGGCTGTTCGTCGGCAACGAGGGCCTCTTCGGCATCGCGCTCGAGATCACGCTGCAACTGCTGCCGCGCGCGGAGATGTTTCACACCGTGCTCGCCGGTTATCGCACGCTCGAACAGGCCGGCGATGCGGTCGCGGCCGTGGTGGCGAGCGGGTTGCTGCCCGGCGCGATCGAGATCATGGACGCGCTGGCCCTGCAGGCGGCATCGGCGGCGGTCCATGCGGACTACCCGCCCGGCTGCGAAGCCGTGCTGATCGTCGAGCTCGAGGGCCCGCGCGAGGTGGTCGCGGTCGACCGGCTCCGGCTCGAGTCGATCCTGGCCGCAAGCCAGCCCGTCGAGGTGCGCCCCGCGCGCGACGCGGCGGAGCGGCTCGCGATCTGGAAGGGTCGCAAGAGCGCCTTCAGCGCGGTCGGCCGGCTGTCGCCCGATTTCATCGTGCAGGACGGCGTCGTGCCCCGCCGTCGGCTGGGCGAGGCCCTGCGCAAGATCAGCGCCTGGTCGAAGGAGATGAACGTGCGGTGCGCGAACGTTTTTCACGCGGGCGACGGCAACCTCCACCCGCTGATCCTCTACGACGGCCGCGAGGCCGGGGCGCTGCAGCGCGCCGAGGCGCTGGCCGGGCGCATCCTGCGGCTCTGCGTCGAGATGGGCGGCTCCATCACGGGCGAGCACGGGGTCGGCATGGAGAAACGAGATTACCTGCCGGACATGTTCGCCCCGGACGAGATCGACTGCCTCCAGCGGCTGCGCGCCGCCTTCGACCCTCGAGGCATCGCGAATCCCGGGAAGATGTTCCCCGTGGCCGGCGCGCCGGCCCTCGCCCAGCACGGCCTGCATCCCCTCGAGCAGGCGGGAGTGATTTCGCGCGAATAGGGAACACCGCCGCGCCGCATGACGACACCCGTTGCAGATCTCATCCCGGCTTCGGTCCCGGAGCTGGTCGAGGCCGTCCGCTCCGCGCGGCGCCTCGTGGCCGTCGGCGCGGGGACCAAGCCCCGGCTCGCGCAGGTGTCCACCGATTTCCAACGGCTCTCCACCGCGCGGCTCCGCGGGATCGTCGACTACGAGCCGAGCGAGTTCACCTTCACCGCGCTGGCCGGCACCCCGCTGCGGGAAATCGCGGCGGAGGTCGCGCAGCGCGGACAGTACCTGCCCTTCGATCCCGTGCTGGCTGAGGCCGGGGCGACGCTCGGCGGCACGGTGGCGGCGGGCTTGAGCGGGCCCGGCCGATTCCGGTTTGGCGGCCTCCGCGACTTCATCCTCGGCGTCCGGTTCGTGGACGGCGGCGGCCGGTTGCTCCGGCTCGGCGGCCGG
>CALFZM010000405.1 GCA_937952235.1 uncultured Opitutia bacterium | reverse complement strand
GGATCGAACCGACGGCCGGGGACGGCCGCGCTCCCAGGGGAAAAGCTCACAGGCGACTCCACCGTGACGGCGGAAGAAGCGAAACGATGAAGCAGAGGCCTCGGGCAAGCCGGGAAACCATCCTGTGCATCCGGTCTCTCCTGTCTCAAAGGGGCTCGCCGGGTCGGAGAGCAACCATCTGCGAGTAAAGGTCGGAGACAGGATGAACAGGATTTACAGGATGAGGCTGCTTTCGCTGCAGGGAAGGTGGCGCGGCTTGTCCTCAAGCCGCTTCGCTCGGAAGCGACGAAAGATCAGCCGCCTGGAGAGCGCGGCCGTCCCCGGCCGCCAGGATCGAACCGACGGCCGGGGACGGCCGCGCTCCCAGGGGAAAAGCTCACAGGCGGCTCCACCATGACGGCGGAGGAAGAAGCGCGACGATGAAGCAGAGTCCGCGGGCACGCCGGGAAACCATCCTGTGCATCCTGTCTCTCCTGTCTCAAAGGGGCTCGCCCGGTCGGAGAGCAACCATCTGCGGGTAAAGGTCGGAGACAGGATGAACAGGATTTACAGGATGAGGTTGCTTTCGCTGCAGGGAAAGGTGGCGCGGCTTGTCCTCAAGCCGCTGCGCTCGGAAGCGCAGCAGAGGCCGCGGGCTCGCCAGGAAGCCATCCTGTCCATCCCGTCTTCGACCTGCCGCTCCACCCGGCTGACTCGTTGGCCAAGGAGTCCGTGGACGGCCGCCTCAGCGATTGAGCGCCGCCGCCGCGGCCTCCTGGAACGCCTGCCGCACGCTGCTGGCATCGCTGTTGCGGAAATTGGCGCGCTGCACCATCAGCACGTACGCGACGCCCCTGGCCGGATCGATCCAGGCCTGCGTGCCCCACGCGCCGCCGTGGCCGAACGTCCCCGGCGACAGCATGGCGGCGACGCCGTCGTGCGGGGTCTTCAGCACGCACGTCCCGAGGCCCCAGCCGTAATGGCTCCCGCGGCTGCCGAACTCGGCCGCGCTGAAGAAGCCCGTGGGAAGCTCCCCGGTCTGCACCGTCGACAGCGCGCGCATCGCACGTTCGCTCAGGTAGCGTCGCCCGCCGGCCGTCCCGCGGTTGAGCAGCATCTGGCAGAACCGGGCGTAGTCCTCCGCGGTGGAGAACAGGCCGCCGTTGCCCTGCGGCGGATTCTCCGGCTCGCCATAGCCGGGGCGCGGCGCGGCGACGGTCAGCGCACCCGTGTCACCGGACTTCGAATACCCCACGGCCAGCCGCGCCCGCTGGGCGGCGCTCGGGTGGAATGTCGTGTCCTTCATGCCCAGCGGCTCGAACAGGCGCTGCCGGAGGAAGGCGTCGAAGCTCATGCCGCTCACGACCTCGACGATGCGGCCCGCGAGGTTGATGCCCGACTGGCAGTAGCGCCATTGGGCGCCGGGCTCGCCGGTCATTTTGGCTGCGACCCAGACGGGGACGAGGTCCGCCAGCTTCCGGGCCTTGAGCGTCTCCGCCAGCGGCGCTTCGCCGAGCGCGGACGTGTGCGTGAGGATCTGCGTGATCGTGAGGTTGGCCGGCCGGCCCGAGGGCGTGCGGAGGGCGGCGAACTCCGGCACGTACTTCGCCACGGGATCGGCAACGTCGAGTTTGCCCTCGTCCTGGAGCATCAGCACGGCGACGGCGGTGACCGGCTTGCTCATCGACGCGATCCAGCCCAGCGAGTCCGGCGCCATCGGCCGCCCGGACGCGAGATCGGCCTTGCCGGTGGCCTCGACGTGGAGCGTGCGGTCCCGGTTCACGACGATGGTCACTGCGCCGGCGATCTCACGCTCGTCGATTTTCGCCTGCATCGCGGCGCCGATCCCGGGGAGGCGGGGGGCGGAGACCAGGCCGGTCGGCAGGAATAGCGTGAACGCAAGGCTGCAGGCGAGGAGGGGGAGGCGGTGAGTCATGGACGGCATCGGGGTTCGGGGACGTGGAGCCTGGGGTCGGCGAGTGCCACGGGTCAAACCGGACTCGCCGGCCGCGCGCCGGCAGCAGCGCGTGCGCGGGATGGCGCATGGCATCGCGACGCCGCGAAATGGGGCACCGCGGACATGCGGCCCCGCCGTGAGTTTGCTGTGAACAACCTTTCCGGTTTTTCCATTGCCGGGCACAAGGGCCGGCCTTCAATCGGCCGCTCTTCCCTGCATGTATCTCAAGGCGCTCAAGCTTCACGGCTTTAAAAGCTTCGCGGACCCGACCACGCTTCGCTTCGAGCCGGGCGTCACGGCGGTCGTCGGGCCCAACGGCTGCGGGAAGTCCAACATCGCCGATTCCATCCGCTGGGTGCTCGGCGAACAGAGCGCGAAGGCGCTGCGCGGCGGCAAGATGCAGGATGTCATCTTCGAGGGCGCGGACACGCGCAAGCCGGCCCAGTTGTGCGAGGTCTCGCTGCTGCTGACCGACTGCGAGAAGCAGCTCGGCAGCGAGTTTCACGAGATCGAGATCATGCGACGGGTGCACCGCGACGGCCAGAGCGAGTACTCGTTCAACGGCCAGCCCTGCCGGCTGAAGGACATCCAGAAGCTTTTCATGGATACCGGCATCGGCCGGACCAGCTATTCGATCATGGCCCAGGGCCAGATCGACCAGATCCTGTCGTCGAAACCGGAGGAGCGCCGCGCGGTGTTCGAGGAGGCGGCCGGCATCACGAAGTACAAGTCGCAGCGCCGCGAGGCGCTCCAGAAGCTCGCGCTCACGGACCAGAACCTCGCGCGCGTCGCCGACGTGATCGGCGAGGTCGGCCGGCAGATCGGCAGCCTGCGCCGGCAGGCCGCGAAGGCGATGCGCTACAAGCGTGTGAACCACCGCCTCCGTCATCTCGCGCTCGCCTGGAGCGGCTTCCACCACGCGCAGCTCAGCTCCACGCTGGGCGAGCTCGAGGCGAAGGTCGCTACCCTCCGCGCCGCCGCCGACGAGCGCCGGCAGAACTTCGAGACGCAGGAGGCGGCGCTGTCCGAAAAGCGCGGGCTCCGCAGCCGACTCAACCAGCGCGTGCAGGACGCGCAGCAGGCGGTGTTCGACCTGCGTTCCCAGCGCGAGGCGGCCGAAAACGCGGCCAACCTCGCGCAGATCAAGCGCAGCGGGCTCGAGGACCGGCTGGCATCCTCGCGCGACACGCTCGGCGAAATCGAGATGCAGCTCCGCGAGGTCGCGGCGCAGGCGGACTCGGGG
Organism: uncultured Opitutia bacterium; assembly: GCA_937952235.1. Lineage (GTDB taxonomy): Bacteria > Verrucomicrobiota > Verrucomicrobiia > Opitutales > Opitutaceae > ER46. Next base: position 50,479 of record CALFZM010000405.1, on the reverse strand, counting down.
GCGACCGACAAGCAGACGCAGCTCGAGCTGCTCGGCGGCAGCGACGCCGTCTTCCAGCAGCGCAACCGCGAGCTCGGCATTGTCGAGGGCGAGTTGAGCCGGCTCGAGCAGGAGCTCAACCAGGCGAAGTTCCAGTTGCTGCAGATCGAGAGCACCGTCGCGCGCCTGCGCACGGATTGCTCCGGCTACGAGGTCGACCAGAAGACGAGCGTGCACAAGCACGACCTGCTGGCGCAGGAACTCGAGGGCGTGCGCCAGGCGCAGGCCGCCGCCGCGCAGGTTGCGGCCGAGTTCGAGGCGCGCGTCGAGGAGGCCGTCGCCGGCAAGTCCCGGGCGGGCAGCGAGGTCGCGACCGCGCAGCAGCAGATCACCGATCTCACGCGGGAATTCCGCGATGCGCAGCGCAAGCTGCAGGAGATCGACCGCCAGCTTGCGCAGCGCACCGCTCGGCTCCGGCTGCTGCAGCAGCTCCAGGAGAAGTGGGAGGGCTTCGGCGAGGGCGCGAAGGCCGTCCTCCAGGGCCGGCTCGACGCCGCGCTCCAGGGCGCGAAGGTCGTCCCGATCACGCAAGGACTCGCCGTCAGCCCCGACGCGGGCAAGGCGGTCGAGGCGATCCTCGGTGCCGCCGCGGAGGCGATCAGCGTGAGCGACCTTGCCACCGCCCAGCGCATCCTCGCCCAGCTCGAGACGGAGCAGATCGGTTCGGCGGTGCTGCGGGTGACGGATATCGGGCTGCGCTCCGAGGGGCATTTCGAACTGCCTCCCGGTCTGGTGCCCGCGGTGTCTGTCCTCGGCGATACGGATCCGGCGCATCCGGCGATCGGCGTCCTGCGCGAATCCTACCTCGCCGACGATCTCGGCGCGTTCCTCGAGTTCTGGAAGGCCAATCCCGGCTTCGGCTTCCTCGCCGTGGCCACGCGCAAGGGCGACCTCGTCGACCGCCGCGGGCTCGTCTACGGCGGCCACCACAGCAGCAAGCGCGCGGCCCACAGCATCGTGCAGCGCGAGATCGACCTGCGCGAGACCGCCCGGGCGCTCGCCGAGGACCAGAAACTTCATGATGACCAGAAGGCGGTGATCGACGCGCTCCACGCCCGGCTCGCCGAGGCGGAGCAGGCGCTGGAGCAGCGCCGCGCCGACGTGCTTGCCGCCACGCAGACCCTCGCCGCCGTGCAGGCGGAGCAGCGCGGCGCGCAGCGCAACGCCGAGGACGTGGCGAACCGGCTCAACCGGATGGAGCAGGAGCTCGCCGGGCTCGAGCAAGCGCGCAACGAGGCCCATGCCCGCTGGGAAAAGGCCCAGGCCGGCCTGGCGGAAGCCGACGCCACCGCGACGGCGCAGCGCGAGCGGATCCAGAAGCTGGAAACGCGCATCGTCGAGGTGCGCACGGACCGCGACGTGAAGCGGGAGACGCTGGCCCAGGCCCGCCTCGAACTCGCCGAGCGCCGCCAGAAGGTGGAGGTCATCGACCGCGGACTCGGCGAGATGGAACGCCGCCGGCAGCAGCTCAGCGAGCTGCTGGTCCAGCGGCAGACCGAGATCGAGTCGTGGACCGAACAGACGTCCGAGCTCGAGCGCACCGCCGCCGAGCAGCGCAGCCGGGCCGCGCAGCTCGCCGAGACGTTCGCGGTGGCGCAGGAGCAGGTCGAGAAGGTCCGGCTCGAGCTCGCCGGGCTGGAGCGCGACATCGGCGGACTCGAGGCGGCGCAGCACGCCGTGCGCGATGAGTCGGAGTCCGCGCACGACCAGCTGAGCGCACACGAGGTGAAGCTGGCCGAGAACCGCCAGCGCGCCCAGTTCCTCGCGGAGGAGGTGCTGCGGGAGTTCCAGACCGATGTCGGCACGATCGACTGGCGGCGCCAGCTCTGGCGCGCGGATGACGAACCCGAGGGGCTCAAGCCGCTCGACCTCGACGAGGACGAGGACGAGGGGGGGGCCGCACCGGCGGCGCCGGCGGGCGAGGGGAGCGGCGATCCGGAGGCGGACGCCGCCCCGAAACGCCGGCGGAAGAAGAAGGAGGCGCGCGGCGAACCGACCGAAGCGGACCTCGCGGCCCTCGACGCCACGGAGTGGCCGGCGGTCAAGGTGGAGGTCGACGCCCTGCGCCAGCGGCTCAGCAGCATGGGCGCGGTCAACCTCGTCGCGATCGAGGAGTACGCGGAGCTCAAGCAGCGCTACGATTTCCTCTCGGGCCAGGTCAACGACCTCACCACGGCGAAGGCCGAGCTGGTGAAGGCGATCGACGAAATCAACCAGACCTCGCTCCAGCAGTTCCAGGTCACGTTCGAGCAGATCCGGAAGAACTTCGAGTACACCTTCCACACGCTTTTCGGCGGCGGGCGGGCGCACCTCGAGCTGATCCAGGCCGAGGACATCCTGGAGAGCGGCATCGAGATCGTGGCGCAGCCTCCAGGTACGAAGCTGAAGGGCATCACCCTGCTGTCCGGCGGCCAGAAGACGCTGACCGCCGTGGCGCTGCTGTTCGCGCTCTACATGGTGAAGCCGTCGCCGTTCTGCCTGCTCGACGAGCTCGACGCGCCGCTCGACGAATCGAACATCGGGCGGTTCACCGATCTGCTGAAGAAGTTCGTGAACGAGTCGCAGTTCATCATCATCACCCACAACAAGCGCACCGTCTCGGCGGCGCAGGCGATCTACGGCGTGACGATGGAGGAGCGCGGCGTCTCCAAGACCGTCTCGATGCGCTTCAACCAGGAGCGTGGCGAGGCGGAGGCGCAGCCGCGCAACATCGCCGAGTCGGTCGTCGGCGCGCGGGTGGCGGCGACGGTTTGAGGTGAAACGCTCGGTCGCCGGCGCGCAGGCGCGTTCGAGGGCGCAAAAAAAGCGGCCTGGGGACAGGCCGCTCCACCTCGAGGCAGCGTCACCTCGGGCTGAACTGCGTCACGCCGCCGCGACGATCTTGATGCTCTCGACCGCCACCCGGTCGATGGGCGTGCTCTTCTCGCCGCCGCCGCCGGACTTGGTGGGGATACTGGCGATCTTCTCGAGCACGTCGTCGCCCTGGACGAGTTCGCCAAACGCCGTGTACTGCTTGTCGAGGAAGCGGGCGTCGCCGTGGCAGATGAAGAACTGGCAGCCGGCGGAATCGGGGTGGGCGGAACGGGCCATCGAGATCACGCCGCGGACGTGGGACTTGGAGTTGAACTCGGCCTTCACCTTGTAGCCCGGATCGCCGGTGCCGGGGATGCCGCGGGCGCCTTCCTTGGTGTTGGGGCAGCCGCCCTGGATCATGAAGCCCTTGATGATCCGGTGAAAGGCGGTGCCATCGTAGAAGCCCTCGCGGGCGAGCTTCTTGAAGTTTTCGACCGTCTTCGGCGCGACGTCGGGCCAGAAGGCGATCGTCATTTCGCCGTAGGCGGTCTTGATCACGGCGTTCTCTTTGGCGGGGGCGGAGGTGCTCATGGAAAGCAGCGAGCGAACGCGAGCCGCCGCGGTCCGCAAGTACCGATTTGCCCGCGGCCCGGGACATGCTGACAAACGGACCATGCCCTCCCTGTTCCGCCGCGCAGCCTGCGCCGCCCTCCTGCTCGCCGCGGCCGGCCCCGCCGGGGCGGCCGACGTGCTTCGGCCCAAGGTCGTCGTCGTGACGATGTTCGAGCCGGGCGCGGACACGGGCGACCGGCCGGGCGAGTTTCAATTCTGGGTCGAACGCGAACGACTCACGCGCGTGTGGCCGTTTCCCCAGGGTTATCGCGACCTGCGCACGAACGCCGACGGCAGCATCCTCGGTGTCGTCACCGGCGTGGGCACGGCGCGCGCCGCGGCGACGATCATGGCGCTCGGGCTCGACCCGCGTTTCGACCTGTCCCGCAGCTACTGGCTGGTGGCGGGCATCGCGGGCGTGGACCCGCACGACGCGCCGCTCGGGGCGGCCGTGTGGGCGGAATGGGTGGTGGACGGCGACCTCGGCCACGAGATCGACGCCCGCGAACTTCCGGCCGGCTGGCCGACCGGGTACATCCCGCTGCGGAAGAAGCGCCCCTATGAGCCGCCGGTCGACCGCAGCGAGGGCGAGGCCTACCGGCTGCAGCCCGGCCTGGTCGAATGGGCGTATCAACTGACCCGCGACACGCCGCTGGCCGATTCCGAGCCGATGCAGCGGCGGCGCGAACTTTACCGCGGGTTCCCGAACGCGCAGCGCCCGCCGCTCGTGCTCAAGGGCGACAACCTCGCGGCCTCGACCTACTGGCATGGCCGCCTGCTCAACCAGTGGGCCAATGACTGGGTGAAGTACTACAGCGACGGCGCCGGGAACTACGTGACCACCGCCATGGAGGACACCGGCACGCTTCAGTCGCTGACCTGGCTGTCGCGCGCGCAGCGGGCCGATTTCTCGCGCGTCCTCGTCCTCCGCACCGCGAGCAACTTCGACATGCAGTGGCCCGGCGGCGATGCGGCCGAAAGCCTCAGCGGCGAGAAACTCGGGCCCGGCTACTCCGCCTACCTGCCCGCCCTCGAGGCGGCGCACCGCGTGGGACGCCGGGTGGTGCAGGCCCTGATCGAGCGTTGGGCGGAGTACGAGGTGCGCCCGCCCGGGACGAATCCGGATACAGGGCCACGGTAACCGGCTTGAAAAGCCGCGCCCCGCGCCCGTGGCGCGGGCACCGCGGTTTCGAACCAGTCCTGGCCGTTGCGTCGGGCTGCGCTCAGCGGACTCATGCCGTTGGACTTCAAAGCAGCCCTGCGAACGGCCGCACTGAACGGTGGAGCGGCTAGTCCTCAAGCCGCTGCGAACCGGTCCGTCGCACGTCCGCCGCCTGGGGACAGGCGGCTCCACCTCAACGGCATGAGTCCGGTTCCGACGCAGCCGCGGCGCCGGCGGAGCCGCCTCTTCCGTGGCGTCGGCTGCACGATCGATGACTCTGCCCCTAGCGCGACGATTCCTGGTGCGCCGCCACCGTGACCGATGCCGCCTGCAGCAGCGCCGTCGCGAACGGCTTCAGGTGCGCGCGGATCGCAGCGACCTCGGCGGCGGTCGGTCGCTCGGGCTCGGCCGCGGCGGGTGGGGAGCCGTGCCGGGCGAGGCACTCGCGCAGGACGGACTCGGCGCGCTCCGGCGCCAGGGTGCCCGCGGTGAGGAAGACCTCGGGCCCCGGCGCGACCGCGCCGCCGGGCGCCAGTTTCACGACGGCCACGCCGGTGTAGACCACCAGCCGGAGCGCACGCTCGCCGCCGGAGCGCAACATCCCGTTGCGGTCGCCGATCACCACCAGACCGGCGGCGCGGTGGGCGCGCTGCAGTTGCGCGGCCTGGAGGAAGACGCTGAACTCTCCCGCTCCGTCCCGCACCTCATCGCCGGCGATCCACGGGGCGCTGTAAAGGCGGGCCACGCCCGCCGGCGAGGCCTCGTCTGACGCCGCCGAGGCCGGGCCGGAGACCGCGGCAATCGCCGCCAGCAGCAGCGACACAGGAATGAAACGGAGCAGCACCCATCCCGTACAGCACCCGCGATGCCGGCGCCGGCGGCGGGTGTCGGGATGAAAAGAACGCGTGAGCGCGGCGGCCTCGATGAAGGCCTTTGATGCGCGGCCCGGCCGGCGCTCAGGAGCGCGTCAGGTCGGCCGCGGCGTGGAGCGCGGCCCGCACTTCGCTGCGGATCTCCTCCGGCTGGCGGTCGAGCTGAGCGCGACAGATGGCCATCACGCGGGGATGGACGGCGGCGTGCCGCGCCAGCGCCAGCCGGGCGGCGGTGGTGAGCGCCGGCTCGTTCCGGCCGAACGCGTCGAGGATCGAGACGATGTGCCGCTCGTCGCCCGTCGCGAGGAACGCGCCCCAGTGCAGCCGCATCGAGGAGACGGATACCACCGAGGTCTCGGCAATTACCGGCGGCGGCAGCGAGGCGAGCCGCTCGATCTCTTCGCGCACCGGCGAACGGGCCGCCATCGCGCGGAGCACCGCCCCGCCTTCGGCGTGACCCGATTGCCAGACGGCGGCGGCGAGGAGGCGCCGGTGCCGCTCGGGAAGGTCGCCCAGGCCGGACACCCAGCCTTCCACTCGGTCCGGATGGCGGCTGAAGATCGCGGCGAGGAAGCCGATGGCGACCGCGCTGTTCTCCGAGCGGTCGAGGAACCCGCTTTCGCTCAGGCGCCGCACATCGGCGGAGACGCTGGCGGGATCCGGGTTCAGATAATAGGACTCGAGCCAGGCGGGGGCCGAAACCGCGGAGCCGGCGAGAGCGGAGGAGACCAGCGCGAGGCCGGTGGCGAGAAGACAGGGCAGGGTTTTCATGGACGAAGCGGTGCGCGCGGCCGGTGAAACCGGGGTTGGCCGTCGCGGACCACTTCCATCCTTGGCACGATGTCGTCGCCCGTAAAGTGCGGGGTCGATGAAACGTTTTCATCCCGGCGGCCGCGCCCATCGAAGGGCTGCGGGCCGGGCCGTATTCGAATCCCCGTTACTGCGCTCCGGCGGTGGCCCGGGCCGGCAGCGCGGGGGTGGAGGCCGGGGGCCGGCGGTGGCGGGTGGTCTGCTCGTAGGCGTAGGCGAGCTTGATCAACGCGGCGTCGCTGAACGGCAGGCCGAGGAACGCCAGGCCGGCGGGGATGCCGTCGGTCGTGAAACCCATCGGCACGGTGATCGTCGGCGTGTGGATCAGGAAGGTGTTCAACGACACGACACCGCCGTTGCTCTTGTACGGCGGCGTGGTGGCGTCCGCGATCAACGTCGGCTGGTGCTCCACCGCCTTGTACGCCAGGGCGGTGACGCCGGCGTCGGCCATCGCCCGGGCCATGTTCTGCAGCAATCGCTCGCGGGCGCGGATGCCTTCCAGAATGCGGGCCGGGTCGGCACTGCGCCCGCCGGTGCGGCCGCGGCCTCCGGTGTAACCGACTCCGCCGGCGGCGGCGCTCTCGGGATGCGCAGCGCGGTACTGCGCCACGGTCGTCTTGAAACTCGTGGCCATCGCGGGATGGGCGTCGATGTCGGCCTGGTTCTTGAAGGAAGAATTCGGGTTGCGCGCCAGGTAGACGCGCAGCGCCTCGGCGGTGAGCGCCGGGTCGCCGCCGCGCTTCGCCTGCAGTTCGCGCAGGTCGGGGATCTTCACGTCCACGACCGTCGCTCCGGCGGCCTGGAGGTCGGCAAGGGCCTTCTGGAAGAGCGCGTCGACCTTCTTGAAATCGTCGGATTCCGGCCGCGAACCGCTGCCGATCGGCTCGCGGATGACGCCGATGCGGGCGCCCTTCAGGCCGTTGACGTCGAGGTACGCGGTGTAGGTCCCGGGCGTGTGCTGCAGCCCGAAGGCCGTGATCGGGTCCTCGGGATCGTAGCCGACCATGATGTCCATCAGGCGCGCGAGGTCCGCGACGGTGCGCGTCATCGGCCCCATCTGGGCGGTGGGCACGGGATGGCCGTCCCACATGCCGGTGCGGCTGATGAGCCCGGGAGTGGGCCGGAGGCCGGCGAGCGCGCCCCAGGCGGCCGGGCGCTTGAGGGGCGAGCTCGTTTCCTCGCCCAGCGCGAGCAGGCCGAAGTTGGCCGCCAGCGCACCGCCCGAGCCGCCCGACGATCCTCCGACGGTGCGGTCCAGTGCGTAGGGGTTGCGGGAGTGCCCCGTGAGCGCGCTGTAGGTGTCGCCGCCCGCGAACTCGCTCAGCGTGGTCTTGGCGAGGATGATCGCACCGGCCGCGCGCAGCCGGCCGACGACGAACGCGTCGAGCGGTGTCACGTAGTCCTTGAAGACCACCGTGCCCTGCGTCGTGGCCATGCCCGCGACGTCGATTTCGTCCTTCACCAGGACCGGCACGCCGTGGAGCGGACCGGCGAGTTTTCCTGTCCGTGCCAGCTCGGCGTCCAGGCGGTCCGCGTCGGCGAGCGCCTGCGGATTGACCGAGACGATGCAGCGGATCGCGGGGCCCTGCAGGTCGTAGGCCGCGATGCGGTCGAGGTAGGCCTGGGTCAGTTGCCGCGCGGTGAAGCGTCCGGAGAGAAACCCGGCGTGGGCGTCGGCGACCGTGAGTTCGAGCACGTCGAACGCGATCGGAGCCGCCGGAAGGGGCGTGGAAACGACGGCGGAGAACGCGGCGGCGGCGCAACCGAGGACGGCGGCGCGATGGCGAATCGTGCGGGCGAGGGAGAACAGGGCGGGCATGGTGAAAACGGGGCGGGAATCAGGATCATTGACCGGCGGAAGCGACCGGCGCGGAGCGGGGCTGGTATTCAAAACGCTCGCCGGGCAGCGGCGGCGTGGCGGGCGGGGGCCGGCGGAGCTTCGTGACCTGCTCGAAGCTGTAGGCGAGGGCGAAGAGCGTGGGCTCGCTGAACGGCCGGCCGAGGATCTCCAGGGCGATGGGACCGTTCTCGCGGGCGGTGTAACCCGCCGGCACGAGCACCGCGGGCAGGCCGGTGACGGAGCTGAACGGGTTGTCCTTCTCGCGGTTGCTCTCGGCAAGGTGCGGCTCGGGCGGGAGCGACTTGAACGGATACACCAGCGCGTCGAGCCGGTAGCGGTCCATGAGCGCGATGGCGGCGTCGCGCAGCGTCTCCTGCGTGTCGCGCCGGGCGAGATACTCGGGATGGTGCATGAGCGACGCGAACTCCCGCCGGGCCTGCGCGATGCTGGGTTTCACCAGCGCGCCGCCCTTGGCGAGCAGTTCGTCGACGCTGCGGATCGGCGCCTGCGGGCCGAGGCGGCGGAAGTAGAGGTCGTAGGAGAACTGCGCCTCGTAGTAGTTGGTGCGCGTCTCGGCGAGCAGGGGGAACAGGTTGAGGCCGGTGCTCACGGGTTCGACGATCACCGCGCCCGCGGACTTCATCGCGGCGATGGCCTTCTCCACGAGCGCCACGCCCTCGGCGTGGGCCGGACCCGACCGGAACAGGTCGCGAAACACGCCGATCCGCGCGCCGCGGAGCGCGTCCGGCTTGAGGACGGTCGTGTACGACGCGGCGGGCGTGCGTCCGGGCGACTGGACCGTGAGCAGGTCCTCGGCGTCGAAGCCGGCCACGATGTCGGTGACCACCGCCACGTCGTGGACCGACCGTGCCATCGGACCGCAGCGTTCCTGGGCAAACGAGGTCATGGTCTGGCCCGTGCGCGGAATGAGGCCGCGCGTCGGGGCGAGGCCGACGAGGCTGTTGTTCGACGTCGGGTTTCGGATGGATACGCCGGTCTCGCTGCCGAGTCCCACCTGGGCGAAGCCGGCGGCGAGCGCGGCCCCGGTCCCGCCGCTCGAGCCGCCCGGGGTGAGCTCGAGGTTGTACGGATTGAGCGTGCGACCGAGGATGGTGCTCTGGTCGCCCTTCTTCGGCACGCCGAACCAGTCGCTCATGTTGACCTTCGCGAGGATGATCGCGCCGGCTTCGCGCAGGCGCTTCACCACGGTGGCGTCGTGCAGCGGGCGGGAGTCTTTCATCGGCAGGAAGCCGCACGTCGTCGGCAGGTCCTTCGTGTCGAAGAGGTCCTTCAGCACGACCGGCACGCCGTGCAGCGGCGAGCGCGGGCCCTTCGCGCGGCGCTCGGCGTCGAGCGCCCGTGCGGTCGCGAGCGCCTCGCGATTGAGCGTGATGACGGCGTTGATCTTCGGCCCGGCCTGGTCGTAGGCGGCGATCCGGGCGAGAAAAAGGCCGACGAGCTTCTCCGACGTAAGCGCGCCGGCGTCCATCGCGGCATTGATGTCCGCGAGCGTGGCGGTCTGCAGGTCGAACGTGGCGCCGCGGGCGCCCGCGAGCAGCGCGAGGGCCAGCGCGGCCGACTTAGCGAGCCTGGGCAACGCGGGCATGGGACACCTCGTAGGTGAAGGTTTCGCCGGGCAGGGCGGGCGTGGTGGCGGGTGACCGCCGGCGCTTCGTGGCCTGTTCGTACGCATAGGCGAGCCGGAGCACGGCGAGGTCGCTGTGGGCGCGCCCGAGGAACTGGATCGCGATCGGGAAGTTGTTCGACGTCAGGTAACCGCCGGGCACGACCACGGCCGGGAGCCCGGTGGTGGACGTGAGGTTGTTCACGCCCGGCCGGTCGCCGTAGCTGCCGCCGCGCCGTTCGCCGGAACCGCTCCGCGCCGCCTCGCGCTGCGCGACCACCAGGGTGAAGGGCTGCACGAAGCCATCGAGCTTGAAGCGCTCCTGCAGGTCCGCGATGAGGTCGATGTACAGCTGCCGCGCCGCGTAGCGGGCAAGGTAGTCGGGACTCCGGTCCGGCGCCGGCAGCTCGGCGGCCGTGAGCATGGAGGCGCTGAACTTGTCCTTGCCGACTTTGGCGATCATGTCGGCGGTCGACTTGAACGGCGCGGCGGCGCCGAGGCGGGCGAGGTAGGCGTCGGTGAAGGCGAACTTCTCGTACTCGGCCGTGCGGCCGCGGCCCTGGCTGGTGTCCCTGGCGATGTCGGGATTGCCGGTGAGGATCGGGTCGACGACATAGGCTCCGGCGGCGCGCAGGTCGGCGAGCGCCTGCTCGAAGACCGCGCGCCCTTCCGCGAACTCGGGCCCGGCGGGGATCATCTCGCGCAGGACGCCGAGGCGCTTGCCCTTGAGCGAGGCGCTCCGCAGCTCCTGCGACCAGTCGCTCTGCGGAAAGTGACCCATCGGGGAGAAGGTGGTGAAGTCCTCCGCGTCCCAGCCGGCGATGACGGAGAACAGCGCCGCGACGTCGTACACGCTGCGGGCCATCGGACCCGGCCGGTCCTGGGTCGCGCCGCGGGGCACGATGCCGGCGCGGCTCACCATGCCGTAGGAGCCGACCATGCCGACGATGGAGCAATTGGAGGACGGGCTCTGCACCGAGACGCTGGTGTCGGTGCCGATCGCGAGGGTGGCGAATGTCGCGGCCATGGCGACGCCCGAGCCGTTGCTGGAGCCGCCCGGCGAGAGCGCGAGGTTGTACGGATTGAGGCTCTCGCCGATCGGGTGGGTGGCGTCGAAGCCGGCGCCGAACCAGTTCGTCGTGGACACCTTGGCGAGCACGATCGCACCCGCGGACTTCAGGCGGGCGACGATGGTCGCGTCGCGCGGCGGCACCGGGGCGCCGAAGGGCGTGAAGCCCGCCGTGGTGGGCAGCCCGGCCGCGTCGATCAGGTCCTTCAGGACGACGGCGACGCCGTGCAACGGGGAGCGTGGGCCGCGCGCCGACCGCTCCGCATCCAGGGCGCGCGCCTCCTCGAGCGCCTTCGGGTTGAGCGTGATCACGCAGTTCAGCTTCGGCCCGGCGCGGTCGTAGGCCGCGATGCGCGCGAGGTAGAGCTGGATCAGCTTCTCCGACGTGAGCGCGCCGGCGTCCATGGCGGCGTTGATGTCGGCGAGGGTGGCGGTCGTGAGTTCGAACGTCCGCGTGGCGGCGGAGACGGCGGGGGCGGCGGCGAGCGCGGCCGCCAGGGCGAGGGAACGGAACAGCGTCATGGTAGGGAAGCCCTGGATACAGGGCGGGGAAACCGGGGAGGGAGGAACGGGACCGCCGGCGGTCGCCGGCGGTCCCGGCGGCTCAGAAGCCGCGGCGGATGGTCACCTGCCAGCGCCGGCCGGGCATGGCCTGCGCGAGGGCGTCGCCGAGCGTGTCGCCCGTGCGGGGCTTGAAGTAGCGCTCATCGGCGAGGTTGAAGACGTCGAACTTCACCGACCACTTTTCGAGGCCGAAGAACACGTTCGCGTTGTAGATGAGGTTGCTCGGCAGCCGCACGATCCCGAGCCGGCCGGTGTTGACCGCGGAGAGATAGTTGCTGCTGAAGGTGAACCCCAGGCCGGAGCGGAGCGTATAGCCGGCGGTGAGCGCGGCCTGCACCTCCGGGTTTCCGCCCTTGAGTTTGTACGCGTCGACTCCCTCGGGCAGCGTGACGCGGCTGCGGCCGCCGTAGAGGAAGGCTTCCGCGGGGTAGATCACGCGTCCGCTGGCGTCGACCACGTCCTCGAAGCCCAGCGTCCGGGCGTCGACCAGCATCGTGCCCCCGGAATTGGGCCGGAACTCGGTCTCCTGCTTCAGCGCGTAGGCGGTCATGAAGAAGCGGCGCGTCGGCACCCACTTGATCTCGAACTCGCCGCCGGTCGTCCGGGTCGAGCTGGCGAAGGCGCCCGCGGTGGCCGCGGCGGCCGCGGGGTCCTCGTCCGGCGACTGCAGGATGATGCGGGTCTGCTGGTAGACGGAGCCGGCGATGAAGAGCGTGTTCTTGAAGAGGCTCGTCTTGATCCCCGCCTCCTTCAGCTCGGCGCTGCCGATGTGGCCCGCCGCGATGATGTTGTCGCCGATCCGGTTGTCGCTGCCGTCGAGCGCGAGGCTCGAGCGCGCGACCGTGACGTACGGCCGGAGGTGATACGGCAGGAGGTGGGAGAGGCTCGCGCTCCAGGAGGCGCCGTCGTCGGTGCCCTTCGAGGAGGTCGTGGCGGTGATCTGGCGGAGCGGGTTCGCGTTCGACGTGCCGGCGCCGCCGAGCGCCCAGACACCGCCGTAATTCCAGTTGTGCGCCTTGGAGAGGTCGTAACGGCCGCCGACGATGAGGTTGGTGCGGCGCCGGTAATCGAGATCGAACATCAGGCCCGCGCCCGTCTCCGTGAACGAGGTGCGCCCGTGCGACGTCCAGGGGAAACTGTCATCGCTGGCCGGGTCGTCGTTCTCGAACGGATTCGCGAACGTGGTGTTGGGCACCATGCCGCCGCGCTCGTCGACCCAGGTGGACGCCATCGCGTCGGTGCGGTGCGTGCCATAGTCGCCGCCGCTGCTCTTGGTGTTGGCGCGGGTGTAGCGGAAGTTGACCGAGGCGAGGCTGTTGATGCCGAAGCCGTCGTCGGAGGAGCGCAGCCGCTTCACCGCCGTCAGCTTGTTCTCCCAGAGCAGCACGTCGTTCTTCGGGCTGAACGGCTGGTTGGAGATCTTGTACTGGTCCATGCTGTCGAAGAACACCTGGTTCTTCACCGTGAAGTCCGGCACGCGGTCGTAGATGAGATCGAAGTAGCCGGTGACGAGCTCGGCGCGCAGGTTGCGCTCGAAGGCGGCGGACCGGCGCATGTCGAGCGTGTCGTAGCCAACGGTGGTCGGATCGAGCACCATGCCGACCGGCACCTGGCCGCTGCCGTTGGCCGGACGCGGACCGCCGATGCCCTGCGCGCGGAGCAGGCCGGTGGGATCCTTCGACGGATTCGCCACCAGGTAATTGTACATGTTGAGGGGAATGCCCTTCACCTTCGGGAAGCGATCGACGGGCAGCGGCCGTCCGTTGCCGTCGAGGGGCCACGTCCACGTCTGGATGAGCGGGAGGTTGTTGCCGCTGATCGAGCCCGTCACGGGCGAGGCGCGGAACATCTCGCGGATGCCGATGACGCCGCTGCCGTTGAGGTCGAGGTTGACCAGCGGGGTGCCCCGGATGTAGCGCCCGGTGTCGACGAGATCCTGCGTGAAGCGGCCGGTGAGGGCGCCGGCGGTGCGGGAGACCTGGTAGGAGAAGCCGGACTCGAGGCGCCAGGGGCCGATGGCGTCGTCGAGGCTGAGCGAGGCCTGCATGATCTCCTGCTCGATGGGCACGCCGCGGGCGAACGATTCCGAGTCCTCGAGCAACCCGTACACGTAGAAGCCGCCGCGGCGCTTGCCGGCCTTCAGCGGGCCGCCGTAGCCGAAGGAGGCTTCGCTCCGATCATAGGAGCCGAAGATCGCCTGCATGAAACCTTCGGGCTCGCTGAGGTACTTGCCGTTCTTCGCGCGGCCGGACTTCGGCGTGGCGTTGGTGTAGCCGCCGATCTTTCCCATGCCGAAGATGGGGGAGGGCGGTCCCTTCACGACCTCGATGCTGTCCATGGCGGCGAGCACGCTGCGCGCGTTGCCCTGCAGCGAGAGCCGCCGCATGCCGCGAAAATAGGTGTCGGCGGGAACATTGCGCACGTCGATGCCGCCCTGGATGCCGAAGCGCGTGGTCGTGAAGACGCCGGGGACGACGCGGGCGAGGTCCTCGACGGCGGAGAGCGAGAAACGTTCGATGGTCTCGCCGCTGATCAGCGAGGAGGAGCGCGGCGTCTCGGCCAGCGTCTTGGCGAAGCCGAAGGCGCTTTCCACCGGCTGCGCCGGCAGCACGTAGTTCGGGTCGTCGTTCCGTTCGCTGGCGACGAACTTCTCGAGGGTGACGATCGCCTCGCTGCCGGGGCGGTCGGGCGCGCTCTGGGCAATGAGCGGAGGTATGACGGTGAACGGAATTGCAATCAGTGCAGCGCGGTCGAATAACGGCATAGCCTGGATGGGTTCATGGTTGCTGGTTCGGGTCGGACGGGTCGCGCTGTCGGGCCAAGCATCAGCGGTGCCACGGCTCATCCAGGCGTTTTGCTATGAAGAGAATTCGGGCTCGGGGCCCGGCGCAGAAATGCACCGCCCAGCCGCCGGTCCGGATTACGGCAGGGAGACGCAAGGCGCTCCGTCGCCTGCGACGGGGGCAGGGAGTCCCGATTTCCGCTCCGGTCTGCGCCGCCGCGGGCGTTGCCCGACTACGGCCGGTGCGGCGCGGGCGCGGCCCGCTTGCGCGCGCCGCCGGCGGCGATCACGCGAAAGCCGCGTCGATCCGGTCGCAGAAGTGATGGATGAGGAAAAGGTGCGCCTCCTGCGCGGCGGCGCCGCTGTCGCCGGGGATCACGAGATCGATCGTGGCGAGGCCCTTCGCCCGGCCGCCGCCGCGGCCGAGGAACGCGAGGCTCGCGAGTCCCCGCGCGCGCGCGGCGTGCAGGCCCGCGAGCACGTTGGCCGAATTGCCGCTCGACGTGAGCAGCACCACGAGGTCGCCCGGCTGCGCCAGGCCCTCGATCTGCCGCGCGAACGTCTGCTCGTAGCCGTAGTCGTTGCCCACGCACGAGAGCAGCGAACCATCCGAGGAGAGCGCGATCGCGGGCAGCGAACGCCGGTTGCGGGCGTAGCGGCCCACGAGCTCCGTCGCAAAGTGCGCCGCCTCCGCCGCGCTGCCGCCGTTGCCGCCGATGAGCAGCTTGTGGCCGGCCTGCAGCGTCGCCAGGATCAGGTCGCCGGCGCGGTCGATCGCGGGCCGGATGTCGGCGAGCGCCTGGAAGGTGCGGACCGTGGTGGCGAGGGAGGACTCGAAGGACATGGCGGGGGAGAAGTAGTGAGTAGCGAGTAGCGAGTAGCGAGCATGATCCGGACGACCGGGGCGCATCCCGGTTGCTGGTCACGGTCCGCCCGGACGGCGGTGGGCGAGAAATTTCTACTCGCTACGTGCTACGCGCTACCCGCTACTTCGACCGCCCATGCACCTGCGGAAACTCACCCTGCGACATTTTCGCAACGTGGGCTTCGCCGCGCTCGAGTTCAAAGGACGCCAGCACTTCCTCCTCGGGCGCAACGGCCAGGGCAAAACCAACCTGCTCGAGGCCGCGGGGCTGGTGACGGCGCTGCGGTCGTTCCGGACGACCGACCCCAAGCTGCTCATCGGCCACGGCCAGCAGTGCGCGGCGCTCGCGTTCGCGCTCGAGCATGAGCGGCAGGGCGCGACGCAGGTCACGATCAAGCTGCGGCACGACGGCAAGGAACTGTGGAGCGACCAGGCGCGGGTCACGCGGCTCGCCGATCATCTGGGACGTTTTCCCACCGTGGTCTTTTCCTCGCTCGACCTCCATCTCGTGCGCGGCGCCCCGTCCCTGCGGCGCCGGTGGCTCGACCTCACGCTCGCGGCGATGGATGCCGGCTACCTGCGCACCCTGCAGGTGTTCGCGCGCGCCCTGGCGGATCGCAACGCCCTGCTCAGGAGTGGCCGCGCCGCTCCCGCCGAGCTGGGCGCCTTCGAACAACTGCTGGCCCCCGCGGCCGTCGAGCTGATGCAGCGGCGCGCGGAGGGAGTCGCGGCGCTCGACGCCGCCCTGCGCCAGGGCTACGCGCGGCTGAGCGACGACGCCGAGCCGGCCGGGTTGGCCTATGCGCCCCATTTCGCCGAGCCCTCCGTCGAGGCGCTGCGCGCCCGGCTGGAATCCGGCCGCGCCCGCGACCAGCAGTTTCGCACCACGCTGGCGGGGCCGCAGCGCGACGACCTGCAGTTTTCCGTCCGCCAGAAGCCGGCGCGCGATTTCGCGTCGGAAGGACAGCAGCGTTCCTTCGTGCTCGCGTTGCGGCTCGCGCAGGCCGCCTGGTTCGAGGCGCGCAGCGGCGTGCGGCCGGTGCTGCTGGCGGACGATGTGCTGGGGGAGCTCGACCCCGTGCGCCGCGCCCGCTTCTGGGCGGCGGTCGATCCGGCCGCGCAGGTGATCGCGTCGGGCACGGCGTTGCCGGACGCCGACCTGGGTGCCTGGCAGGTGTTCGAGGTTCGGGACGGTACGTTCACGGAGGCGGCCTCATGACGGTCGCCGCGGGCGCGGGAGCAGCGCGGTCAGCACGGCGCGCCGCGGCGGGAGGCGGGCGATGAACCTGGAACCCTGGCAGTGGGGGCTCGCCGTGCTCGCGGCGCTGATCGTGGGCATCTCCAAATCGGGCATCGGCGGCCTCGGCATGCTGGCGGTGGTGATCTTCACCTACCTCATGCCGGCGAAGCAGGCGACCGGCATGGTGCTGCCGCTGCTGTGCTTCGGCGATGTCGTGGCGGCGAGCGTGTACTGGCGGCACGCGAAGTGGCCGCACCTGTGGCGGCTGTTTCCGTGGACGGCGGCGGGCGTGGTCATCGGCTACGTGGCGCTGGACCGGGTGGACGAGCGCCAGGCCCGCGCGCTCATCGGCGGGATCATCCTGTCGCTCGCAGTCCTGCACGTGGCGCGCCGGCGCTTCTCCGGCCACGAGGCGGAACACGGGGCGTGGTTTCCGCCGACGATCGGCGTGCTGGCCGGCTTCACGACGCTCGTGGCCAACGCCGCCGGCCCGCTGATGGCCGTGTACATGCTGGCGATGCGCCTGCCCAAGCTCGACTTCGTCGGCACGGGCGCGGTGTTCTTCCTGCTGCTGAACCTCTTCAAGGTCCCCTTCATGGTGCACCTCGGGTTGATCAACGCCGCCAGCTTCACGCTGAACCTCGCGCTCGCGCCGCTCGTGCTCGCGGGCGCCTGGTTCGGCCGGAAACTGGTGCTGCGGATCGAGCAGCGGACGTTCGAGAATATCGCGCTCGCGCTCAGCTTCCTCGCGGGGTTGAAACTGCTCTTTTGACTCCATGGCGCGCATGAACGTCAGGCAAATGTGGGCCGCGAAACTGGCGGGCAGGCCGCTGCCGGCGCCGCGCGCACCGTCCCTGGCCGCGGCGGAGACGGCCGACGCGTCCCGCGGCGTCCGCGCCGCGCCGCCGTTTGCCGGCGTCGTGCTCGGCGTCGATCCCTCGCTGCGGGGAACCGGGCTTGCGCTGCTGGAATTTGCGCCGGGCCGCGCGCCGCTGCTCCTGCGCTGCCGCACGGTGAGCGTGCCGGCGCGCCGGCCGATGCCCGAGGCGCTGGCGGAGATCCATCGCGCGATCGTGGAGTTCCTCGACGGGACCGCGGTGCGCCACGTCGCACTCGAGCAGACGATCTACGTGCAGAACTTCCAGACGGCGCAGATCCTCGGCGCGGCGCGCGGCGCGGCGATCGCGGCCGTGGCGCTGCGCGCGGTGCCGGTGTTCGAATACCCGCCCCTGCGCGTGAAGCAGGCCGTGGTCGGCGCCGGCCGCGCGAGCAAGGAGCAGATGGCGCGCACGGTGATGGCGCTGCTCGGGCACGGGCGCACGCTGGCGTTCGACGAGGCCGACGCCGCGGGCGTGGCGCTGTGCCACGCGTTCACCTGGCGCGAATGACGGCGGGCCCGGGTCACCCGAGCACGGCCTTCAGCACCTTGCCCAGGTCCGACACGCGGTAGGGTTTCGTGAGGTAGCCGCAGAACCCCTGCTCGAGGAACTTCCGCGCGACGTCCTCGTTGTCGTAGCCGCTCGCGACGATCGCGCGCACGTCCGGATCGAGCTGGCGCAGCGCGGCGAAGCAGGCTTCTCCGCCCATCGCGCCGACCACCGAGAGGTCGAGGATGACGGCATCGTACGGGCGCCCGATGTTCAGGTAGCGGCGATAGAGCGCGAGCGCTTCGTCGCCGTCCTTCGCCAGGTCGAACTTGTAATGGAGGCTCTCGAGCATCCGGCCCGTCAGGACGGAGATGTTCGGATCGTCGTCCATGAAGAGGATGCGCCCCGTGCCGAACCGCAGCGAAGCCGCCCGCCGCGCCTGCACCTCCGCCGGCCGGTCGGCCTTCGGCAGGTAGACGGTGAACGCCGTCCCGACGCCGACCTGCGTGTCGAGGCCGATCTGGCCGCC
Source organism: uncultured Opitutia bacterium (assembly GCA_937952235.1). Lineage (GTDB taxonomy): Bacteria > Verrucomicrobiota > Verrucomicrobiia > Opitutales > Opitutaceae > ER46. The sequence goes on along the minus strand of CALFZM010000405.1, from coordinate 32,311 downwards.
GTGCTTGCGCACGAGCGAGAGCACGGTCGCGAGACCGAGTCCAGTGCCGTGCTTCTTCGTCGTGAAGAACGGGTCGAAGATCCGCGCCACGTGCTCGGGCTTGATGCCGGTGCCGTTGTCGCGGACCTCGATCTCGACGTACTCGCCGGGCGCGAGGCCCGGGACCTGGTCCTCGCTGACGGTGGCGTTGACGGCGCGCACCTGCACCTGCGGCTGGTGCGGCGGCGGCGGCATGGCCTGGAGCGCGTTGAGCACCAGGTTCTGGAAAACCTGCAGCAGTTGCGGACGATCGACCAGCACCGGGTGCACGTCATCCGCCACGTGCAGGCCGATCGCCGCGGTGCCACCGGCGCCGGCCATCCGGATCGCATCCTCGAGGATGGGCCGGGTCGGGCAGACGCTCTGGCTGCCACCGGTCCCCTTGGCGAAGGCGAGCAGCTGCCGGGTCAGCGCCTTGGCCGCCAGGCACGCCTGCTCGGCGTCCGTGAGGCCGGAATAGTCGCGGTTGTCGCGACCGAGCGAGATCGCGCCGAGCACGGTCGCGAGCAGGTTGTTGATGTCGTGCGCGATCTCCCCGGCGAGCAGGCCGAGCGTCTCGAAACGATTCGCGCGCACGAGCTCCTCCGGCGTCAGCGACATCTCGTCGGGATTGCGGAAGACGATCGCCACGCCCTGCGGCGCCCCGTCGGGCCCGGCGGCGACGCGGGCCGTCCAGACCACGGGCACCGGCGGCGCTCCCGTGGCAACCGACGCGAGCGCGTCGTCGCTGCGCAGCGGCAGCGGGCCGGGCGAGGTGAGGGCGGCGTCGACGGGATCGTCGGCGGGCCGGAGAGTCTGCCGGTGGACGAGCCGCAGCACGTCGCCCAGTGCGCGGCCGCGGCACGCCCCCGGGTCGACCTGCAGGAGCCGCCCGGCGGTGGCGTTGGCGAAGAGGATCCGGCGCCGGTGGTCGCAGATCAGCACCGCTTCGGCGAGGCTCTGGAAGCCGGTTTCCACCAGCGGTGCGGTCAGGCCCGGCGGACCGGCGAGGCCCGGCGGCAGCGGACACACGAACCCGATCACCCGCTGCAGGTCGCGGCGCCGGCTGAGGGTGCGGTAGGCGCCGAGGATCGCGGTGAACTCGCGGCCGTCGCGGGCCCGGAGCAGCACGGGCTCGGTGAACGTGTTGAGGCCCGGCGCGCGGGCGTACCACCAGGCGGCGACGCCCTCGCGAGCCTCGGCGGCGGCCGCGATCACGCCGAACGCCTCGCCGTCGCGCGGCAGCTCACCCGGCGCGTAGCCCAGCAGCCGCTCCAGCGCGGGCGAGAACCACGTCGCGCCCCGGGTGAAATCGATCTCGAACGCGGGCAGCGGGCCGGCGTCGGCGAGGTCGTGGAACCGCGCATCGTTGGCGACGAGCGCGTCCTCGAGCTCCTTCCGCTCGGAAATGTCGAGGTGGATGCCGACGACCCGCTCGAGCGTGCCGTCCTCGCCCACCACCTGCACGCCCGCGCACTGGACCCACACCCAGTGGCCGAGCTGGTGCTGCAGGCGAAGCTCGACGTTGAAATCGTGCGTCCCGGCCGGGAGCTTGCGTCCGATCCGGTCCGGCGCGCCGGCGGAGTCGTCGGGATGGATGAGATCGTGCCAGGTGTCGACCGTGGCAGGCATCTCCGTCGCGGTGTACCCCAGCAGCCGCTTCCAGCCCGGCGAGAACTGCACGCGCTCCGCGACGAGATCGAGGTCGAAGGTGCCGAAGCCGGCGTGGGCCGCCAGCAGCGCGAATGCGAGGCGCGAATCGTCCGCTGCGGCGGAAGCGGGGGCCGGCGCGGATTCCGCCGGATTGACGGTGGCGAGGTAAACCGCGGGGCTTTCCCCGACGGCGTCGAGGCGCACGCGGACCGGCCGGCTGGCGGCGTGAGGCCCCCGGACCTGCAGCGTCACCTCGTGCTGCCGCGCGTTCGCGAGCAGCGCCTCCCACTGGGCGGCGAGGAAGTCGGCCTCGCGCGAAAACACCTCGAATTCGAAGAGGGCGGCGAACGGTTCGCCCACCAGCGGCTGGCCCGGGCTGGTCCAGATCGAACGGGCGGCGAAGTTGACGCCCGTCACGCGGCCGCCGGCATCGAGCACGAGCACGCCGGAAGCCGGGGCGGACGCAACGCCGGCGGCGGGACCGGGGGAGCTGGGCGGTCTGGGCGGAAACTCGCTCACACGCGGCCGTCACTCAGCCAGCGCGCGGTGCGGTTGGCGAGGAAATCGATGAACGCCGGGTGGTCGTTGGGACACGGGATCTGCTGGAACTGCTCGCCGCCCGCCGCCAGAAAGTCGTCGCGGCCCTCCTGCTGGAGCTCCTCGAGCGTCTCGAGGCAGTCGGCGGTGAATGCGGGCGACAGGACGAGCAATTTCTTCACGCCCGCCTTGGGCAGCCGTTCGAACTCGTGGTCGGTGAAGGGCGAGAGCCAGGGCTCCCCGGCGAGGCGCGACTGGAAGGAAATCGAGTACTTGCCCTCGGGCAGCTGCGCGCGGGCCACGAACGCGCGCGTCGTGGCCAGGCACTGCGCGCGGTAGCAGGTCGCGTGCGCCGGCGAGCAGGTCGTGCAGCAGTCGGGCACCGTGAGACAGTGCGCGCCGGAGGAGTCCGCCTTGCGCATGTGCCGCTCGGGCACCCCGTGGTAGGAGAACAGCACGTAGTCGTACGGCTGGCGCAGATACGGCTCGGCCACGGCGTGCATCACGTCGATGTAGTCGGCGTCGGCGTAGAACGGCTGGACGGTCGCCACCTTCAGCCGCGGAGCCTGGCGCGCGACCTCCTCCTTGACGCGCACGACCACGGTCTCCCACGAGGACATCGCGTAGTGCGGGTACTGGGGAAACAGCAGCAGCTCTTCGATGCCGTCCGCGGCGATGCGCCCGACCACGCCGGCGATCGAGGGCTGGCCGTAGCGCATGCCGAGGTACACCGGCACGTCGGGACCCAGCCGGCCGGCGAGCTGGTCGCGGATCCGGCGCGACGTGACGATCAGCGGCGAGCCCTCCGCCGTCCACACCTGCTCGTAGGCATGGGCCGATTTCTTGGCGCGAAACGGAATGATGATGCCATGCACGAGCAGGCTGCGGAAGGGCTGGCCCGGCTTGTCGATGACCCGCTCGTCCCCGAGGAACTCGCCCAGGTAGCGTTTGACGTCGGGGACGGCAGTGGAGTCCGGAGAACCCAGGTTGACGAGGAGGACGGCGCGTTTGGGCATTTCCGCAACGTGGCTGCGTATCCGCCCGGCTGTCAACGCCGCCAGCCGCCGGGACCCGGCGCGTGACAGTTTGTGGCATAAACCCCGGCGGTCTTGCGTCCGGGCGGCGGGCCGATAGGCACGACTGCGTCCGTTTTCACCCCGGTGCGGGAACGGTTCCGCTCCGGCAACCGCTTCAAACCTGGCCCAGCGTGCCGGGGCCGCCGCGTTGGTGTCGCCGTCGCGGTGGAACCCGCCGCGGGGCCGCCCCGCTCCCACGTCGCCATGAAGTTCGCTCCGCTTGCCGCCCTCGTGTTCTGCGCGGGGCTGGCGCGGCTTTCCGCCGCCCAGCCCTTCACCGCCACCGCCGTCACGAACGATTCCCTGCCGCCGGTCACGCTCACCGCCGGCTCGGGAAACTTCTTCGATTTCGTCAGCGCCCTCATCAATACCCGCGGACCCTTCCAGTCGCTCACGAATCGCGCGTACGCGGGCAACGTGACGTTCCTGGGCGTGCGCGATGCCGTGCGCTTTGACGGCAACGCACCCGGCACCGCGGTGACGCTTGCGCTGACGCCCACAGGGTTCACCCGCACCTTCACGGGCGCGTCGCGGGAGGCCGTCGACGACCAGATCGAGCAGTTCTTCAAGACGCAGGGCGCCGGCGTGGTCGCGGATTTCCTGCGCGCGATCGCCCGCACCTCGCCGATCGCGGTGACCGACGGCAATCCGACCGCGGCCACGGCTTTGGCGGCCAACGCCACGTTCACCGGCCAGGGCTTCACCGACCTCGCCGAGCTGGGTGAAGGGCTCGATGCCGCGAGTGGTCCGGCGCAGCCGCGCTTCGGCGGAGTTTCGCTGGGCCTGAACGCCGGGGCGTTCGAAGCGGGCGCGTTCGAAGGGACGCTGTACGATCTTTCCGGCACCCTGCTGAATTTCGGCGGCGAGACCATCCGGGTGGTCGTGCCGGTGCATCTGAACTTCCTCGAGCTCGACGGTGGTTCGCAGGTCGGCGGCGCCGGGTTCAACGTCGCGCTGCCGGTCCGCTATCGCCGCATGGGCAAGGACTCGCCGCTGAACTGGCGCTTCACGCCGTTTGCCGGCCTGAGCGTTCGCGGCTCCGCCGACCTGGCGAGCCTGAGCCCGCTGTGGACCTTCGGGCTCGCGCACACCGTCGATTACCGGCTGAACCCCAAGCTCGTCCTGAGCATGGTCAACCAGTTCACCACCCATCGCAGTTTCGCGGTTTCCTACGACGACCTCGATTTCGATCCGAAGGTGAATCAGCAGATCCTGAAGAACGGCATCCGCCTCACGACGCCGGCGAGCCGGCGGGTCATCGTCGACGGGTTCATCATCGACACCCGTTTCCTGAAGGACGCCGCCGTGGAGCAATTCCTCACTCTAGGGTCCTCGGTCGCATTCCGCGTGGCGCAGCGCTGGAACCTCGTGCTCGCCGCCAACTACGATACGGGCGACGACTTCAAGGCCTACGGGTTCGGCATCACCTCGGCTTGGAAATGGTGAACCGCGGCGGAGGCGGGTCCGCCCCTCCGCGGGTTCTCCTGCCGCCATGGCTTCCCGACCACCGCGCCGCCGCCGGATCCCGCGCCTCGCGCTGGCGGCTTTGCTGGCCGGCACGCTGCTGCTAGCCGCGCTGGCGCTGACGCTGCTGCCGCTGCCGCTGGCATGGGCTTTCAACCACGGGGCGCAGTGGATTCTGCCGGTGGACTCGCGGGTGCGGCTGCGGGCGGACGAGGCGGTGCTGCGCTGGCGGTGGGGCGAGCCCGAGGCGGAGATCGCATTCGCGGGGCTCACCGTGGGGGTCGAAGGCCGGCCGCTGGCAACCTTCGGCCGCGGCCGTCTCGGCCTTGACAAACGCGCCGCATGGCGCGGGCGCTACCTTCCGCGGTGGCTCGATGTCGAGGGGCTCGACGCCGTGGTCGATGTGACTCCTACCGGCGCGGTGCATGCGCTGGCGAGCGCGCCGGAGGGTCCGGCGACGCCCGGCGACGGCGGAGTCGCGCCGACCCTGCTTGCCCTGTCCCTGCTGCTGCCTGATTCGGGCGGAGAGGGGCAGGTGCAGATTCGCGGCCTTAGAACCTCCTGTGTCTTCCCGGGCCTGCGCTGGGAACTCAACGCAGACGTATCCGCGAAGGTCGCACACGAGCCCGGCGGCGCGGCGCGGCTGGCCGGGCGGCTCGCGCTGGCGGCTGCTGACGGCGCGCACGTGATCGCGGAGGTGACCGCGGTCGCCCGCCCGGAGGCCGGCGTGCTGGAATTCGACGTGCGCCTCCCCCCGTTCCGGGTCCGGGCTGCGCCGTCCCCGCCGGACCAGCTCCCGCCCACGCCGGGCACCGTGGCCCTCAGCCTGCAGGGCTCCGTAGATGCCGCCTCCGGCGCCTGGCGCGAGGGGCGGGCCGATCTCGTCCTCGACCGCTGGCTGCTTCCGCTCGGGCCCGGCGGCGCAACGTTCGGGCTCGACCGGGCGGAGTGGCGGGGCCGATGGGCGGCCTCAGAGGGAGGATTGACGGTCGAGACCGAAAAGGCGGAGGTGGCCGGCGAGGGGGCCGCGGTGACGTTCGAAACACTGGACGCCTGGCTGGGCGCCGAGTCGCGCGTGCGATGGAAGGCCGGCTTGCGGCACGCCGCGGCACGCCGGTTCGGCGCCCTGCTGTCGGACTCGTTCGCGCGCAACCAGCCTTGGGTCTTCGCGATCTGGCCGGAGCTGGTCGTGGAACAGGTCGCCGCCGAGGGCGAAGCCGTGTTCCAACCGCCGACGCGCGGCGGCTTCGCCATCCGAAGGCTTTCCGCGCGGCATGAACTGATGGCCACGGTGGGCGGTACGCCGCTGCGCGCGACGCTCACCGCCAGGCCGGCGGAGCAAGGCGGGGTGGCCGTGCGCATCGAATCCGAGCCCTTCGCCCTGGGACGGATCGTCCGCCTGCTGCCGGCCCACTGGTCGGCGGCGCGCGTGGACGCACCGCTGCGCGGCCGCGTCGATGCACATTTCGGAATCGACGGGCGGCCACGGTCTCTCTCCGCGACGCTCGATCTCGGCGCCGGCACCTGGTCACCCTGGCCAGAACCGGAGCCGGCGGCAGGCCTGACGGGAGCCGCCGCTCGCGTGGAGTGGGATGTCCCAGCGGGCCGTTGGGTCGTGCACGAAGCCCGATGGGAGTCCGCGCTCGGACGAATGCGGATCGCGGACCTGGCGTTCGTCCGCGATTCCTCCGGTTGGCGCTGGCAAGGCGCCGGTGAGTTCGATGGCGTCGAGGGGAAGAAAATTCCGGAGCAGGTGCGGCGCGGGCTCGACGCGGCACTCGCACCGCTCGGCATCTTCGGCGGGGAACTCGGTCTGGACACGTGGACATTCCGGCTGGAAGGCCGGCGGTTCCGGCAGCCCGACGGCGCCTGGCAGATTCCCACGGGCGAGGCCAGTGCCCTCGGTCATGTGCGCGTCGCGAACGAAACGGTGCCCGTGCAGCTCCGCCTCATGCGTTCCAATCCCGGGGAAGCCTGGCACCTGACCGCGACGGCGCCCCGCGTGCTGCCGGCGGAGCTCGGCGCGCGCCTGCTCGGGCTTGGGCTGAAGTGGTCTGATCTCGACGTGCCATTGCACGTGGACGTCGAGGGCCAGTTGGCGGACGACTTCCGGAGCCTCCAGAGGCTCGACTTCAAGGTCGATGCCGGCGCCGGGGCGCTGCGGCTCGGCGTGCACGGCGGCGCCTTGCCGATCCGGCGGCTGGCAATCGAGGGCGGATGGCGCTTTTCGCCCGGCCTGCTGCAGCTCAGCCGCGTCGACGTGGAGGTCGCGTCCGGCGTCGAGGCCCGCGTGCGTGACGCGACGTTCGTCCCGGCTAGCGGGGTCTGGAGCGCTACCGTCCCTCCCGGCGGAATCGCGCTGGCGGACGTGCTCGCGGCGTGGCCCGCAGGGCTGTGGCCGGAAACCAGGGCGCGTGTGGCGCAGCTGGCTCCGGCCGGCCGGCTGGAGCACGGCGCGCTGGCACTGGAAATCGCGGCGGGCGCCGACGGTGCAGTCCTCCGCCGCGCGCACGGGGAAGTGTGGTTGCGGGAGGGCCGGATGCGGATCCCGGGAGCCGAAGCCGCCCTGGCGGTGCGGGAGGCTCGGGTCGAGCTGGATTATCCACGGGTGCGGGCGGAGGTGCGAGATGCGCGCGTCCCGGGAGCCAGCGTCGTGGAGGCGCTGCTGGAAGCCTCCGATCTTGGCGCCGGCTGGCCCAGGGCATCCGTGCGGGCGGACCTGCGGATGGTCCCGGCAGAGGCGGGGCCATGGATCGACCGCATCGCGGTTTCGGATACGCTGCGAGCGGCTCTGGGCGCCTGCCGGCCTGTGGCGGTGAACGTGGCAGGGGAACTGCGCGGACGGGGACGCGATTTCACGGGCACGCAACTCTCGCTCGCGGTGCGGGGCGAACGGTGGGTCCTGCCGGGCATCGGCGACGGCGTGCTGGCGATGAACCTCACCCTGCACGCGCCGTCGGCCTACGAAGCGGTGATTCGCGGAACGGCGGAACTGGCCGGCACGCCTGCAGCAGTGGCGGGCTTCGTCACCGAGCTTAGCCTGCGCGACTGGGAGCGACGCGATCGCCTGGTTGCGCGGCTGGAGGCGAGGGCGGACGCGTGGCAGGGTGTGCCATTGCGGCTCCAGGCGGAGTTCGAAGCGGCTCCCGGCGGGGAAGTGGGAGTGCGGGTCACCCACGCGCGGTTGGGCGGCTCCACGGCCACGGGCTCGTGGCGGCGGGGGGCGTCCTCGTCGCGCGTCGAGGTCGGCGCTTCCCGGCTCGACTTCGGCGAGCTGTTCGCCCTCGCCGCGCCGTGGTGGGACCTCATGCCGCCGCGGCCCGTCGCGGCGGCGGGGGACGTTGCGCGTGCCGTTCCGCCCCTCCGGGACGCAGCCGGCACCGTCGACTTTCTTGCCCGCATCGAACGTCTCGACTTCGGAGCCGGCCGCCGGCTCGAGGCGCTGGAGGCGGAAGGCCGCAGCCGCGGCGACTGGCTGGAGACGCTGCGACTGCGGGCGCGCGACGGCAGCGGCGGCCGCGTAGCAACCGACCTGGAGGCGGCGCCGGCGCGACAGCTCCTGCGCGTTGCTGTCGATGACCTTTCTGAGCTGGCCCGCACGCTCTCGCAGCCCCTGCGAAACCCGCGCGTCCCGGCGCTGCTGACGCGCGAACCCTGGCGCACCATCGGTCGCGTGCCGGAGCTTATTGCGGGGGGAGCGGCGACGTTCACCGGTGAAATCCGCGGCGCGCCGTCGACCGTCACGGCGCAGGGCAGCCTGCGCCTCGAACGCGCGACCCTGCTGCGGCCGCCCCGTTTCGTGCAGCTGCTGGCGCTCCGGCGCGGCCGCACCTTCGAGCGCGATCCATTGCTGAAGGAGTTTGTCGTGGACGCGTGGACACTGGACAACGCGGGCCTCACGCTCGCCGGCGTGCGCCTCGAGGGTGGCGGGCTGGTCGACCGGTTGAAACTCAGCACGGCGCGCTACGCTTTTGCCGGCCACCGGATCGCAGTGGATGGCGAGTATTTTGGCGTCGGCTTCGAGGTGGTGGGCACACGGGCGGATCCGCAGGTCTTCCTGAAGGACGGCCCGCTCCTCCGGGCGCTGATCCTCCAGCCCGACAGCGGCTTTTTCAATGACGATGCTTCGCCCGCCCCGCGGCGCTAGGACCCGGCGGCCCTGCGTCGGAGCGGCGCCGGGCCGCGTCTACGCCAGCCGGCCGCAGAAGCGGATCTGGGCGATGAGGCGGTGGACGTTTTCGGGCGCGATGCGGTCCGTGATGACGGAACGCGGGAAATTGGGCTCCACGTCGAGACGGACTCCCTCCTCGGTGCCGGGACGGACGAAGTCCTCGACGAAGTCCATGCCTCCGCGGGCGCGGATCCATTTCCAGTACGGATCGGGATCCTCCGACTCGATCACGATCTGCGCGTGCAGGAAGCAGTGGCAGTAGAGCGTAAGGTCCCGGAACGAGGAGAACCAGGTGGGCGGAGTTACCAGTTGGTCGCGAATGATGAGGGACATCGTGCGAACTCCTGAGCTGCGGATTCGGGGTTCCGGATAGCAGACGCATTGCCAGTTTCGGCGCAAGTCGGGGCAAATTTCACTGCGAACCGCTCGCGGCCCCCCGCGCGGCGATTGTGACGGAAGTTTAGCCTTTCGCCCACGGGTGGGGCGGACAAACGTGTCGGTCCTTTTCCCATGAGCTCCTCCTTCACGCCGGTCCTCCTCGTCATCCGTGACGGCTGGGGCCAGAATCCCGATCGTTCGCAGGATGCCACCAATGCCGTGGCCCAGGCCCGCAAGCCCTGCGACGACCGGTTGCACGCGCAGTTTCCCCGCACCCTGGTCCGGGCCTCGGGGCTCGACGTGGGGCTTCCCGACGGGGTGATGGGCAACAGCGAGGTGGGGCACGAGAACATCGGCGCCGGCCGGATCGTGGACCAGGAGCTGGTGCGGTTGAACAAGCTCTTCTCCGAGAAGCGCCTCGCGACCAATGCCGTGTGGCGAGCCGCCGTGGCCCGCGTGAAGGCCTCGCCCGCGGCGCGGCTGCACCTGATGGGCATCGTGAGCGATGCCGGCGTGCATGGCATGCTCGAGCACCTTTACGGGATCCTGCGCCAGGCGAAGGAGGACGGGCTCGGGGCGGACCGTGTGTTCATCCATGCGTTCACCGACGGCCGCGACACCCCGCCGGCCAGCGGGCTCGGCTACGTGCAGCAGGTCGATGCGCAGTGCCGTGCGATCGGGATCGGGCGGATCGCTTCCGTCTGCGGCCGCTTCTGGGCGATGGATCGCGACAACCGCTGGGACCGCGTGAGCAAGGCGTATTCCATGCTGACCGGCCGCACGGCGGAGGCCACCGCGCCCAACGCCGCCGCCGCGGTCCAGGCGTATTACGACAAGCCGCTGAACGATTCGCAGAAGGGCGACGAGTTTGTCCCGCCGACCTGGATCGTGGGCACCGATGGCCGCCCGCTCGCGACGATTGGCGACGGCGACGCGGTGTTGTTCTACAACTACCGGGGCGATCGGCCGCGCGAGCTCACGAAGGCGTTCGTGCTCGATGGCTTCAAGGAATTCGACCGCGGCGCGAAGCTCGACCTCTACTACGCGACGATGACCGAGTACGAGTCGGGCCTGCCGGTGCAGGTGATCTCGCCGAAACCGGAGCCGTTGAAGAACATCCTTGGTGCGGTCGTGAGCGCCGCCGGCGTGCCGCAGTTCCGCTGCGCGGAGACGGAGAAGAACCCGCACGTCACCTTCTTCTTCAACAACTATCGCAAGGACCCGTTCCCCGGCGAGCAACGCGCCTGCCCGCCCAGCCCGAAGGTCGCCACCTACGACCTGCAGCCTGAGATGTCGGCTGCCGAGGTGACGCGGGCGGCGAAGGAGGCGATCCTCTCCCGCAAGTTCGGCCTGGTGGTGGTGAACTACGCCAATCCCGACATGGTGGGGCACACCGGTTCGCTGCCGGCCACGGTCAAGGCCGTGGAGGCCACGGACCAGGGCGTGGGCGAGCTCCTCGCCGCGCTGGAGTCCGTCGGAGGGCGCGGCGTCATCTGCGCGGACCACGGCAACGCCGAGCAAATGTGGGACCCGACCGTGAACGGTCCGCATACCGCCCACACGCTGAACCTGGTCGAGGTGTTCGTCGTCGGCGCGGGTTTTGCCGCCGGGAAGACGAGCCTGCGTTCCGGCGGTCGCCTTGCGGACATCGCCCCTACCGTGCTCGCGCTCATGAATCTGCCGAAGCCACCCGAGATGACGGGCGAGAGCCTGATCGCCGGCTGAACGGCCTTTCCCCGGGAGCGCGGCCGTCCCCGGCCGCCTTCCGTAAGCGGTCGGGCTATCGCGGTGACGCCGGCACCGGGAGTTCCCGGACCTCCGCGAAGGGCGGCACCGACGCCACCGCGGGTGCCTCGGCGCGCGGTGGGGGGAGCGGCGGGGCGCAGAACTCGGACGGAGTCCAGGACGGGCCCGCGACGGGGGCGCGATCAGCCGGCGGGGTGAACAGCTCCGTGCCGATGTGCTCGCCGAGCTTGCGGTAGCTCTCCCACTGGGCCTCGTCGAAATACTGGTCCGAGGTCGGTTCCTGCGGGAAGAGCGGGTGCGTGCAGTGGTACTGCACGACGTCGGCCGCCTCGTCGCCCATCAGGCTGGGTTTGACGACCAGCAGCCAGGAAAACTCGTCCTTATCCAGGTAATGAATACGGGCGAGCAGGGCATGGCAGCGGCTGGCGCGGCGGCCCGCGGGCTTGCCTTCTCCCGCCGCCTCCTCGTCGAGCGCGGCGAAGTCCTCGGGGACGCCGATGACGTCGAGCAGTGCGGGATGCACGAGGTCCTCGAGGTGCGGGAGCGGGAAGCGCACGCCGGGGTCGTCGGTCGCGGTGTCGCCGCGGCGGCGCACGACCTGCACCTCGGCGTTGAAATCGATCCGGGCCTTGCGCACGAGGTTGGCGAGGTCGGCGAACTCGTAGCGCGGGTCCTGCCCGGCGTCGCTGCACACGATGAACGGCACGCGGCGGCGGATCAGTTCGTAGCACGCGGTGTTCTCGAAGTGGCCGCCGTCGGAGAGGTACCAGTGGCGGCGGGCGGCGCCGTGGAAGCGGGCGAAAAACTCGTTCATCAGGCACGACTGCACCGGCAGCACGCGGCTGAGCACGCGGCTCGCGTACTCGAGGAAGGTCGGGTGGGAGGCGCGCGCACCGCTGCGGTCGGGGCGGATGCCGCTGTCCCACCAGTAGCCGAGCCGCACGTTGGCCAGGCCGAGCAGGAGGCTCAGGCCGAGGGAGGTGTTGGCGCCGGTGCCGGTGGTGAAGGCCGCGCCGGAGATCGCGACCCAGCGACCGAGCGGCAGCGCCTCGATCTCCTGCCGGGGCGTGGTGCCCGGCTCCGCGGCACTCGCCTTGTCGTCGCACAGTGCGTGAAAGCGTCCTCCGTCCGGCGTGCACGCCAGCGGCAGGATGCCGCGTCGCGGTACCTCCCACAGCAACTGCAGCCGTCCCCGCGAGGCCGCCGCCTCCTCTGCCCAGAGCGCGTGCGAATCGATGCCCACCGACAGCCCGGCGGGCCCGACCGCAAGCGCGACGCCCTTGCGGTCGCGGCGCTCGATGTTGGTCTTGCCCGAGATCGTCTCGTTCACGGTGGCGTTGATCAGGTGCAGCGGGCCGCCCTGCAGGTGCGGTGTGTACTGGTCCAGCCCCACGTCGTCGCCCGGGATCAGGTCCGTCATGCTGTGGTTCTCGTGCCGGCGCCGCTCCGGATTGGTCGCGCCGAGGTAGGCTCGCGCGAGCCGGGCGGCGTACAGCTGCTGCATCGACGACAGGTTCACGAAGCTGAACGAGCGGCTGAAGAACCAGGAGGCGACGAAACAGACGGTGACCGCCACGAGGATCGTCCAGCTGCTGGTCATGGGCTTGAACTCGATGCCGTTCCACACCAGTTCCCATTCCCATGCGAAGCCCAGCGCGGTGACGGAAAGCGCGACCACCGCGAGCAGGGCCCACGTGAGCGCGATGACGAGCGCCGCGAACTTCGCCGGCAGCCGCGCGATGCGAAAGCCGAGGATCCGCTCGAGGTAGACGGCTACCTTGGAGCCGAAGCCGAACAGCGCCGCGCCCGCGCCGGTAAGCAGCGCCCAGAGGGAGGGAAACTCGAACCCGGTCAACGACCACTCCAGATAGGCCGTCTGGCCGAGCGTGTCGACGAGCGCGAAGCCGAGCGAGACGACCGCGAGCACGAATCCCAGCATGAACAGTCGCGTGAGCACATGCTGGGCGCGGCCGCGGAACTCGTGGCTCGTCATCGCCCGCGCAGGTTTGCTCACCAGCCCGATCACCCGGCGCAGCCCGCCCATGACCGGCAGCCACTGCGTTGCCCAGTAGGCCACGCCGGTCGGCACCATGACGAGCGCGAAGGGCAGGGCGGGCAGCACGATCCACGGGCTCCACCAGAGGCCGAGCACGCTGTTTTCCCACAGGAAGCGTTCCAGCGCGAACCACGCCTCGCCCGTGTAGCGCCCGGTCCAGAGATCGGCGCGGATCAGCACGCCCATGCCGAGCAGGAAGAAGGTGAACGAAAGGAGCACGACGTGCAGCGCCACCCAGTTGCGCAGCGCGACCGCCGCGGTCAGCCAGTTGTCGCCCGCGCCATTGGGGGAGAGGAAGCGGCCGTTTTCCCTGAGCCAGCGCACGGACCACGAGTGGTTTTCCGCCAGTTCGCGCTCCACGGCGTCGGCCGTCATGTGATCGCGGATGAAGGCGGTGCCCAGGAAGCTGCCGAAATACCCGCCGCCCGAGACGGTCGAGAGCACGTCGATCCGGCGGACGAGCCGCTGGCGGGCGAGCGCCTGGAACAGCCCCAGGCAGAAGGTGGCGCTGCGGATGCCGCCGCCGGAGAGGGCGACGCCGACCAGCGGAGCGTCGGCGGGCACGCCGGCGGCGGCGCGCCGGGCGCGGACGGCCTCGGCCTCGGCGGCGCGGAGCGCGTGAGGGTAGTGCTGATCTCCCGGATACGGATTTTGGGTGGCCATGGGGATGGGCAGGAAAGACGCAGCCTGGCTCGGCTGCCGGATAGCCGGGGTGGCGCGAGGGTGCAGGGCCCGCGCCGGAATGCAAACCGCTAGATTCCGCACGGGAGACGGCTGCGGCGCGGGACGTGACGGAGGGTGGGGCGCGGCAGGTGCCGGCTCGCTTTCGCGGTCGCGCGACCGGGCCGGGCGCGGCGCCTGGCCGCGGCGCAGTTTCTGTTTGCCCGTCGCCGGGGCGGACCGCTTAGTTTGCAAGTTCCGCACGTACCTTTTCCATGAAGCGCACCCATCACTGTGGCCAGCTATCCGTGCCCGACATCGACGCGACCGTGTCGTTGCTCGGGTGGGTCGACACGATCCGCGACCAGGGCGGCATCATCTTCGTCGACCTGCGTGACCGCCGCGGCGTCACGCAGATCAAGCTCGAGCCGCACGATAATGCGACGCTCGCCGGCCAGTTGAAGCACCTGAAGCCGGAGTCGGTCATCGGCATCACCGGCCGCGTCGTGCGCCGCCCGGCCGGGACGGAAAACAAGGGTCTGCCGACCGGCGAGATCGAGGTCGTGGCGTCGTCGCTCGAGATCCATAACATTTCCGAAACGCCCCCGTTTCCGCTCGACGATGCCGGTGGCGACAAGGTCAACGAGGACCTGCGCCTCACCTACCGGTACCTCGACCTCCGCCGGCCCAAGATGCGGCGCAACCTGCAGGTGCGCCATCGGGCGGCGAAGTCGATCCGCGACTACTTCGACAGCCAGGAGTTCATCGAGGTCGAGACTCCGGCGCTCTTCAAGAGCACGCCCGAAGGCGCGCGCGAGTACCTCGTGCCGTCGCGCATCCATCCCGGGCAGTTCTACGCGCTTTCGCAGTCGCCGCAGCAGTTCAAGCAGATCCTGATGGTGGCGGGCGTGGAGCGGTATTTTCAGATCGCGCGCTGCTTTCGCGACGAGGACCTGCGGGCGGACCGGCAGATGGAGTTCACCCAGGTGGACGTCGAGGCCTCGTTCGTGACGCGCGAGGACATCTATGCCCTCTTCGAGGGCATGCTGAAGAAGCTGTGGAAGGACGTGCGCGGGGAGGATATCCCGACGCCGTTCCCGCGGATGGCGTTCGTCGACGCGATGAACCGCTTCGGCGTGGACAAGCCCGACGTGCGCTTCGCGCTGGAACTGGTCGACCTGACGGAGACCTTCCGCCACTCCGCGTTCAAGGTCTTCCAGGCCACCGCCGCGGGGGGCGGCGTGATCAAGGCGCTCAACGCGAAGGGCCTCGCCGATCTCACCCAGGGTGAGCTCAAGAACCTCGAGGAGATCGCGAAATCGCTCGGCGCAAAGGGCCTGGCCTTCATCAAGGTCGAGGGTGGCGAGTGGAAATCGCCGATCGTGAAATTCTTCTCCGAGGCGGAGAAGGCCGAGCTCACGGCCAAGCTGGGCATCGGGGAAGGCGACATGATCTTCTTCGCGGCGGCGCCGTGGGAGAAGGCCTGCGCCATCCTCGGCCGGCTGCGCCTGGAGTCGGCGGCGCTGCTGCAGAAGCGCGGCAGGCTCACGATCCGCCATGACGACTGGAAATTCCTCTGGGTGGTCGATTTTCCGCTCATGAGTTACGACGAGGCGGAAAACCGCTACGTCGCCACGCACCACCCGTTCACGGCGCCGGTGGCCGAGGATGCGGCCCTGCTGGAGTCGAACCCCAAGGCGGTGCGCGGGCAGCACTACGACGTCGTGCTGAACGGCATGGAACTCGGCGGCGGCTCGATCCGCATTCACCAGCCGGCGCTGCAAAAGAGAGTCTTCGAGGACGTGCTGAAGATCCCGGCCGACGTCGTGGAGAGCCGCTTCGGCTACATGCTGAAGGCCTTCACCTATGGCGCGCCGCCCCATGGCGGCATCGCGTTCGGTCTCGATCGCATGTGCGCGCTGCTCTGCGGCACGACGAGCATTCGCGACGTCATCGCATTTCCGAAGACGCAGAAGGGCCAGGACCTCATGGCGCAGAGTCCGACGCCGGTGACGGAGCGCCAGCTCAAGGAACTGCACATCGGCGTCGTGATGCCCGAGTGAGGGGCGTCCTGACTTCGACCGGCTGACACCCACGCGCCCCGCCCGGGGCGCGTTTTTTTTGCGGGTGAAAAGCGGCGCGCGTCCCCGAAACGGGGAGGCCTTCGCCTTGGCATACCCTCTGCTGAACCGGAGCCGGACCTATCCCGACGGTAGGCGACACGGATTCCCTTCAACCTACGCACTCAAAACTCATGAAGCTACGGCCCAAGCAACTGTCCGGCGCGATGAAGATGGCAGGCATCTTCTCGATTCCGGCCCTGATCTCGACCAGCCTGGCGCAGGAAGCTGCGCCCGCCGCCGCCGCCGCCGCGGCCGCCGCGCCCAAGTTCAAGGATCTCGCGGCCTTTCAGGAGTCGGCCGGATACGCGCTCTTCACGACGAACAACGTGTGGATGATGCTGTGCGCGGGCCTGGTGTTCATCATGCACCTGGGCTTCGCGACCGTGGAATCGGGCCTCACGCAGTCGAAGAACACGGTCAACATCCTCTTCAAGAACACGCTGATCCCGTGCATCGGCCTCCTGACCTACGCGATCGTGGGCTTCAACCTGATGTATCCGGGCACCGATTACGCGGGCAAGTGGTTTGGATTCTCGGGCTTCGGCATCAGCATTTCCGATGACGTGGCGTCGCTCACCAGCGTCTACAACGCGGGCTACACCTACTGGACCGACTTCCTTTTCCAGGGCATGTTCGCGGCCACCGCGGCCACGATCGTCTCCGGTGCGGTCGCCGAGCGCGTCAAGCTGGGCTCCTTCCTGATCTTCTCGACGCTCTTCGTCGCCATTTCCTATCCCATCACCGGCATGTGGAAGTGGGGCAACGGCTGGCTGAACACGCTGGCCACGCCGTTCTACGACTTTGCCGGCTCGACCATCGTCCATTCCGTCGGCGGCTGGGGCGCGCTCGCGGGTGCGCTCGTGCTCGGGCCGCGGCTCGGCAAGTACACGAAGGACGGCCGCATTCATCCGATCCTGGGGCACTCGATGCCGCTGGCGACCATCGGCGTGTTCCTGCTCTGGCTCGGCTGGTTCGGGTTCAACGGCGGTTCGGTGCTGTCCGCCAATCCCGGCGCCGTCTCCCTGACGCTCGTCACCACCTGCCTCGCGGCGGCGGCGGGCGGCGTCTCGTCCACGATCGCCTCGTGGGTGGTGATCAAGAAGCCCGACCTTTCCATGGCCCTCAACGGCATCCTCGCGGGGCTCGTGGGCATCACGGCCGGCGCCGACCAGATGGCGGCGCTGTCCTCGGTGCTCATCGGCGGCATCGCCGGCGTGCTGGTGGTGTTTTCCGTGATCTTCTTCGACAAGGTGAAGATCGACGACCCGGTCGGCGCCATCTCGGTGCACCTGGTCTGCGGCATCTGGGGCACGCTCGCCGTGGCGTTCTTCGGCAAGCTGGCCGGCACCGCGCAGCTCATCTCGCAGCTGAAGGGCATCGCCGCCGTCGGCGCGTTCTCGTTCGCCTTCGCCCTGATCCTCTTCGTCGCCCTGAAGGCCACGATCGGCCTGCGGGTCAGCCCCGAGGAGGAGACCGAGGGCCTCGACATCGGCGAACACGGCAACGAGGCGTATCCGAACTTCACGAGCGCCCACAAATAAACGGGACGGGGCTGCCGCGCGGGAACGATTACTTGCCCTGCCTGCGGCCCTGGACACACTCACCATTCCACCTCAACGAATCCATCTCGCATGAAACTCATCATCGCCATCATCAAGCCGTTCAAGCTCGAGGAAGTGAAGGAGGCCCTCGCCGCTGCCGGCATCGAGGGCATGACCGTCACGGAGGT
Organism: uncultured Opitutia bacterium; assembly: GCA_937952235.1. Lineage (GTDB taxonomy): Bacteria > Verrucomicrobiota > Verrucomicrobiia > Opitutales > Opitutaceae > ER46. The sequence goes on along the minus strand of CALFZM010000405.1, from coordinate 14,700 downwards.
CAAGGGCTTCGGCCGCCAGAAGGGCCACACGGAAATCTATCGCGGCAGCGAATACACGGTCGATTTCCTGCCCAAGGTGAAAGTCGAAGTCGCCGTCGGCGACGAGCTCGCGGGCAAGGCGGTCGATACGATCGTCAAGGCGGCGAAGACGGGCAAGATCGGCGACGGCAAGGTGTTCGTCCTTCCGCTCGATGAAGTGGTGCGCATCCGCACCGACGAGCGCGGCGAGTCCGCCGTCTGAACTGCGCCGGCGGTCAGCGTTTTTGCCGGGTCCTGCCAGGGCCCGGCTTTTTTGTGCCCGGCCCGCGGAAATTCTGCAGGGCCGGCATCGATTCTGCTCATAGGGCCCCGATCTTCCATGAACATCCTAGCGCAATCCCTCCGCCTGCTTGTCCTCGCTGGCTCGGCGCTCCTCACGGCCGTCACCCTGCATGGCCAGACTCCCGCTCCCGCGGCGGCTCCCGCTCCGGCGGAGCCGACGATGGAGCAGCGGGTCGCCGACCTCGAGGCCTACATGAACAACGCCGCCCGGACCGCCAACGTGGCGTCCAAGGTCGCCGGCCCCGGGCCGGGGCACAACGGCTGGATGATGACTTCCAGCGCGCTCGTGCTCTTCATGACGCTGCCGGGCCTGGCGCTGTTCTACGGCGGCCTCGTGCGCCGGAAGAACGTGCTCTCGGTGCTCGCGCAGTGCCTCGGGATCGCCGGCATGGTGACGCTGCTATGGTGGGCGATCGGCTTCAGCCTGTCGTTTGCGCCGGGCAATCCGGTCATCGGCGGGCTCGACCACATGTTCTTCCGCGGGGTGACCAGCGCGCCCTCCACGCTGCCCTGGGTGTCGCAGAACGTCTTCGCGATCTTCCAACTCACCTTCGCGATCATCACGCCGGCGCTGATCGTCGGCGCGATCGCCGAGCGGATGAAGTTCTCCGCCTTGATGCTGTTCGTCGCCATCTGGATGTTCGTGGTCTACTTCCCGCTCGCGCACATGGTCTGGGGCGGCGGCCTGATGGCGGGCGCGGCCGGCTCGATCAAGGCCATCGATTTTGCCGGCGGGACCGTGGTGCACATGAGCTCGGGCTGGTCCGCGCTGGTCCTCTGCCTCATCGTCGGGCCCCGGCTGGGTTTCGGCCGGACGCCGATGCCGCCGCACAGCCTCGTGCTCTGCATGGTCGGCACGGGCATGCTCTGGGTCGGCTGGTACGGCTTCAATGCCGGCAGCGCGGGTGCCGCCGACGGCATCGCCGCCAACGCCTTCACGACCACCACGCTCGCCGCCGCGGCCGCTTCGTTCACCTGGGGCGCGCTCGAGTACATCGCCAAGCGCCGCGCCTCCGTCCTGGGCTTCTGCTCGGGCGTGGTGGCGGGCCTGGTGGTGATTACGCCGGCCGCGGGATTCGTCGACGCCACCAGCGCCGTGATCATGGGCGTGCTCGGCGGCATCGTGCCGTTCATCTTCTGCATGAAACTCAAGGCGGTCTTCGGTTATGACGACGCGCTCGACACCTTCGGCATTCACGCCGTGGGCGGAACGCTCGGGGCCATCCTGACGGGGGTGTTTGCCACGCCGGCGATGAACCCCGCCATCGAGAGCGTCATGAAGGGCCTCCTGTGGGAGCAGACGAAGGCCGCGCTTCTGACCGTGGTCATCTCCGTCGTCGCCACGGCGGCCATCGCCCTTTTCGTCAAGGCGACGATCGGTCTCCGCCCGACGGTGGAAGCCGAGCAGGAGGGACTCGACCTCGCGGACCACGGCGAGGAGGGCTACATCTACGAGGCCAAGTCCTGACCGCGCACCTTTCCATCCCGCGCACCCGTTCTCATGAAACTCATCACCGCCATCATCAAGCCCTTCAAGCTCGAGGAAGTGAAGTCGGCCCTGGCCGAGGTCGGCGTCGAAGGCATGACCGTCACCGAGGTCAAGGGGTTCGGCCGCCAGAAGGGCCACACCGAGATCTACCGCGGCAGCGAGTACACCGTCGACTTCCTGCCGAAGGTGAAGCTCGAGATCGCGGTGCCCGATGCGACCGTGGCGAAGGCGCTCGACGCCATCGTGGCGTCTGCCCGCACCGGGAAGATCGGCGATGGCAAGATCTTCGTCCTGCCGCTCGAGGAAGTCGTGCGCATCCGGACCGACGAGCGCGGCGAGCCGGCGATCTGAGGGAAGGGGCAGCAGCGCGTCCCCACGCTGCTCGTGGCACCGGACGTCGGGCGGGAAGACGCGCTGGGGACAGCGCGTTCCACCTCAGGGGCTCGCCGGCGCGGCTTTCTTCTTGTCCGGCAGGGCGCGGGCGGCGATCTCCGCCTTCACCTTCGCGATATACGCGTCGGCGGTCATGACGCCCTCGTCGCCCCGCGCGCGGGAACGGACGGAAACGCTCTGGGCCTCGGCCTCCTTCTGGCCGATGACGAGCGTGTACGGCACCTTGTCGAGCTCCGCGCGGCGGATCTTCGCGCCGAGCTTGTCGCTGTGCTCGTCGAGGGTCGCGCGCAGGCCTTCGGCCTTGAGCCGCGCGAGCAGGCCGCGGGCATAGTCGAGCGTCTTGTCGCTGATCGGCACGAGCCGCACCTGCTCGGGCGCGAGCCAGGTCGGGAAGTCCCCGGCGAAGTGCTCGATGAGCACGCCGCAGAACCGCTCCATCGAGCCGAACGGCGCGCGGTGGATCATCACCGGCCGGTGCGCGGCGTTGTCCGCGCCGATATAGGAAAGATCGAAGCGGATCGGCAGGTTGTAATCGACCTGGACCGTGCCGAGCTGCCACTCGCGGCCGATGACGTCCTTGATCACGAAATCGATCTTCGGCCCGTAGAACGCCGCCTCGCCCGGCTCCTCGGTGAAGGGCACGCCGAGCGTCTTGGCGGCCTCGCGGCAGGCGGACTCCGCCTTGTCCCAGTTGGCGGCGTCGCCCGTGTACTTGTTGGAATCCGGATCGCGCAGACCGACGCGCACGCGGTAGTCCTGCATGCCGAGCGTGGTGAGCACGATCTTCACCAGCGAAAGGCAGCCGAGCACCTCCTGCGCGACCTGCTCCTCGGTGCAGAAGAGATGCGCGTCGTCCTGGGTGAAGCCGCGGACGCGCGTCATGCCGTTGAGTTCGCCCGACTGTTCCCAGCGGTAGACGGTGCCGAACTCCGCGAGCCGCACCGGCAGGTCGCGGTACGAGTGCGGCTGGGAGGCGAAGATCTTGATGTGGTGCGGGCAGTTCATCGGCTTCAGCATGAAGCCGTCGAGCAACTGGTCGTCGGGCCGCACGCGATCGGCGGTGATGGCCTCGCGGCCGGTGCGCTGGTTGATCGACTCGCGCAGCTTGCCCGAGACGGCCTCGAGCCGGGCGAACACCTCGCCGCAGGCGCAATTCTCGCCGATGGCGCGGGCCAGGGAGTCGTTTTCGATCACGGGGGAGAACTGCGATTCCTTGTAGTAGGGGAAGTGGCCCGAGGTCTTGTAGAGCTCCAGCTTGCCGATGTGGGGCGTGAAGACCTGGTGATAACCCTGCTTGCGCAGTTCCTCGCTGATGAACGTCTGCAACTCCTGGCGGATGACGGCGCCGTTGGGCGTCCAGAGGATCAGGCCCTGGCCCACGTCCTCATCGATGTGGAACAGCTTCAGTTCGCGCCCCAGCTTCCGGTGGTCGCGCAGCTTTGCCTGCTCGAGCTGGGTGAGGTAGTTCGCCAGCTCGTCCTTCGAAGGGAAGGCGGTGCCGTAGATGCGCTGGAGCTGCTTGTTCTTCTCGTCGCCGCGATGGTAGGCGCCCGCGATCGAGAGCAGCTTGAACGCCTTGAGCTTCGACGTGTACCGCACGTGCGTGCCGGCGCAGAGGTCGACGAACTCGCCGTTCTGGTAGAATGAGATCTTCTCGCCCTCGGGGATGTCGGCGAGCCGGCCGAGCTTGTAGCGCTCCTGCCCGATGCCCTGGATGATCGCGATGGCTTCGTCGCGGGAGACTTCCTTGCGGGTGAAGGCCTGGTTCTCGTCCGCGATCTTCTTCATCTCGGCCTCGAGCCTGGCGAGGTCGTCGGTCGTGAGCTTATGCTCGAGGTCGACGTCGTAGTAGAACCCGGTGTCCGTCGGCGGGCCGATGTCGAGTTTGGCGTCGGGGAAAACGCGGAGCAGGGCGGTCGCCAGCACGTGCGAGCACGAGTGGCGGAGTTCTTCGAGCGGAGTCATCGGCATACTCAGATTGGAGGAAAGTGGACGCTTGAACGGCACGCAGCACGAACTAATTTCCGCCCATGAGATCCGTCGAACGCTTACTGGGTTCAGCGAAGCATTTTCCGGTCGAGATCACGCTTTCGAGTGGGGACCGGCACATCATCGGACATCCGGACTACGCGACGATTCATCCCAAGACCGGCGACTTGATTTTTCATCCCGAGGAAGGCGATGAATTCTCGATGGCGGTCAACCCGGCTCATGTGGTGCAGATTCGGCCGTTGCGGAAAAAGGGCCGGGCGGCCTGATCACTTCTTCGCCGGTTCCAGTGAGTAGCCGTCCCTGCGGTCGAGCATCGACCAGCCGGCGGCGGTGAGTTCCTTGCGCAGGGCGTCGGCGGCGGCGAAGTCCTTCGCCTGTTTCGCCGCCCAGCGTTTCTCGGCGAGGGCCTGGATCGCGGCGGGGGTTTCGACTTTCAGCGCGGCAGGGGCGTCGAGCTTCAGGCCGAAGGCGAAGAGCGCGCGGTCGAAGGCAGCCAGGCTCACGCCGGCCGGGCCGCGGTTGACGACGGTGAACAAGGCGCCCAGGGCCCCTGGCGTATTGAGATCGTCGTCGAGGGCGGCGTGCACCGCGGCAAACGCCTGTTCGTCTCCGTCGGCGGGCGCGAGGCTCGCGCGGAAGCTGCGCAGCGTGCCGAGCGCCTTCTCGGCCGCGTGCAGCGAATCGAGGGTGAAGTTGAGCTGCTTCCGCGGATGCCCGGCCAGCAGCGCGTACCGCAGTGCCATCGGCGAGAACCCTTTCGCGACGAGGTCGTCGAGGGTATAGAGGTTGCCGAGCGACTTGCTCATCTTCTTGCCGTCCACGAGCAGGTGCTCGCTGTGGTACCAGTGGCGCGCGAAGGGCACGCCGTTGCAGCATTCGCTCTGGGCGATCTCGTTCTCGTGGTGCGGAAACAGCAGGTCGACGCCCCCCGTGTGCAGGTCGATCGTATCGCCGAGGTGTTTCTTGCTCATGGCACTGCACTCGATGTGCCAGCCGGGCCGGCCGCGACCCCAAGGGCTGTCCCACGCGTTGTCGCCGTCCTCGTTCTTGTGGGCCTTCCAGAGCGCAAAATCGCTGACGTCCTCCTTCTCGTCGGCGTCGGCCGCCTGCGGCTTCCCGGCGAGCGCGCTGCCGAGCTGCAGCTCGCGCTCCTTCACGCGGGACAGCCGGCCGTAGCCGTCGAACGAGCCCACCTTGAAGTACACCGAGCCGTCAGGCGCGCGGTAGGCGTTTCCCTTCTGCATCAGCACGTCGATCATGTCGACCTGCTCGCGAATGTGACCGGTCGCGGTCGGCTCGACGTGCGGCGGCAGGCAGTTCAGCGCGGCGCAGTCGGCGTGAAATTTGTCCGTCCACTGCTTCGTGACGACGGCCAGCGGCCGGCCTTCCTCGCGCGCGCGCCGGATCGTCTTGTCGTCGACGTCGGTGAGGTTGCGCACGTGCTTCACCCGCGCGGGGCCGAACTCCAGTTCGAGCAGCCGCCGGAGCACGTCGTTCACCACGAAGGTCCGGAAGTTCCCGATGTGCGCCGGGGCGTAGACGGTCGGCCCGCAGTTGTAGAAGCGATACACGCCGTCGGGATGCGACGGCTGCAGGGGGCGCAGCTCACGGGACAGCGAGTCGTGGAGGCGGATGGACATGGACGAGAAGGAACGGTGTGCCTAGCGGGTTTCCCCCGGCCCGAAAAGGCGTTTTTCCGCGGCGAGGCCGGCGTGGGGCGCCTGCCGCCGTGCGGCCCGCCGCGCGAGAACGTCATTGCGACCGCACCGCGGCTGGGTTGGATCGGGCCGCCCCTCCAACCCCGCCGCTCCTTCCGAGGCGAAACCGCCCCGGACGACGCCTTTTCCCCTGCCCATGAATCGCTCCCTGCCTGTTCTCGCCCGTCTCTGCGCGGGCTTCTTGCTCACCGCGCTCGCCGCGCTCGCGCAATCGTCGCTCACCGGCGTCGTGGTCAACGACGCCACCGGCCGCGCGCTCGAGGGCGCACGCGTGGTCCTCGAGGGCACGGGCCGGGAAACGCTCACCAACCGCGAAGGCGCCTTTGCTTTCGCCGACGTGGCCCACGGCGCCGCCACGCTCGTCGTATCCTACGCGGGCCTCGACCCCGCGTCCGTGCCGCTCACGGTCGCGGCGGGCGCGCCCACGCGACGCGAGGTGCGACTCTCGTCGAAGGTCTACACGCTTGGCACCTTTGTCGTCGCAGGCGAGCGGGAGGGCAACGCCCAGGCCGTCACGCTGCAGCGGCTGTCCGATGGAGTGAAGAACGTGGTGTCCACGGACGCCTTCGGCAACCTGGCGCAGAATCCGGCGGACCTGCTCGTCCGCCTGCCCGGCATCGAGGGCGACACCGTCGACGGTACCATCCGGTACGTGCGCATCCGCGGTCTGAACCAGAACCTGACCACGATCACGATGGACGGGAACCGGCTGGCCGACGCGGCCTCGGCGGGTTCGACGCGCGAGTACCAGTTCCAGACCGTCAGCGCCGACACGGTCGAGCGCATGGAGGTCGTGAAGTCGCCGACGCCGGACATGGACGGCGACTCCATCGGCGGTGCGGTGAACATGGTCTCGAAGACCGGCTTCGACACCAAGGGCCGGATGATCCGCATCTCCGCAGGGCTCACCTACCGGCCGTTCGACGAACGCATGACGGGGCTGCCGTACAACTATGCCGTGTCGTATTCGGAAGTGTTCAAAGGCCGGCTCGCCGTCGCGGTGAACTTCGGGCACCGCAAGCTCTTCACGCCGCAGGACACGGTCACGCAGACCAGCCAGGCCCTGGCCAACGGCGTCTCGGGCCAGACGTACACGAACCAGGTGCAGTACACGGACGAGCGGCTGTTCACCTCGCGCTGGGGCGGGGGCGCGCGGCTCGACTACAAGCTGAGCGAGCGTTCCCGGTTCTACTTCAGCACCACGGTCAACCGGCTGACGGACCACGATACCGACCGGATCGCCAACTTCACCACGCCGCAGACCGTCGCCACGCTCGACGCCGCCGGCAATCCGACCGGGACGGGAGGCATCCTGCCCGGCTACACGAACACGTTCACCACCGTCCGCGGCGTGAACAACAGCGTGCTGAACATCTCGGCCGACAACGCCTACAAGGACGCCGAGACGCTCTACCACCAGCTCGGCGGTGTCCACAAGCTGGATACCGCGGAGATCGACTGGAACCTCTACAAGTCCGACTCGAAATCCAACTACTCCGGCCAGCGCAACCTCCAGCTCACCGCGCGCGGCATCGGCTTCACCGTGGACCAGCGGAACCGCTCGGACTTTCCCGTCGTCACGCAGGTCTCGGGCCCGAGCATCTCGGATCCCGCAAGCTACAGCGAGAACCGCTACCGGATCGACCGCCGCGCCGGGTGGGACCGCTATGAAGGCGCCTCGCTCAACGCCCGGCGGAATTTCGCGCTGCCCGTGCCCGCGTACCTGAAGGCGGGCCTGCGCCTGCGCGAGCAGAGCCGCACGCTCGAAGCGACGCAGTGGACCGGCAATTACGTGGGCCCCGATGGCGTCATGGGGCTCAACCCGGCGACCGGCCGCAACGACGACAACCTCGCGCAGTTTGGCATCCTCGAGCGGGGCCGGCTGCACAACGACTACGTACGGTTCCCCGACGTGCCGATCCCGGCCTTCCCCGGCCACGACAACCAGCTCATCGACACCGCGCTCGAGACTTCGCCGCGCCTCTTCGTGCGGGAGCTGGCCACCAATCTCCAGACGCAGCTCACGGGCGACCAGCGCTTCCGGGAGCGAATCGCGGCGGCGTACCTGATGGGCAACGTGCAGATCGGCCGGCTCTCGATCCTGGGCGGGCTGCGCGTGGAGCGGACGGAGACGCGGGGCGAGGGCGCCCTCCAGGCAATCACGCCGGAGGAACGGGCCCGGCGCGCCGCGTTCGTGGGGCCGCTCACCGAAGCGGAGATCACGCGGCGTACGTTCGCGGAATTCGGCGGCCGGCAGGTGCGGTCGGGCGAATACCAAAACGTCCTCCCGGGAATCCATTTCAAGTACTCGCCGCTGCAGCGGCTCATCGTGCGCCTGAGTTACTCAACCAATGTCGGCCGCCCCGGCATCGGGCAGTTGATCCCGCGCACCAACGTCAATTTCGACAACCAGACGATCTCCACGAGCAACCCGAGCCTGAAGCCGCAGACGGCGGACAATTTCGACGTGTCGGCCGAATACTACTTCGAGCCGGCCGGCATCGTCTCCGTCGGGCTCTTCCAGAAGAACATCAAGAACTTCATCTTCACCTCCGGCGGCATCGCGGTGCCGGCCGGGGCGGACAACGGCTTCGGTGGCGATTACGCGGGCTACACGCTGACCACCCAGTTCAATGGCGGCGCGGCCAAGGTGCGCGGCTTCGAGCTCAACTACAGCCAGCAGTTCACGTTCCTGCCCGGCTGGCTCGGCGGCTTCGCGGCGTACGCCAACTACACGCGCATGGAAACGGAGGGAAACTACGGCGCGGGCAACGCCATCGCCGTCGCGCCCAACCCGAAGGGCAAGGTTGCGGGCTTCAATCCGGAGACGTCGAACTTCGGGGTCTCGTATATCCGCAACAAGATCACCGTGCGGCTGCAGTTCAATCACCGCGGCCGGTACCTCACGACCTACAACGCCGTCGACTCGCAGCTCGTGTATCGCATCCGCCGCGACACGCTCGACCTCAAGACCATGTACCAGCTCACGCGGCGCTTCAGCGTCTATCTCGACGTGAACAACGTGCTCGGCGAGTTCGAGACCGGCACCGACCGCGGTCCGAGGCCCTCGCAGCGGCGCGTGCTCACGCCCGGGTTCTTCGCCGGGGTCAACGCGCGGCTTTGAGGGAGGGGAGAAGCAGCCTGGGGACAGGCTGCTCCACCTCGTGGGCAGTTTCGTGTCGCGCCGCGGCGACCGGGCCTTAGCGTCCGGTCCGACCGCCATGGCCCACTCACCCCTGCTCCCGCTTGCGCAACGTCCCCGCCGGCTTCGTCGCACCGCCAGCCTCCGCACGATGGTCGAGGAGACGGTGCTGCGCCCCGCGGACTTCATTGCCCCGCTTTTCGTGGTCGAGGGGAAGGAGCCACCGGACGAGATCAAGTCGATGCCCGGGGTGTTCCGGCTCAACGTCACGGACCTGGTGAAGGAGTGCCGGGCGCTGCACCGGCTCGGCGTGCCGGCCGTCGCGCTGTTTCCCAAGCTCGATCCGAAGCTCAAGGACGACGAGGGCACCCAGGCCCTCAACGAGGAGACGCTCGTGCTGCGCGCGGTGCGGGCGGTGAAACGGGCGGTGCCGGACCTGACGGTGATCACCGATGTGGCGCTCGATCCCTACACGTCGCATGGGCACGATGGCGTGCTGACGCCGGCGCGGGATGACGTGGAGAACGACCGGACGGTGGAGATCCTCTGCCGCATGGCGGTGCTGCAGGCGCGCGCCGGAGTCGATCTCGTCGCGCCCAGCGACATGATGGACGGCCGCGTTGGCGCCATCCGCCGCGCGCTCGACGCGGCCGGGTTCACCGGCACCGGCATTCTCGCCTACGCCGCCAAATACAATTCCGCCTACTACGGCCCGTTTCGCGACGCGGTCGGCAGCGCGCAGGCGGCCGGTACGCGCCTGCTCAGCAAGGCAACCTACCAGATGAATCCGGCCAACCGGCGCGAGGCGGTCACCGAGGTGCTGCTCGACGACGCGGAGGGCGCGGACATCCTGATGGTGAAGCCCGCCGGGCTCTATCTCGATATCATCCGTGACGTGCGCGAAGCCACGCGCAAGCCGGTCGCGGCCTACCAGATCTCCGGCGAATACGCGCAGATCCACGCGGCCGCCCGCCTTGGCTGGCTCGACCTGAACCGCTGCCGGCACGAGTCGCTGCTGGCAATCAAGCGAGCCGGAGCGGACCTGATTCTCACGTACTTTGCCCGCGAGATGGCGCGAGCGCTCCGGTAGCCCCGCGGAGCGCGGACGTCCTCGTCCGCAACTTCCGTCCGGTGCCTGCGCACGCCCGTCTTCCTCCCCGGAAGTCCAAAAGCGGCTCCGCCCTCAAAAGGGCGACCGCGGCACCTGCAGCGAATCGCCGGGGACCAGGCGGGGATCCTGGGCGGGATTCCGCTGCGCCAGCTTCACGTCGATGGGGTAGGCGTTCTGGTCGCGGATCAGGCTCACCGCCGTCTCCTTCGCGTAGAGCGTGAAGCCGCCGGCCGACTGGATGGCCTTGGCGGCGGTGAGATCCGGACTCCAGACGATGCGACCCGGCCGCTGGACTTCGCCGCCGACGTAGATGAAGCGTTCCGTCACGCTCACGGAGACGTCGACCGTCGTGTAGATCCGGCGCGCCACGTAGGTTTCACGGATACGTTGGGAGAGTTCGGCGGTGCCGAGACCTGCGGCCGTCATCGTACCGATGAAGGGCAGGCTGATCAGCCCCTGTTCGTCGATCTGGACCGGGTAGGTGTTCGCGTCGGGCACGCCCTGCAGGGCGATGTTGAGCGAATCCCCCGGACGGAGCTGGGCGGTTGACGCCGCGGCAGGGATGGCCGGATTCATGGGCGTCACCGCGTCGCTCACGCAGCCCGCCAGCAGGGCTGCCAGGAGCAGCACGGCCGCGAGGCGGGCGTGACCGGCGGGCCGGAAACGGCGGAGCGGAAGCATGGGCAGGTAGGTGGGCAGATGCGCCTGAAAAGGCAACGCCGCCTTCGGTGCGGCGCCGGCCCCAAGCAAAAAGGCAGCCGGACAGGCTGCCTTTGTGACGCGGGAGCGGGGAAGGCTCAGCGCTTCCCCTTGGAACGTTTCTTGGGCTTCTCGTCCTCCTCCTCGTCCTTTTCGTCTTCATCCTCGTCGTCGTCCTCGTCGTCGCCGTCGAGATCGTCGTCCTCGTCATCTTCGTCGTCTTCGCCTTCGCCCTTCTTCTTGGCGGCGTCGTCGCCGCCTTCCTCGTCGTCCTCATCCCATTTCAGGGATTCGTCGTTCTTGAGCTTTTCTTCCTCCTCCTCGTCGAGGTCGGGCAGGTCGTCGTCGCCCGCGTCCTCGATGTCCTTGGCCGGCGCCTCCTCGTCGGCGTCGTAGCCGGCCGGCATGTAGTCGAGGATGGCGGTGAGTTCCTCGAAGGTGTGGACCGCCTTGCCCTGGATGAAATTGCTGTTCTGGTCCTCGCGAATCTCGTCCTCCACCTCGTCCACGGAAAGCTTGGATTCAAAGTTGAAGAGATCGTTCAGCATCTTCACCCGGCAACGGGTGAGGTGATCAAGCAGGTCGGCGTAGGGCCCGTTTTCCTCGTCGAGGATATCGGGCAGGCCGAAGAGCTTCTCCTCGGAGTCGAACAGCGACTCCTTCACCCGCTTGAGCCGCACCTTCCCATTGCCGAGGTCCTTGTCGATCCGGAAGGGAATGAACGCACCTTCGAAGATGTCCTGGTCGAAACCGTAATCACGCAGCGGATCGACGAGCTCGATCAGGTGCTGCAACTGGCGCGGATCGACGATGCTCAGGCCATCCACATCCCACCGGACCGGATCGCTCGTTTCGGCGACCCACCAGTTGTGATCGTCGCCGAGACGAACGATAGCCCAATCGAGAGTGGAAGTAGCTTTGGCCATGGAAGGTCGGTGGAATTTTCGCGCAGCGTGCGAGGGGAGGTTTAAAAAACAAGCACAAAAGCAACGGCTTTGCGGTGCGCGCGTGGACCGCGTTTTCAGAGCGGAAAATGCTCTGTTTCTTAGGCTTCGGCACGGAGGCGCGCTTGCCAAAGTCGCATGGGAATTTCACGGTCGTGTAACATGGGGAACATCTACCAAACGCTCTTCCGACCCTATCTTTTCCGCCAGGATTCCGAGCGGGCGCACGAGCTGGGCGTCGACGCGATGGCCTGGCTGGGGGCAATGGGGCCGGTGCGGCGCGCGTTGGAGTGGTGCACGCGGCGCGGCACCGCGCGGGCGCGGCCGGTGGAGGCGTTCGGTCTGCGCTTTCCCAACGCCGTCGGTCTCGCGGCCGGATTCGACAAGAACGCCCGGGCCTGGCCCGCGGCCGCGGCGCTTGGGTTCGGCCATGTCGAGATCGGCACCGTCACCGCTCTCGCGCAGCCGGGAAATCCCCGGCCGCGAATGTTTCGCTATCCGGAACACGAGGCCGTGATCAACCGGATGGGTTTCAACAACGAGGGTTCGGCGGCCGTGGCCGCGCGACTGGCGCGGCAGGCGCCTCCGGGGCGTCGCCGCATTCCGCTGGGGATCAACCTGGGCAAGTCCAAGGTGGCTGCGATCGAGCAGGCCGCGGACGACTACCTGCAGAGTTTCCGCCACCTGGCGGACCACGCCGACTACCTGGTCCTGAACGTCTCGAGTCCCAATACGCCCAACCTGCGCCAACTTCAGGATGAAGCGCGGCTCCGCGAACTGCTCGCGGCGATCACCGGCGCCAATCGCGCCCGGGCCGCGCAGGCCGGACGTCGCCCCGTGCCCGTGTTGTTGAAGATCGCCCCAGACCTCACCTGGCCGCAGATCGATGCCGTCCTCGGCGTCATCGCGGAGTACGGTCTCGACGGCATCATCGCGACCAATACGACGCTGGCCCGGCCCGGCCCGTTCGCGGCGGTCCAGGAAGCGGGCGGCCTGAGCGGGGCACCGCTGACGCGCCGCTCCACCCAGATTGTCGGCTACATCGCGCGCGTCACCTCCGGCCGGCTGCCGATCATCGGCGTCGGCGGCATCGTCGACATCGAGAGTGCCGCGGCGAAACTCGATGCCGGCGCGACCTTGGTGCAGGTGTACACCGGCATGATCTACCAGGGTCCCTTCTTTGCGGCTGAGCTGGCCCGGGGGCTCGTCGAGCGCCAGCGCCGCTAGAAATCGCCGGCCGTGCATTTCAGGGCTGGACAACCCGTGGGCGATGACTCTTAGTCCGCCTTCCATTTTTCCGAATGCTCGGGTGGTGGAACTGGTAGACACACATGTTTGAGGTGCATGTGCCGCAAGGCGTGCAGGTTCGAGTCCTGTCCCGAGCACCATCCTTCGCCGCAGCGCTGCGATGATGAGGGATGCTTCCCGCCGGCGAGCGAAGCTACGGATGGCACGGCCATCCCGCGCTCGTCGCGGCTCGGCGATGGATTTTTGCCCCGCGAAACTCACGGTTTCGCGGGGTTTTTTCGTTCCCGCCTGGCGCGCCGCGCTTTCCCGTTGACCGTGTTCCCGCCGGGCCGATTCATAAGCGCATGGTGCCGAGCGTGCTCATCGTCGACGACGAGAAACACACCCGCGAAGGGCTGCAGCAGGCATTGGCCGAGAATTACGACGTCACGGTCGCATCCACGGCTGACGAAGCTTTCAACCTGCTCGATACCCAGCCGTTCGACATCGTCCTGACCGACCTGCGGATGCCCGGCAAATCCGGGCTGAAGGTCATCGACAAGGCTCTCGCGCTCCCCCACCGGCCCGCCGTCCTGATGATGACGGCGTACGGAAACATCGAGACCGCGGTCGAGGCGATGAAGCGCGGCGCCGTGGATTTCCTGACGAAGCCGGTCAACATCGAGCGCCTCGAGGTGCTGATGCAGCGGGCGCTGAAGACCAAGACCCTCGAGGTCGAGGTGCAGAACCTGCACGAGCGGCTCGACGAGAAGTTCCGGATCGAGGGCATCATCGGCACGTCGGCGAAGCTCAAGGCCGTGGTCGACAAGATGAAGGTCGTCGCCACGTCGCGCGCCACGATCCTCATCGAAGGGGAGTCCGGCACGGGCAAGGAGCTGATCGCCCAGGCGATCCACCAGTCGAGTCCCCGCTCGCGGGGTCCGTTCGTCGCCGTGCACTGCGCCGCCCTTTCCGAGAACCTGCTCGAGAGCGAGCTCTTCGGCCACGAGCGCGGGTCGTTCACCGGCGCCACGGAGCGGCGGATCGGCCGTTTCGAGTCGGCCGACGCCGGCACCCTCTTCCTCGACGAGATCGGCGAGATCTCCCAGTCCACTCAGGTCAAGCTGCTGCGCTTCCTGGAAACCAAAGCCATCGAGCGCGTGGGTGGCACCAAGCCGATCGAGCTCGACGTCCGCCTCGTTGCGGCGACCAACCGCAACCTCGAACAGATGGTGCGCGAGGGCAAGTTCCGCGAGGACCTGTTCTTCCGGCTCAACGTCGTGCGGCTCGAAATGCCGCCGCTGCGCGAGCGCGCGGAGGACGTGCCGCTGCTGCTCGCCCACTTCATCCGCATTTTCTCCGAGGAGAACGGGGTGCCGCCGCTGACGGTCGAGCCCGGCGCGCTGCGCGCGCTGCAGGCCTATGCCTGGCCCGGAAACATCCGCGAGCTGCGCAATTTCTGCGAGAACGCGGTCGTGCTGCGTCGGGGCGGAAGCCTCACCGAGTACGACCTCGAGCCGAAGTTCCGCGGCGTTCCGCCCGCGCTGCCCGGCCTGGGCGCGGCCCACGCTTCCGCCCCGGCGGCGTCCCCGCAGGTGGTCGCGGCGGGCGCGTCGCTGTCCGTGGAGGAGAACGAGAAGCGCCTGCTGCGCGAAGCGCTGATC
>CALFZM010000404.1 GCA_937952235.1 uncultured Opitutia bacterium | reverse complement strand
GAAGAAGGCGATCTTCGAGGGTGACGACGATATCGTCGGCTTGAAGGAGCGCATCATCGGACGCTTCTCGAGCGACGATGTCTTCAACCCGTTGAACCCCTCCGAGCTGCTGGTAGGCTCCGGTGAACTCATCACGGAGGAAATGGCCGCCAAGATCGACGAGGTCGGCATCGAGCGGGTCAAAGTCATGTCGCCGCTCACGTCGGTCACCAAGGGCGGCATCGACGCCAAATCGTACGGGATCAATCCCGCCACCAACAAGGTGGCAAAGATCGGCGACTCCGTCGGCATCATCGCCGCGCAGTCGATCGGCGAGCCGGGCACGCAGCTGACCATGCGCACCTTCCACATCGGCGGTGTGGCCTCCGGCGGATTCAAGACGCCCGAGATTCGCGTGCGTTCAACGGGTACGGTCAAGTACCGCGGGCTGCGGCTCGTCGAGACCGCCGACGGTGGCTCGATCGTCCTCAATAAGACTGGTACGATCCAAATCCTCGACGCCGACGACAAGGAGCTCGAAGTCTACAATATCGTGGTCGGTTCCTTCCTTCACGTCGGCGACGGCGAGAAGATCGAGAAGGGCGACGTGCTCGCGCAGTGGGATCCCTACAACGTCCCGGTCCTCTCCGAAAAGGGTGGCACCCTCGCGTTCAAGGACATGATCCCCGGCGTCACGGTGAAGCGTGAACTCGACGAGTCGTCGGGCCGCATCGCCACCGTCGTGATTGAACACAAGGAGGACTTGAACCCGCAGATCGAAGTCCGCGACGCCAAGAACAAGCCGCTCGCGGCCTATTCGATTCCCGTCGGCGCGCAGATCGCGGTCAATGAGGGTGACACGATTGCGCCCGGTGCCCTGCTGGCCAAGACACCGCGCCAGGCCTCCAAGACGAAGGACATCACCGGCGGTCTTCCGCGCGTGGCCGAGCTTTTCGAAGCCCGCCGCCCGAAGGATGCGGCCGAGATGTCGCGAATCGACGGCATCGTGTCGTTTGAAGGTACCGTTCGCGGCAAGCGAAAGCTGGTCGTGAAGAACGACGAGACCGCCCAGGAAGAAGAGCACCTCATTGCCACCGGGAAGCACATCATCGTGCAGCCGGGCGATGTGGTGCACAAGGGCCAGCACCTCACGGAAGGCGCCGCCGATCCGCACGAGATCCTCGAGATTCTCGGGCCATCCGCGCTCTACGACTTCCTGATCTCGCAGGTTCAGGAAGTGTATCGCCTCCAGGGCGTGACGATCAACGACAAGCACATCGAGATCATCATTCGCCAGATGCTTCGCAAAGTCCGGATCACCGATCCGGGCGATACGGAGAATTTCTGGGGCGAGCAGGTGGATCGTTCTACGTTCCTGGCCGAGAACAAGCGGATCGAGGAAGCCGGCGGCAAACCCGCCGAGGCCGAGCCGATCCTGCTGGGCATCACCAAGGCCTCCCTCGAGACGGAGAGCTTCATCTCGGCCGCGAGCTTCCAGGAGACGACGCGCGTGCTCACCGACGCCTCCACCCTTGGCAAAGTCGACCTCCTGAAGGGGTTCAAGGAAAACGTGATCATGGGCCACCTCATTCCGGCGGGGACGGGCCTTCCGACCTACAAGCAGCTCAAGATCACGCTGCCCTTCGGGGCGGAGCTTCCCGTCGAGGAGCCCAAACCGGCCGAAACGGCGACCGCGAGCTAAGCGGGTTCTCTCTTGGATTATTTCAGGCCGCGGGTTTCCCCCGCGGCCTTTTTTTCGCCCACGGAAACCGTCAGTCCGCGTCCATTTCCCGTGCTCTACCAGCGAGCGCAGGCAGCTCGCCCTGCACCAGCATGCGAAGGGCGGAGCGACTTGTCGTCAGCCGTTGCGGAGCGGTCTCTCGAACGTCAGCGGCCTTGGGGACGCCATTACCGTGCGGGCAGATCGCTTGACGTGCGCCCGGGCCGACGTTGCCTCCGTTTACCCTGTCGCCCATGAAAATTCTCCGCCTCTCTGGCCGCGCGTGTGCGGTCGTTTTCGCCGCCTGCCTCCTTTCAGCGAGTCTGCTGCCAGCGCAGCCCGAGCGAGCGGTCCAAAATCGCCCGGCCATGTCGTTCGAGGACTACAATCCTGTCTCGATGCTCAAGGTCCCCGGGCAGGAAATCAGGAGGGCGAAGTTTCCGTTCATCGACGTGCACAATCACCAGCGACGACATTCGCCCACCTCGCTCGCTGGCGTGGTCAAGGAAATGGACGCGATGAACATGGCTATCATGGTCAACCTGAGCGGCGGGACGGGCCAGGCGCTGCGCGATCAGGTGCTCCTTAACGAGCGTGTCGCGCCGGGCCGCATCGTGACGTTCGCAAACCTGAACTTCGAGAATATCGACGATCCGGAGTGGGGCGCGCACACTGCCAGGCAGCTCGAGCGCGACGTCAGGGAAGGCGGCGCTCGTGGACTCAAGATCGCGAAGAACGTCGGCATGACGCTGCGCGACCGCCAGGGGCGCCGGATTCCCACCCACGATGCGCGCTTTGACCCTGTCTGGGCCAAAGCCGGAGAGCTGGGGATCCCGGTCCTGATTCACACGGGAGAACCCCCGGCATTTTTTCTGCCGGTCGATGAGAAGAACGAGCGCTGGCTCGAACTCACCCTACACCCCAGCCGTGGCCGATTGGGCGACGGATTGCCCGACTTCGACACGCTGATGGCCGAACAGCACGCCATCATCCGCCGGCATCCCCGCACGACCTTCATCAGTGCACATCTCGGGTGGTACGGCCAGGACCTCGCGCGGCTCGGCCAGCTGCTTGATGAGATGCCGAACATGATGACTGAACTCGGTGCGGTGATTTACGAGCCCGCGCGCCAGCCGCGCTTTGCGCGGGAGTTTTTCATCAAGTACCAGGATCGGATTCTCATGGGCAAAGACTCGTGGGTCCCGTCCGAGTACAAGACCTACTTCCGCGTGCTCGAAAGCGCGGACGAGTACTTTCCCTATCACAAGAAGTACCACGCGTTCTGGGCGATGTACGGCCTCGATTTGCCGGACGACGTCCTGCGGAAGGTTTATTTTTTAAACGCACTGCGGATTGTGCCGGGCCTCGACCGGGCTCGATTTCCCCAGTGAAATACCCGGTGGCGCGAAAAAGTGACAGGACGGGTCCGGACGGCGCCGCACCGATCGTTGTAGTGATGTCATCGGCCGTTCCCCCGCTCGGGCGTGCCGTCCCCCAACCTCAATAACCCACCATGTCCACCCATACCATTCGCCTGCACCGCGTGATTCGCACCAAACCGGAGAAAGTCTACCGGGCTTTCCTCGAGGCCGATGCCATGTGCAAGTGGCTTCCGCCCCACGGCTTCACCGCGACCATGCATCATTTCGAAGGCCAGGTGAACGGCTCATTCCGCATGTCGTTTCGTAACTTCACCACGGGACACAGCCACTCTTTCGGCGGCAAGTACCTCGAACTGGTCCCGAACGAAAAGGTGCGCTACACGGACAAATTCGATGATCCCAATCTTCCCGGCGAGATGGTGGTGACGGTCGCCTTGAGGGCGGTGTCGTGCGGCACGGACGTGCAGATCGTGCAGGAAGGAGTGCCGGAGGTCATTCCCGCGGAGGCGTGCTACTGCGGTTGGCAGGAGTCGCTGGTTCAGCTTGCTGCCTTGGTGGAACCGGACATTCCAAACTGACCCGACTGCAAGGCAGCGCGGCGAAGTCCGCTTCGCTGTCGACGCCGGCGCCGGCGTTCCCCTCCCATGCCGCACCCCGTCGCCGTCAGTCTCCGCTCCTGCCTACGGCGTTCAGCAATGGCAATCCTGCTGGCGGTGACTCCCGGCTGCACCCGCTGGACGGACGATGACAACTCCGCCGGTGCGGTGGCCGCGCGCTACGTCGCCGCGGTTTCGCGAGGCGACGCGACGGACGCCCTGGCCTGTGTCGCGCCCAACGATCGGGCCCGGGCGGAGCCGGTGGTCCGGCTCGCGGCGGAACTGGCTTCCGCGGCGCTCAAGCCGGAGGGTGGACTGGATTCGGTGACCGTGGTCGACACCGTTCGAGAGGGCGATCGAGTGCGGGTGGAACTGAGGGTCCGCACCAAACAAGGCCGTGTGCGCAGCAATCGCGCCTCGGCAGTGAGCGTCGCGGGCGTCTGGTATGTCGCCCAATAGGGATACCGGATGCTTCCGGACCGCAGGGGGCAGGCAGCCTAAGGGTGCTGACCGCGGCGGAGGCTTTACGCGCAAAGCCGCGAGGATCGTGGCGACCGACTAGCGCGATGCCTTGGGCTCCCAAGGCATCGTGCTGGAACTCGAGGCAAAGCGACCGCGACGTCTCCACGTCCCCGATACAACAGCGCGCGATCGCGAGCGCGACGACGATTAGGGTCGAGCGGCCAGCGCAGCCGCCGGCGCGCGAAAAAACCTCGATCGCGGGGCGACTCCGTGTTGATCGACTTCCGGCGCCAGGCTTCCGCTCAAGCCAGCAGTTCGCTGCGCGTCCGGTCGAACGGCTCGAGATCGAGCGCCCTTCGGCACCACCGGTGGATTCCGCCCACGCCGCCCCCGGGCGTTCGCCTCCGCTGCAACGTCGAGGCCGGGTGGTGGACGGTCGCGCTTCTTCGCGAATTGGCCGGCGCGAGAGCCGCCGCCATGTGCGACGTTGCCATTGATCCTGCGACGGGCGGGGAGCGGAGTTCTCGCCGGCGCTGCCGAGAGACCGGGCGCGGCGCTCACCGGAGTCCCACTCCATTCTTGCCGCCGAGGCGTCGGCCCGGGCCGTGGGCTAGCCCGACGCGGAGATGGTCTGTGCGTTCCTGCGCGCAGCGGCCTCCGGAGGACGCGCGTCGACATCCGCCGGTCGATCGTGACCTCGCACGGTTTCAGAAAATCCGCCACGCCGCGGGTGACATACGGTCCATTGCTTCGACTTGCGCATGAATAATCAGGTGAACTCCAGGTCGAGTGTGACAGGCGGAAGGAAGGCTCCTCGCAACGAAGCCGAGAGGTAGGATGGTCTCGACGGGGGAAGCCGCATAAGCGTGTAGCACTCTTCACTGCCGAGGGGTATCGCTCGAAACTGGGGCAACTCAGTCTCTCGCGCCATGCATGGATTTTGGCCTTGTCGCCCGCATGCCTCGCCAGCAACCTGACGATCCCTCCCGCCAAAAAATCGCTCGTCGAGCTTTGCTCCGTTCGGTTTTCACACCCGCTCCTCGTGAGCGGGTGTTTTTTTCCCCGACCAAGTGACTGGCGCCGCAGCCGGGGGCGATTGTGAATAATTCTCCCTTGAGAAATTGTCCGAGGCCCCAACGCTCGGCGATTCTCCGACAGGAACCACGCTTTTCCGGCTCGCGCCGGTGGACGCCTGCCCGTCTGGGGGGAACCGTCAGGCTTCGGTTTTGTGAATACCGCCACATTCCGCCAAAAAGTTCTTGCCGAGCTTTAGGCGTAAAGTAGCGTCGTCCCCTTTTCGCCACTTTCCACTCGTAAGTTTTTCTTTTTCGTATGCCGACCATCAATCAACTCGTGCGCAAGGGCCGCCGTCAGGTGACCGCCAAATCGAAGTCGCCCGCTTTGGATGGCAATCCCTTCCGTCGCGGTGTTTGCGTTCAGGTGATGACCCGCACACCGAAGAAGCCCAACTCGGCCATTCGGAAAGTGGCGAAGGTTCGGCTCACGAATGGCAATGAAGTCATTTCGTACATTCCGGACGAGGGACACAATCTCCAGGAGCACTCGATCGTCCTCGTCCGCGGCGGC